>NZ_SCKY01000085.1:0-1487 GCF_004100315.1 Hydrotalea sp. AMD | reverse complement strand
TGGGTAGCACATAACGCGAATTATGATTGGCGTTATTTGTTGCCGTGGCTGGATGAAAACGGAAAAAATCTTTTTATATCATTGGCAACTGATACAAAGATTATGAGTGTTGAATGTGAAGCGGTAACAATGCGAGATTCATTTTTACTTTATCCAATGTCATTAAAAAAGTTTACAAAAGAGTTTGCTCCCGAATACGAAAAGAAAAGCATTGACATTGAAAATTTTAATCCTGAAAACCCTGAACATATTGAATATGCGGTTAATGATGCGATAGGGTTAGCCGTTGCTGTTTATAACTTTCGCAAAAAGTTTTCAGAAATTTGGGGAACCCCGGCAAAATGGACAATGGCATCTAGCGCAATGAAAGCATGGCAAACAACAATTAAAACCCCTGTACAGCCTAGTTCAAGGCATTACGAAAACTTTTTTAGGCATTGTTATTCGGGCGGTTATGTGGCCCCATTGTTTACAGGCCCGGTTAAAAACGCAAAAACATTTGATTTGAATTCTTGTTACCCGGCCGTAATGAAACAAGGTATTCCGGGAGGCCCGCCCTCGATTGTAAGAAAAGAGGATTTCAATTTAGACGCGCCTTCGTTTTGGTGTGTGGATGTTGAAACCCCTCAAGGTTTGTTAGTTCCTGTTTTACCTTGGCGCGGGGAACCATGTCACAACAATTTTAAATCGTTTTCTAACTGGCCTTTGCCAGTAAAGCAAAGTAGATACCCAAAAGGAAAATTTAGAACAGTATGCACTAGCATTGAATTAAAATTTGCTTTATCAATTGGCTACAAAATAACCCCGGTTTATGGTCTTGAATTTGAAGATTTAATTTTTCCTTTCAATGACTTTGTAACCACATGCGAAACACTCCGCACACATTACAAAGGCACTGCAACTGAAACGGTGGTTAAAGGCACTCAAAATTCTCTATACGGCAAATTCGGAATGATGCGGATTAGGCGTGTTGTTTGCACTGAAACCGAATTAGACGACAATTTGACCGGATGGACTCCGCTTGAAGCATTGGGGGAGCGTTACGGATTTATTGTTGAGGAAAACGAAAATATGATATGCGCCCCTCACATTGCGGCATGGATTACGGCTGGGGCGCGTATTAAATTGTTCGATGCGATATACGCCGGGGGCGCGTCTGAAGTTTTGTACACAGACACAGATTCAATTACAGTGACGCCGAAATTTGACTGTTCAAAAATACCCCAATCAAAAAGATACGGCGATTTTAAATTAGAGAAAGAGTGGCAGACATTCCGGGCACATGCGCCTAAAGTTTACGCCGGGTTAATTGACGGACACTGGTATGGGGCTTGCAAAGGAATACCAAAACCGGATGAATACATTTTTCAAAAGTTGTACAATGGGGAAACAGTCGAAAAAGAATACTTTACACTTTCAAGTGTAATGAAATATTTAACCGATTACGAAAAAAGAGAAGCACAAAAGGTAAGTAGAAAATCCACTGA
>NZ_SCKY01000050.1:0-1493 GCF_004100315.1 Hydrotalea sp. AMD | reverse complement strand
TTACCCAATTTACTTTTTAAAAAATAGTAGTATAATATAATTTCTTTCTTAATAAACAAATAGGTGAATATCATGAACCAATTAGTAGAAACATCATCAAACGTATCAGCTTTGTCACAAATCAATACTAACATTACTGTTGGTATCGATGATGTGGTCAATGTGTTCATTTCCAGATATGAAACTGGTTTGAACAAACAGCGTACTAGTAACCAAGCCATTATTAAGGACTTGAATGTCAAGATCAAAGCTGTTACAGATTCAATTCTGGATCAAGCAAAACAATATGTCGAAATCATGAACATCGAAGGTGAAGTCAATAACGGCATCTTCACTTTGTTTACTTCAATTGGTAAAGACAGTTACCAATTGAAGATTGAACAAAAACATGTTCAATACAAAATCAATACCAAAATCAAATCCAATACCAGCAACGACCACTACAACAAAGAAACGAGTGGCAGCATCTATGGTGAGTTCCAGATCTCTGAATCAGATCTGGAACAATACAACGATCTGATGAGTCAGAAGGCACAAATTACAGCCATCCTGACTCAGATCAATAATGACCTACGAAATGTTGGTTCAAAAGAACGTCAAGTTCGTGGTCAGATTGCTGAACAAAAATTGGTCAGCCAAGGTATGCAAGATCTGATTAATGATCCAACTATTCTGGCATTGATTGATACATCAACAATTCAAGTTATTGAATAAGGTAGGTGGATAAAAGTGGAATATAATTATATTTCACTTTTTTCTTTAAAATCAACTGGGCAATTTATTTTAATTGTCCAGTTTTCTTTTTATTAATTTTTGTATAATATATTCAAGTTAATAAAAAAGAGAGAACAGTTATGACAACCTTAGTAACAAGAGACTCTTTAAGAGATCTAATCCAAAATCCAAAACAACCTGAAATGGTTCAACACGTGGTCGGTAAAGCTCTTATCTCCCTGTTTGAGAGACAGACCAAAGATGAACAATCTTCTAACTCAACTACCAAACATAATGGTATTGGTTTTGCTGGTGGTGATGCAAAAGGTGGTTCATTAACAGCTAAGTTCTATCTTAAACATAAAAGATTGGAACAGTGGATGATCGATAACTGGATTAAGATTAATACCAAAACTGGTTATCCTAGATTGTGTAAATATCATGCTCAATTAAATGAGATTGCCCTTCTGAAACAGGATATGAAACATGGGCGTTAAAACTGTTCATCCAAAAACAAAAGATCATCAAGTAGAATTGGAATATGATGGTTGTCTTAATAATAGTGACAAACCATTATTTAATGGAACATATGATGAATGTGTTCAATTCTTAAGAAACTTACCAGACAGAATCTGGAATGATTACATCGAAGATGGTTGGGACTTTGCTATTGTCAACTTGACTACTAAACGTGTCTGTAGTTATGTCCTATAAATTCTTGCCCAATTGATTTTTGATTAAAAAGTAGTATAATATAATTTTAAATCAATAAGAGAGAA
>NZ_SCKY01000049.1:0-5450 GCF_004100315.1 Hydrotalea sp. AMD | reverse complement strand
GCAGTTAACTTTGCTTCTCAACCTTGTGATGAAAGAGATGATGATCAACTTGAAGATTGGTTAGAAGCATTACCAGAACAACGTCTTAGTTATATGATGAATGATATCATCATAGCTGAGAACAAAGACATTATCGATAAGTTACTTGAAGATGGTAAGTATCTTATCGAAGGTGAAGAAACTGTTTATGCCATCGGTGTCACAAAAGAACTAGCACTAGAAGCCTTCATGAGTCAATATCCTATTACATATGATACTTGGTGCTAGATAACTCTACTAGTAAACAAATTGGGCAATTAATTTTGCCCAATTGATTTATTATATGATTATTATACATTAATCATATAATAAATCAATTGGGAGAAACATATGAGTACAAAAACTAATCAAAGTAGAACGTATGGTCTATATAGTGTATCATATCATTATGATACAGTCAACTATGTTGCATATATCAGATCTTGTGATACTTGTGTCAACAGTGTTCCTCAACTATTATCTGTATTACAACATATTACTACTCACGAAACAAACAAATGTCCAAGCTTCGATTCTAGTTGGATCTTTATATCTAATCCAACGTTAGATTGGGCCATTAACGATGCATTTCCAAATCAACGTGATTTTGCTATCAAACATAAAAATAATCTTATAGCAGTATTTGGTATCGATGCAGATGAATCTGATACATATGTTCTTATCCAAGAAACAGTACCAGTTCCCACTTAAAATTGATTATTAGAATTGAGTTGGGATGTCCACTAGATCATACTATCTAGAACCACTATGTGGTTACTAGTAAACATAGTTGGACATTCCACTTCTATTTTAACCAGTTGATTATTAATCTTCTTCTTGTATAATATAGTTTCTTTCTTAACAAACAAATGAGATTATATTATGAACACTTCAAACTCAAACACACAATCAAATTCAACTCTTGATCAACAATTAGATTTTCTTGGTCTAAATGAAAAACCAATTGTTGATCCAATCCTAACCATTAATCATAATACAAAAGCTGATCTTGGTCGTACCATTTGGAATGAAGAAGTTGTATCTATGAATGGTCAATGTCCAATAAGAGCAACAACCATTAAAAGATTAATGACTGAGGCCAACTTAACTAAAGCTGGTGCTAGTACTTATTACCAGAACATGAAAAAGAAAGCTGGTTTTGTTAATAAGAAATAAACTGTAATTAATAGGACATGGATGTCCTGTTGATTGAACAGAACATGATTTGACCACATAAAGTTTCCCTATAGAACATTATATTATACATCAAACAGATGGTCAAAATCAACTGGGATTCCCAGTTGATTTTATTTCTAATTAGGGTATAATATTTTCATAATTTGAGATCAAGCAAATATGGACATGACTCAAGACCACTAGAGTGGCGTACTCCGTTCAACAGGTTATGTCCTGTTGACACAGCTAGACCAATTTTGTAGAGGGGCCATCTTTGTCAGACTTCATAATATATTATACATATTTTTATAATCTATTCAACTGGTCTATCCAGTTGACTTTTAATCCAAATTATTGTATGACACTTATATAATATATGTTAAAAACTAACCGGTCATTCCAGTTGATTATTAAATTAATTTCTGTATAATTTATCTCAACATTTAACAACACACACACATTTTTATTATGTCCACATTAATTTTTTCAAATGGTCATTTTAAAATTAACCAGTTGATAAATGTTTTTAAAAGTGTATAATATAATTTCTTTCTTAACTAACTAATTGGTGATTATCATGTCAACTTCAAAATCAAACAAACGTGGCCAAACTAAACAACAACCAGTTATTTCAACTGAACTGGACAATGTCCAAACAACAGACCAACAACCACTTGTTGGTGAGTTGTTGGACAAAGTTGATGACCAACCAAAAAATGAAGACAACGTTGGTCAGGACGAAACAGTGGTTGTTGACCAAGAAGGTCAAGTTCAAGAAGATCAACAGGTCAATCAAGAACAAGATGGTCAACCTGAAGATCAACTGGACAAACAAGAAGATGGTCAAGAACAAGATGGTCAACTGGACAAACAAGAAGATGGTGATGCCATGTTGGAAAACATGGACAAATCCCAGTTGATCGAAATGATCAAGTTGTTGGCCAGTAAACAAAGTCAACAGGCCAGTCCAACAAATGGTAAGTTGTTGAGTGGTCATAACAGTGTAACAAAAGCTGATGTGGGCAGAACAATATGGGATGAAGAAATGGTCAAGATGAACATGGGCTGTCCTGTTAGGTCAATAACCATATCAAGATTGATGACAGAAGCTGGTCTGACTAAAGCTGGGGCAGCAACATATTACCAGAACATGAAAAAGAAATCTGGGTTTGTCAACAGTAAGTAATTGTCAACAGGACAAGGATGTCCTAGATTAAATTAAGAAGGTCAACTGGCTAGTCCAGTTGACCTTTTTTTGTGTCCCTATTAAGAACTGACCTGTTGACTTCTCCAAAAATGTTCTGTATAATAACATGGTGGAACACCCTAAAAACATCGATGGTCAAAAACATGATCTGGTACTTAACATCTACAAAATTTTTCTTGGCCATTATAGGATTTTTGAAAAATAAAAAATTTGGTTTAAACGCATCTACAAAATTTTTCTTGGCCATTATAGGATTTTTGAAAAATAAAAAATTTGGTTTAAACGCATCTACAAAATTTTTCTTGGCCACTATAGGATTTTTTGAAAAAATAAAAATTTTATTTTTATGCAGTATATAACCGTGGTATATGGAAACGTGATTTTAAAATTTTTTTTTCAAAAATTTTAATTGTGATTATATAGGTTTTTTAGAATTTAAACCAGTGTTTATATAGAAGCCATTGTTGACTATCTTGTTGAATGTAGGGTTCTGCTTCGGGCCATCTATCTTTAATAATATCTGTAGCGTAATATCTGGCGAAGTGTGGATCTTTCATAATGAATGGTTCTGCTTCTGGCCATCTCCCATGAATAATAGTAGCTGCATATAAAACTGCAAATTCTGGATCTTTTTTTATTGTTTCTGGTAATTTAGGATCTTTATTTCCTTGTTTAATTTCTTCGAAGGCAAACATAGGAACAAGATACATTCGATTTTTGTATTCATGTAATTCTTGCGGTTGTGAGTAATAGTCGTATAAATTAATCATTATTTTAATCCAAAATTTTGTTGATATATATCCCAAGCATAATCATCTTGTTTAATATAAGGTTCAGCTTCATACCATCTATCTTTAAGTATTGTTTCTGCATATCCTAATGCAGCATATGGATCCTTCATAATACGAGGTTCTGCTTCAGGCCATCTATCCCTAATCACTTTTCTTGCATAATCAAAAGCACATTTTGTGTCTTTTAAAATAACAGGTTCCAAATCAGGAGATCTACCTCTATTATACAAAGATTTTTTTAATGCCAAATTTGGTATTATAGAATCTTGATCATTATAATGATCAAGATTTTGTGGTTGTGAATGAAACTTATATAAATTCAGCATAGACATTAAAATAGGCATATCATATATTTATATTTTTTCCTTACTTGACAAAGATAACAAAGTATAATATAATAAATGATAAAAATTATAGGAGTACTTTTATGAGTGTACATATCAGCGATAAAGAATATGATCAATTGATAGATATTGAATCTGAATACCTAATACAACAAGCATCTATTAAAAAATTGGAATCAGAAATTGATAGATTAAAAAAATTATTGAATAATGCATTTGGTCTTCTTAGTTCTAATAAATCGGATGAAGATTGGAATGATAAATTTATGGATTGGCAAATAAATGTAGGATTAATAAATCCGATAGTTTTAGAAGAAGGTGAATATTATTGGATGTATAAACAAGGAGATAGTGCAAGAGTTGTATATGCTGGTATTATTATGAATAAACCATGTATTAATTTATTAGATTCAAATAATTCAATTGTATTCTTGAAAGACATCAAACCTGAATATAATTTTATTAAAATTAATAAACCTGATATTACTAATTAAACAAATTAGGGGAATAAAAATGAAAAAAACACTGAAATTTAAGATTGATGACAAAGACGAAGTATATGCTTTTGTTCAATATAAAAATGGAATAGTACTATGGAGATTACACTTCATTTCAAACGTTACTTATAATTGGTTATTAGTAGAAGGTCCTGCACATTATAATCCTACTCGAGTAAAGAAATCACAAGCTCAATTTATGAAGGGGAAAGTATTTAAAAATAAATTGATTAGATATGCAGCTGCATCACATAATTGGTTTATGTTAGATAGACTAAAAAAGGCATTCGATTATGACACAAAATCTTACAAAAATTAATAATGAGTTAGTTGCAACTTTAGCATCACAAGCTGTTAACGAAGCTCAAATGGCTATGATTATGGAATATAAAAATTTCGAATCAGAGTTGTGGAATAAGTTTGCATATTTAGTTGTACAAGAATGTCTCAAGATATGTAAAAGTGTTGAAAATGAGACAGAATTATCAGATATTAGTGATGGTGCATTAGTATGTGCAATTGAAATTAAAGAACATTTTAATTTATTAGAAGAACCAGATGATTCTGATATTCATAGTTTCTTTGATAAATTGGAAGAGATGATTGGAAAAATATATGAATGAACAAATAAAAGAAATCATACAGAAACTATATGAACAATTAAAAAACGATTCTGAATTTTTTGAATTGGAAAAAGAGGAATTGATTAAGTTTCATCATACTCTAGGAAGACATATTCGTAATGAATATGATTTATGGTCTATTCCATGGGAACCTGTTATTATTGACAATTGTGATTATTCACCATTTCATCCTGATCAAGTTAGTATGACGATTATCGAACAAGTTTGGGAATTAGGTCAAAAATAATGAAAGTTGAATATACATATAATGAATTACTTGCATTACGAGATGCTAATCGTTTATTAAGAGTAAATGAAAACCAAGCTTTTAATAAATTAACACCAGAGTTAATGGAATGTTTTATTAAAAGAACTATAGAAGGTAATGACTTTCTACAATCTATGATTGGTAGAACAACACAAAAAATTCCTTCCTTTCATGAAGATTTCTTTTCATACCCAACTATGAACGCTTGTGGATGTTTGGGTCCTATAGATAATGAACCATTTTGTCCTTGTTTAATGCGTCAGTTATTGAATGCATATCGATATGAAGTTATTATTGAAATGTATAATAGAGGATTAGTAGAAATAAAAGGGTAATAAAAAGGGGGCATATGCCCCTTTTCTTTTTAGAAGTCACCTGTATTTTTTATTCGTGTTGTGAAGACGAATTTGTTACGATCCTGAACATTTCCCCATAATCCCCAACCCCAGAATAGTTCTAATTTCTTTGCATCTGTTAATTGAAAGTAATCTCTGTATTGCCAGAAACCATCATCTCTTGCTACAAA
>NZ_SCKY01000084.1:0-1530 GCF_004100315.1 Hydrotalea sp. AMD | reverse complement strand
CAACGAACAGGTATTTGCGAAGGCAGGGGATTCATTAATTGTCCAGCCAGGTACAAATGCCCAATTGAAAATATGTTGTTGAAGTTAAGAACTAAAGCTGGAAATTGAACGTCGAGCCTGAACTGCTGCTGATGCTTGCACATAGTTGATGTTACAATGTCCAGCCCTGCTTTTGCAAATACTTTTGTTATAGGCAGCCTTATTTGTCACCCCAAAAGCTGATTCATTTCATCTTGTGCTTCTCGTTGTAATTTATAGTGGGCTTCAGTTCCTGTTTTCGAAACCTGAAATATTTTTTTAGAATCAACTGCGTTTTTTAACAAGTTGCTTGGATTAGATAGTTTTATTCCGTGGCCTTTCAAAATTTTAGTAACATCCCTTACTCTAAAGTTTTTTGACGGTGATGTTATTTGTATGAAGTACCCAGCTAAAATTGCTTTTGATGTGTCACTTGTCCCTTTGGGAATTTTGCTTAACCATTCACCAAAGGTTTCAGGAACAGAATTACCATTTGCTGCTGTCTCCTGTGTTTCTGTCGTATCTGATGTTTCTGTCTGATTAGTTAGCTTGTCAACTGGTAGTTTTACTGAAATTTCAGAATACGTTTTTAAATGGGCTTCAACTTTATCATATTGATTTGATACAAATTCAGCAGGACCTTCAATTGAAATTTCAATTTGCCCGATTTTTAAATTTACTCTTGCAATGTCTGACATGTTAGTTTAGTTTTTAGGTTTCCAATTTTCATAATTGTCTTCAACATATTTGCTGCCTGGCGGAAGTAAATACACCTTCTCGTCAGCTGTAAGTTCGATAAACTCTAATTTGTCAAGTTCTTTTAAGAGTTTATTTTTCAAATAAGTTTTATTGCTGTATTTCAGGTTAACACATAAATTGTCAATAGTAGAGTACTGGTCATTTTCGGCATATAAAAGAAGTAATACTTTGTCCTTAATTTGAAGCTTTGGATTGAGTATTCTTTTTAATCCGTTTATTTCAAACACTAGCTCAAGTTTTCTGGTTACAAGAGTATTAACAAGAGATTGAGCTTGAGGAAGAGTGATTTGATAATTCAACCTGTAAAGCTCAGCCAATATCCATTCAGCAATTGTTATAATTATTAGAGCATCGGCTTTATTTGCATTTATATCTCCACTTAAATGTCCAACACCACGTCTATTTCGGATATTATAAATTGCTCCTAAACATCTAGGAATATGTAGTCGGTAAGAGTCATGGTTTGTTGTAGAACTCGATTCAATTCTTTGCAATTCAGCGAATGTATTTCTTATTGAAGTTCCAATAGGAGTGTATGTCCCACTGAAACAAGTAAATTGTATCATTCGTATTGTTGCCTCAACAAATTTACCACCGTTCAATTCTGAAGGTTCCCATTTCTCCAAAATGAAATTGGTTTTAATTTCTACATAGCTGTCTATGAGTGCGTCAACCAAGTCATTTGGAAACACTGTTTTAAAATCATTTTTAAATTGGTCGAGTAGTGTCATAAAGGTTGCCTATAACGTTTTG
>NZ_SCKY01000083.1:0-1573 GCF_004100315.1 Hydrotalea sp. AMD | reverse complement strand
ATGAAAAAATGATTTCCCATAGCCAATGCTACATAAAAAATCGGCGTAGTTGAAAACATACGCCGAGTTACGTTTAAAAATAATTCAGACTTACAAATATTCTCTGGGCGTATGGCTGTGCCTACGCCCTGCTTTTTTGTAGCATCCGCTACACTCAACCAATGATGAAAAAATGATTTCCCGTAGCAAATGCTACATAAAAAACGGCGTAGTTGAAAACATACGCCGAGTTACGTTTATAAATTTATAGCTTTTGCTACATCTATAATTCTGCTTTTAAATAATGATTATCCGTAGCAAATGCTACATAAAAAATTCGGCGTAGTTGAAAACATACGCCGAGTTACGTTTATAAATTTGTAGCTTTTGCTACATCTACAATTCTGCTTTTAAAAAATGATTATCCATAGCCAATGCTACAAAAAAAATCGGCGTAGTTGAAAACATACGCCGAGTTACGGCTTAACTTGTACAAATAATACTGCTATTATAGTGTAAATAGAATAATACAACAATAATGTAATTTTAATAAAACATTTATTATTTATGCCTGATAGTTATGTAATAAAAGACCAAAGTGGCGTTTATTTTGTAACCTTTCAAGTAGTTGCCTGGGTAGATGTATTTACCAGAAAAAGGTATTGCGATATAGTAATTGATTCTTTAAATTTCTGCATCGAACAAAAATGTTTAAATGTACATGCCTGGTGTATAATGAGCAATCATGTGCATTGCATATTATCCAGTTCCAATAACACACTATCAAATACTATCCGGGATTTTAAACGCCACACCAGTAAGCAAATTCTTCATTCAATACAAGAAGAGGTAGAAAGCAGACGAATCTGGATGTTATTTCAATTTAAACATGCAGCGCAACAACATGTAAGAAATACTAATTATCAACTTTGGACACATGAAAATAATGCGATATATATGGATCCACATATTAAAGACATGTACACTACAAAATTATCCTACATACATCAAAATCCAGTTAATGCAGGGTTAGTTGAAAATGCAGAGGATTATTTACTGAGCAGTGCAAGAGATTATATTGGCAGACAAGGATTAATAAAAGTTAATTTTATATGAATTCAGATTAAACAGCTGTTTTAAATATTAACTGAATAATCGTAGCGGATGCTACAAAAAAAATCGGCGTAGTTGAAAACATACGCCGAGATGCTTTTAAAACCACATAGCTGAAAAAATAAACGAATTCACTGGGCGTATGGCTGTGCCTACGCCCTGCTTTTTTGCAGCATCCGCTACACTCAACCAATGATGAAAAAATGATTTCCCGTAGCAAATGCTACATAAAAATTCGGCGTAGTTGAAAACATACGCCGAGTTACGTTTATAAATTTATAGCTTTTGCTACATCTACAATTCTACTTTTAAATAATGATTTCCCGTAGCAAATGCTACATAAAAAAATCGGCGTAGTTGAAAACATACGCCGAGATGCTTTTAAAACCACATAGCTGAAAAAATAAACGAATTCACTGGGCGTATGGCTGTGCCTACGCCCTGCTTTTTTGTAGCATCCGCTACACTCAACCAATGATGA
>NZ_SCKY01000048.1:0-7759 GCF_004100315.1 Hydrotalea sp. AMD | reverse complement strand
TAACGTCCATCGGCTTGGCGTTCGGTGGGGAGTTTATATTCGTCCAGCCGATAACCGAAGCTGATTAGAATTAATGATGATGAATTTAAGAACTTAAGCTCAATGTTGAACGTCGTGCTGAAACAACTGCTAATAAATGCAAATAGCTGATGGTTCATTCGTCCAGCCCCACTGACGCCAAACCGCTGTTGCCTGCAGTACATTATTACTTGTGTTTTCCAATAAGCGGTTGAAGTCTCTTTGCAAAAGCATATTCGATAATTGGCATGATGTCCGCCATATTATTGTCGAACTCCAGGACATTTACTTTCAACTCAATCGACAAGTCTTTTGCCCAGTAAAACAATTGCAAGCCTTGAGTTGCATTCACTTTGAAAAAGCCTAAGTGCTGAATTAATCGCCCCCAGAAAGTCCCCTTTACTTTTCCCACATACAAAACTTTTGAATTATAATTTATGTTCGACTTTAATGCTGGCGTTGCCTTTGGTCTTTCAGAAGCTTTGTAATTATTAAGTGCCTCTATCACTTTTTTTGTATCAGTTTCAGAGACAATTTCAAACCAGTACAACGACGGTCCACTTGCACTGATAAGTTGGTCAAAAATGGACTTGAATTTCGCTGATTGCCGAATGTCAACATAATTGAAGTCTTCGAGGTCTGAACAGTTTATAGTGAAGGAAATTTCTTTTTTTACTCCGTTTGTCCGAACCTCTTCCAAATGTTTGATTGCAGTTCCAATGAAGTCTTGCAGATATTCAATATTTGTCACGATGTTTTGGTTTAGGATTGTCAGCCGTATTGCAGGCAACACATAAATATATGCTATAATACGCTACTTTCCTAAAAAAACACACCTTGATAGCCAACTACTTAACATTATACAATTTCAATTTTCGTTAGGACAATCCACTCGGCTCTTTTTGTAAAACAAAATTTTACTGTTTATCGCTATTACTCCTTATAGATTGCTTAAAATCAATGCTTTACTGTTATCAAAATCAAATTGTCGCCCCCGCACAGCGGTTTTACCATTCTATGCTTTCTTTTTTCATTAAATCATCCAATGGGCTACTAATGTTTACCAAATTTCGTTTGCTTACGTGTAAATACCGTTCCGTTGTCTTTATGTCAAAATGCCCCAGTAGATCCTTTATATAACGTATATCCGTTCCTTTATCAAGCAGGTGTGTGGCAAAACTGTGCCGTAAACTATGCACACCTACCTCTTTTTTAATGCCCGCCTTGGTTTTGGCATTATTAAATATTTGCTGCACCGTACGGGTGGGGTAGGCGGTATTGGTTTGTTCAGATTCAAACAAGTATTCTTTTGGCTGCGGCCTGTACTCACTAAGGTATTTTCTTAATATATCCAATAATACAGGGCTTAGGTTTACATACCTGTCTTTTTTGCCCTTTGCTCGCCGCACAAAAATTTGCATACGGCTACTGTCTATATCCGATATCTTTAATTCCACAATTTCACTTACCCTTAAACCGGCACTGTATGCAGTAAATAACATGGCTTTATGTTTTTTATTAGATAGTGCATTAAACAACCTTCCTAATTCTTTTTCATTTAATAGTTTAGGAAGCAGTAAGGGTTTTTTGGGCCTGGGTATTTCCCAAAAAAACTTTTCACGGCCCAGCACCTGTTCAAAATAAAATTTTAATGCATTAAGCCTGCTATGAGCTGTGTTTTCACTTATTCCCTCTTTTTCTATTGTATAAACCATATAGCGGCGTAGCTCATCTGCAGTTAATGTATCTACATGCTTTTGTTTTATAGTTTGCAGCAACCGGCCAAATTCGTTTCGGTATGTTTTTATGGTGGAAGGGCTATAGGCCTTTAAAGTTAGTTGCTGCACAAGCATTGCCATTGCTTTATTATTTTCATTGCTTATTATGGATGTGGCCTGGCTCGTAATTTTGGGTTTGTTTGCTGCAGGTTGCATAGTGGTGTTCCCTGTTTCTTTTTCTTCTATGATATATTTTTTTAGAGCTGCATTATTAATAGAAGCATGGCAGCTTAATGTGTCCATAATTAATTGATAGTTGTTGCGGTTTAGCGGCAAATACCAGCAGGTATGTGTCCTGCTCCATTTAATACCTGGTATTTTTTTTACTATTCCGTTAAGCCGGGTATCTACTTTAAAATAAATGCCAATACATTCAGCATTTCGGTGCTCCAGTATTTTAAGAACAATTATTTGCATATCTAAAATAAAATAATAGATGTTTATAATTAATACTACCCTCCTTTCAACCTTCCCATTACCTTCCTCCAAAACAGTGATAAAATCCCTTCTCCCCGCTGTTAAAATTGATAACAGACTACAACTGACTGATTTCTCGTCTATCTGCCCCTTTTCTTTTTATTCATAAAAGTAATATAGCTGGTACAAAACTACTTCTAATTTAATGGCTGAATAAGATGCCCTATTTTATATGTTAATTATCAATCATACAATATTTAAGTATTAAAATGTCACTAACAAAATAGTTCTACGTATTGTTTCCGGAACTGTGTACAATACCATTATACCATTATATAATAAACAACTTCAGTAACACTTACCATAATACGTATCAATTAATCCAATATGGTCAGCCAAACTGAAAAGGTATTGGTTACTACAGTTAAATCAACAATCGCAATTGCAAAAAGTATAATAAAAAAAGTACCAACCGCTTGCAACCATGCGCCTTTTAAAACTTCCTGATAATATTGTTTAGCAAATAAAATTAATTGTTCATTAGTGGCATTAAGCGGAGGTACTGTATTAATACCAAACGAATTGCCAGTCATAAGAACATCTAAAATTCCTACAATTGCGCTATCAAAATAAATTTTCGTATAATTGTTTTGCCTGTCATAAGAAAACATTAAAATTATTTAATTGAGAAATGTCAGTTTATACTTGCCACCACTCATAAATATACCATAATTCTGAAGTTATTATATTATAAATAAAAAATATTATTATACTTATTTTCAAGGTATTATAACGGTTCCGCGAAATATACATACATTTTTAAACGCTTTCGTAAAGCCAGCCAACCCCATACGTTCATTATTTTACACCTTTTTTTAACAGCTTTATACAGCTTCGCTGTCCTCACCCACACAGCCCAGAGGTTTACTGTTTTTCCCTTTCTATTAAGATTAAATATATACCTTTTAGCTTTATGCACCAAATTTTTTATATACATTTTTTACTCCATTAGGGATTTTTTTCTCCTCCCTCAAATCCATCCTGCTTCCATACAACATCAACTCAACAGCGTTGCGCAACGCTGTTGATAGGTATTTCTATCAAATCTAGCTGCCTTACATTAGGTCTTCTTTATTGTTATAAATACCCGTATTTTTTTCACAAAAAACCTGCTCTAAAATTTGGAAACGGGGGTTGCGTTGTTGTATATTGTATACAAAAAAGTCAATATTATATGGCTACCATTCCCTATACGTATATTTCGGGTACTTTTAATGGCCTTACCTTTTATGTGGTCAACGGTCGGCAAATGGTGCGTACCAAAACCTCTATTAATAAAAAAAGGTTTTATGCCGATCCGGCTTTTGCCCGCTTGCGGCAGTACAGTGCATGGCTGCAAATAGCATCGCCTATTGCCAGTAAAATATACCGTCAACTGCCGCCGCAAAAGGGGTTACAACAAAAAATCACAGGCCAATTGATGCAATGGCTGAAAAAAGGTGTAGCGCTGGCAGTGGCAGTGCAACGGTTAATAGATGCCTATTTGCCAAAACCCAAAACCGTAGCTTCCATTCCTGCCGTTGGTGATGCTACTGTAGTGGATGCGCACAAAATATTCAGGCATGCAGATTCTAACACTTCTCTGCAGGTTTTAAATGGGCTGCCTCTGCGTACCGGTTACACGGCAGGCACTACCTAAACACAATATAATTTGGCCATACTTTGCTTGTTGATTGCTGCAGAACGAATAGGCGAACAAGAGATTGGCTGAATCACCTGCCTTCAGGTTTTTCTTGAATTGACTCTATGAAGTGCATATAATGGTATTTCATTGCTGTTTATCCAATTAATCCCGCAGCTTTACTAATGGCCAACATGCGGTCTAAAGGTTTTTTGGCGGCTATACGCAAATCCTCTTCCATGGTAATTTCAGGTAATTCGTATAATAAGGTATTGTAAACTTTTTCCAGTGTATTCAGCTTCATATACGGACAATCGTTGCAAGCACAATTGTTATTGGGCGGCGCCGGTATAAAGGCTTTACCGGGATTATCTTTTTGCATTTGATGCAGGATACCAGTTTCGGTGGCTACAATATAAGACTGAGCGCTATCGGTATGGCTATATTTTAATAATTGGGTAGTACTTCCTATAAAATCGGCCATGGCTAAAACAGATTCTTCACATTCAGGATGGGCCAATAATTTAGCTTCGGGATGCCTTATTTTTAATCGGGTAATTTTTTCTACACTAAATATTTCATGTACCTGGCAGGCTCCATTCCATAACAACATATTTCGGCCGGTTTTTTTATTGAGGTAGGCTCCCAGATTACGGTCGGGTGCAAATAAGATGGGCGTATTTCCGGGTACACTTTCTATTATTTTTTCAGCATTGCCCGAAGTACAAATAATATCACTCAGGGCTTTTATTTCGGCGGTGCAGTTGATGTAAGAAATCACTACATGATCGGGATGTTTGGCTTTAAATTGTTTGAATAATTCAGTTGGGGCACTGTCGGCCAACGAACAACCGGCTTTTAAATCGGGCAGTAAAACCTTTTTATCTGGATTCAATATTTTGGCGGTCTCTGCCATAAAATGTACGCCGGCAAATAAAATAATGGCTGCATCGGTTTGTGATGCCTGTTTGGCCAATCCCAAACTATCGCCAATATAATCGGCAATATCCTGTATATCGGGTTCCTGATAATAATGAGCCAGTATAATGGCATTTTTGTGTTTTTTGAGTTGTTCAATTTCCTGGAACAAATCTACGTGCAGATCAATATCCACATCTAAAAAACCTTTTGATAATAAGTTGGCTTTTGCTTCGGCAATGTTCATAACTCGGGTAGTAATTCTTTAATAATATATTTTTATAAAAACCCTATTACTATTACGGGTGTGTATATCGGGATAACTTTCTTATCAACAATGTGTAAAGTTAATTATTCTTTAGTTATCCCTATGCTTTCACAGATTATTCACACCGTGAAACATAAGTGATTACTGTATTGGTAGAGTTTATGCACGCAGGTGTATTGTATTGTTTTACTGTATTCACTTTTTTGGTTTAACAGGTTATGCACAGTGTATGAACTGGTGATGGTTTGTGTGGATTACACTGAATTTTCAGTATATCTCTTTTTTACGCTTAGTTATTCTTTTTTTAAGCACAGTGTTTTTATCCAAAAAACGATTTTCTAACAGGTTTAAAAGGGATGTACACAGACCAGTGTGGATAAATTTTTTGTATATTGATTACTATTTTTATTTTATATAATATATTTACTAATTAATTTATTTTATTGTGTTACTTTTGCTGTTTTTTTTATTTTATGTGTTTTTTTATCTTGATGCTATCATAAAAAAAAGGCTGCTTCATTTTAATAAAGCAACCTTTTTTATGGTATGGATGGATATTAGTTGGTTTTTGGTTTTTCTAATAACTTAAAGAATTGGTCCAACTGTGGTAAAATTATAATTCTGGTTCTGCGATTTGCAGCTCTTCCTTCTGGAGTATTGTTTGAGGCAACGGGAACGTATTGACTGCGTCCTGCAGCTGTAATTCTTTTTGGATCAATGCCATAATTATTTTGTAAAATACGTATTACTGAAGTGGCACGTTTTACACTTAAATCCCAGTTGTCTAATAATAATCCGTTTCTAAACGGAATACTGTCTGTATTGCCTTCTACCATAAATTCTATATTGGGTTGGTTATTGAGTACCTTGGCTACTTTACCCAATACTACTTTAGCCCGGTCGGTTACATCGTAGCTGCCGCTTTTAAACAATAGTTTATCAGAAATATCAATGTACACTACATCTTTATCAACTTTAATATTAATATCACTATCCTCTAAATTACCTAATACACCTTTTAAATTCATCACCAATGCCATATTCATGGAATCCTTTTGTGCAATAGTGGTTTGTAATTGTTGTATGTAACTGTCTTTAGAACTCATATTATCCATTGATTTTTTAATACTTTCTGCCTGAGATGCCGAAATAACCGACAAATCTTTTAATTGATTCAATACCTGTGTATTGTTTTGTTTCAAAAAATCTACCTGTTTGTTTAAGTCACCAATTTGCCCTACCAGAATACTTTTTTGATTTTGAAGGCCTTTGATTTCATCGTCTGAAGCGCTCAAATTTCCCTGGCAGTCGCGGTACTTCTGTTGCAGTTCTAAATACGCACCATTCAGTTGATTGTATTTTTCTTCCGACTGTCTGAGTTTTTTCGGGCTAACACAGGCAAACAATAATACTGCACAGGATAGAGCGAGAAGGCTGGTTGTTTTCATGATGACAAAACTGTTTAATAGATTAAAAAATAATTAATTTATAATGTAAATTTATTCCCTTTTTACTTTACATAGTATCCGGCTTTCTCAATTTCTATTCGAACGGGTTCCGGTACTAAGTAGCGAATGCTTTTTTTCTCCTGAATCAATTTGCGGATATAGGTTGCAGAAATATCGAGCATGGGTGCTTTTAATACCGTTATTCCTTTGGGTAGGTGGTTGGGTAAAGAATGATCGGGTCGCAGGTACACCAATAAGGGATATTGCTGCATTAATAATGTATGGTTTTTCCATTTGTGGATGTTTTCAAAACTATCACTGCCCATAATCACAGCAAATTGATGTTGCGGATATTTTTCGCTTAAATAAGTTAAGGTATCAATGGTATAAGAGGGTTTGGGTAAACCAAATTCCACATCCGATACTTTCAGTTGCATATCATCTGCTGCAATGGCCAAACGTGCCAAATGTAAACGGTGGAATTCGTTCAGTAAACCCGGTGCAGGTTTCAAAGGGTTTTGTGGGCTTACTACCAACCAAACCTGATCTACCGGACCATGATTGGCAATATGACTGGCAATAATTAAATGGCCGTGATGAATAGGGTTAAAAGAGCCAAAGTACAGCCCAATTCTCATGAATGTGTTTTTTTTTCGTTTGTGATATTATCAATCATAATGGCTGCCGCTTCATTTAACCGGAGGCTTAAAGAATAACCGGCAACGGAAATGGAAATGGGATCGCCTAATGGGGCAATTTGTTCTACCTTAATCATTTCTCCCGGCACACAACCCATTTCCATCAGCTTAATGAATAGCTCATCGTTTTTAAATGTGGTAATGGTGCCTTTGTCTCCAATCTTCAACTGACTCAATGGTTTCATAATGGGATGTAATAGGTTGTGAATTTTTTACAGTTTGTTTATTTGAGTGGTCTATACAAAATAGACATTCTGCTGATGTTTATAAAACACAAAAGTAAACCCATTTTATCGGGTTTAATTACGAATTTTGGTTTTAACCATCTATTAGAAACCATGCCTATTATTTATTTTCATGCAGCAGACAGGCCTTTTTACTGGAAGAACAAAACCCTATTAAAAACTTTTCTTACTACCATTTTTAAAAAAGAAAAACATTTGGGCAAACGGGTGGATTATATTTTCTGTTCCGATGAACACCTACTGTCTATGAACCAGCAATTCCTGCAACATGATACTTATACCGATATT
>NZ_SCKY01000047.1:0-7791 GCF_004100315.1 Hydrotalea sp. AMD | reverse complement strand
GGGCTTTGATGCACCAATGCTTAAAAGGGTCTTGCAAAGAGTCGCTTTAAAATTATTGAGGAAAATCCAAACCGTGAATTCCCGTTAGCACCAGAAATTATTTTTGTTTCGGAAAATGGGGAATGACCGCCAACGTTCCGGGTCTTGTTGCTGTTGGCATAAATTTAAGCAACTCAATTCAATAATCAAATGCCAATAGCAACAAGACCCTGTTGTAGGCATGGCGTTTGGTCAGACCGAACCGAAAAGCTCTTTGATTTGTCGGAAGATAGGCTCATAGCCATTGTCTATGTAATAAGAATATTTCATAAATTTGGTCTATAAATATCCAATATTAGACGCAAGTTCGATATTTGGTTAAAACGTCTTGTAAACTTCGAGTCTCTTCCCCTTGTATCATAGATTTACTATGTCTGGCAAGTCCAGAGGGGAAGACTATTGTTGTTTCCTGCTTTGATTTAGCATATTTAGAAGATTGGTTAGCTTAGTTATTTTCTCCATAACTTCTTCAAGCTCTTTTTTCGAATGAGTAACAAAGTCGTTTGGGTTTGATAAGTTAAGAAAAGTGATAATGTTCCCGTCATACGCATTTACCGTTTCAGTTCTGGTGTCGAGCATTTGGTGAGCATACATATTGCGTGTAGCAAGAATAGTCTCAAAGGTTGTTTTGATACCAGTATGTGTTTTGTAAAACTCGGCGTCGTGTTTCTTTAACAAAGCCAACAAAACCTCCACTTTGTCTTTTGCTGTCATTCTTCTTGAAGAAATAATCAATGATAAAAGGTCAATGCGAGCATCTTCGTCACTGCAAAAGCGATGAGAAATATATTCATCCATTTGACGCTCTAAGATTACTGTTCTATCAATCAGAAGTCCACGTCTATGTGCCGCATCATAAACATATCTGGCATATTGTGGATAATTATCCATAAGCATTTAGTTTGTCTTGTCACCCAACAATGAAGGAAATTTAAAAAACAGGTAGGCAACGTCAACTGTGAACGGTCTGACCGCTTGCCTACAACGTTAAGGCATTTGCGATGGCATGGCAATAGCGAACTGTCAGCCGGGAACAAATGCTTAATTGTAAAACTGAAGTTGAAGGTATGAACTAATGCTCAACAGCGTAATGTCTGCCGAAACTAAAGCTAAAAAATGATTTGCCGCCGATTGCTCCAATGTCCAGCCATGCTATTGCAAATGCACTGTTAGCTGCGGTTTTATTCTTCAGAGTTTGATGGATAATTGTACTTGTCCACCTAACCCAACTTCTACAATTTTTTGCAACGTTGAGATGCGAACTTCCTTCACGTCGTTTTCAATTTTTGAAATGTATGATTTTGTTGTCCCGACCTTTTCAGCAAGTTCTTCCTGTGTCAAACCTTTTTCAAGTCTTGCTTCATGTAGCAAAACGCCGATTTTAAAGTTTTCATAACCAGCTTCCAATTGTTCACGTTTTGCTGTCCCACGTTTGCCATAATGTTTGTCCTTGAACTGGTCAAGTGTGATGATGTTACTTTTTTTCGCTTTCATACTCTTTTTTAATTTTAAGTGCTTTATCAATTTCTTGTTTCGGTGTCTTTTGTGTTTTCTTTTGAAAACCGTTAGCAAGCACCACAAGTTGTCCCTGGTCAAAAAAGCAAAAGATGCGAAAAATGTCGTTGCCTGACTGAACACGAATTTCGTAAAGCCCATCGGTACCCTCTATGTGTTTAAGATAAGTTTCAGGTACTTTATCTATTTCTTCAATCAGGTCAAACGTCCAAACGATTTTCTCCTTTACCTTGTCACGCTGCTTTACAAAGAAGTCCTCAAAGTATTTCTTGTAAAAAATAATGGTTCGTTTCTTTTGTTTTTTGTCCACAAAGCGAAGATACAAAAAGTTGTCCGAAAGTGAAACTTAAAATTTTCCAGAAACTGTTAGGGGATGTCCACCGAATATCGCAGCTTACGGAAAACGGCTTGCTGCTGTGCCGGGATTTTATATTCGTCAGCCGGGAACTGCAGATGAATAAAGATATGTTGCAATGGTTATTACAAAAGCCGATTAGTGAACGTCCAGCCGAAACTGCTGCCGAAAGTTGAACTTAATACATCAGCCTGACCTTGGTTCCAAGCCCAATTAATAGCGTTTGCAATATCTAATGTAGTTTCACCGCCATAAAAAATGTTTACAGGAACAATCATACAATTAGGTGCTATGCCCGCAATGCCAATACTATTGTCTTGAGTTGCTGCAATAATACCTGCACATGCCTCGCCATGTCCAATACCTGCTGCATTTGTTGGATGTCCATTTCCAGTTGGGTCTCTTGGAGTATGACCATTCAACACCCTTCCTGATATGTCTTCAACACCGTCATCAATGACGGCAACCTTAATTGAGGAACTGCCTTTGGTTATATTCCATGCTGGTTCCACGTTAATATCAATGCCCGCAGTACCTCCACCTTGTCCTGTGTTTTTTAAATAAAATTGTTGTGCATACAAAGGGTCATTTGTAGAATGTTCTATAGGTACAAAAAAGTTTGGATGACACCACTTTACCTGCCCACTTTCATAAATTTTGTTTGCAATTGCAAAAACATCTTCTCCTTCTACAATTTTCAATACTGTTATATCAAAGGCTTTACCAGATGATTGAATTTTAGTTGCTAAATTCAGGCTGCTCAGTAATGCAGATACATTTGCGCCTTCTTTTGGTAATAACAAAATTTCACCTGTTGTGATGTATGGAACATTCCCCCCTTTCAAAAGGTTTGAAATATAAAGAATGCCCGTATCTGATTTAAGTAAGTTTAAATTCTGATATTTTACCAAAGGTGTATTGAATTTTATTAGTGCCAAATCTTTTAATGCTGTCGTATCAAAGAGTATAAGTTTATCATGGAGAAGAGTTGCTATTCGATTATAAGATGCTTTTTGTGTTCCTTTTATTATTATTGTAGTCGTGTCTTCTGAAAGAAAGACTTTTGTGTTCCTTGAATAAAAATATTTTTGCGCATTACTATGAATGCAAAGCAGAAATGATATTACGACAAGAGCAAATAATTTTTGTCTCATGTTACTGTGATTTTACGTTATAAATAACTTTTTGTTTCGGTGGCGTAATCATAGCGTTACAAAACATTATTTCATCTGTGTTGTTTAAATCTCTCATTTGAAACTTAATTTTTGTTCCTGACAATTTAAATTGAGTGGGCAGAGTCAGTGTAGATAAGCTGTCTTCTCTGTTATTTTGATCTGAATACTTTATAATATAAACAAATCCTGTACTTCCTGAACATCCGTTGATTCCTCGGTCTACATTACCACTAAAAAATTCAGGTGAATTTTTGCGGCATGAAAAAGACAGCAAAATCGCAACAATAAAAAAATAAATAAGTTTCATAACGTTTGATTTGATTTTCGAATAATATTTTATTGTTTGTGGTGGACTATGTTCTCGTAGCAGTTGATGATTTTGCGTTTTCATGTCCGTTGAATTTGTTCCCTTTTGTCGCTCCAGATTATTAGAGTGTTGCAATAGGGTTGCTTACAACGTTCGAGGCTTGCCGCAGGGCTGGTATTTTATAGCTGTCCGCCTGGCAACTGAAGCCGATTGAAATACTAAAGTTGAAGTTAACAACTAAAAGCCAAATAGAATTCGGTCAAGCCCGATATTAGATGATAGTAGTACAACAGCCGATTGTTATTACGTCCGCCAGACTTGCGGCAAACCTTTTGTTGTATGTTCGCCCTTTGTCTTGTCACTTCAAATTTTTAGTCTGTGTCTACCGTGGCAGGGTGTGTCCCGGAAGCGTCGGAACAAGGCAGGCTCTTTTGCAAGGTTAGCTTATGTGTGTCGGCTTTGTGCGCCTTGCAAAAGAGCCTGACTTGGTGCGTCGGCTAATTTGATGAACCCCGATATTCATTCGGTGATTGACCAACCTTTTGCTTAAACAGCCGGGTAAAGTGCTGCGGATACCTAAACCCAAGCTCATACGCTATTTCGCTAAGTGATTTGCTTTTGTCAAACACCTTTTCTTTCGCTACGTCAATCACCTTTGTTTGTATATACTCTTGGGCTGTTTTGCCCGTTTCCCTTTTTATCAGGTCGCCAAAATAACTTGCTGATAAATTCAGTTCCCTTGCAAAATAGGCAACGGAAGGCAAACCAATCGTTTGTGGCTTATCGGACTGATAATACACGGTCAACAACTGCTCAAATCTTTCCAATATTCCTTTGTGCACATTATCACGAGTAATGAACTGGCGGTCGTAAAACCGGATGCAATAATTTAACAACATTTCGATATTGGAAACAATCAACCGTTTGCTGTGCTTGTCAACGGAATGCTCCAGTTCGTATTCTATCTTGGAAAAACAATCCAACACAATTTTTCTTTCCCGCTCTGACAAGTGCAGTGCTTCATTTGATTGATAGGAAAAGAACGTATAATCCTGTATATGCCGGCCAAGAGAAGTGCCGTATATTAAGTCAGGATGAAAAACCAATGCATGCCCTTTGGGTTGGTAGGTTTCGCCATTGCTGTCAACAGTAACAACCTGACCCGGCGCAATAAAGACCAGCGTCCCTTCTTGGTAATCATACATTGCTCTGCCGTATCGCAGGTCACCACATTTCACATCTTTTAAGAAAACAGTGTAAAAGCCAAAGTACATATTGGAGGCTTGCCTTGGCGCCGCCTTCGACATATCGATAACGCTTACCAGCGGATGCAACGTTTCTTTTTGGTTGAAGATGTTATAATCATTAATTGTCTCGAACCGTCTTATGTTTTCCATAAAATTCCATTTTCAAAGTTTAAAACTACTGTTTTCCTGAGCCTTTCATTGATGCGCATTCCCCAATCAGCAATAATGGTATGTAAAACCGTAATCTGTATACAAGTGGTCAGGATAATTAAGGTAACCTTTGCGCAATAGCAATTAGGCTATTGATTGAACTTTACCAGGTATCATAAATCTCATTAAGGAAACCTACATGGATAATACAAATCAAAAAGCAACCGGTTTCAACCGCCGTGACCTTTTCAAAACCGGCTTAGTGCTTGCAGGTGGGGCCTTGCTGCCCACCGCTTGTTCTGTGCCAGCAACCAGCCAAACTGGTATGTCTGGCAATCAACCGGCGAAGCTTTCGGACAAACGCAAGCTTGGGAAGCTCGAAGTTTCCAGCATTGGAATGGGCGTGCAGAACATGCATCGCCAATACAATACGCTTGTGCCCTACCGTCAGGAAATGATAGAAATTCTACGGGCTGCTTACGACCAAGGCATCACGTTTTTTGATTGTGCCGAAGCCTACGGCCCGCACGAAAACGAACGGATACTGGGTGAGGCCATTCAATCCTTTCGGGACAAAGTGGTAATTACTTCCAAATTTGGCTGGAACATTGACCTCGAAACCGGAAGGCGGCTTCCCGGGCTCAATAGCAAGCCTGCGCACATCAAGCTTGCCGTTGAGGGTTCACTCAAACGGCTCCGTACCGACCGTATTGATTTGCTGTATCAGCACCGGGTTGACCCTGACGTTCCGATTGAGGACGTTGCCGGTGCCGTAAAAGACCTGATAGATGCAGGCAAGGTGTTGCATTGGGGATTATCCGAGCCGGGGCTGCAAACAATTCGGCGGGCTCATGCCACTCTGCCGCTGACAGCCATACAAAACGAATACTCGATGATTTGGCGGGGGCCGGAGAAGGAGGTGATGCCGCTATGCGAAGAGTTAGGCATTGGCTTTGTTCCCTGGTGGCCGCTCGCTTGCCAATTGCTGACCGGATGGATAGATGCTAACACAAGATTTGCTCCCGGCGACATACGGGCAAGCACCTCGAGATACGCACCGGAAAATTTGCCCCAAAATTTAAAGCTGGTGGATTTGATAAAGACTTGGGCGGAGCGCAAAGGGGCTGCTCCGGCACAGATTGCCCTTGCCTGGTTAATGGCACAAAAGCCGTGGATTGTTCCCATACCCGGAACAACCAGTATGGCGCACATGAAACAGAACAGCGGTGCCCACGCCATAAAATTTACGGCCGATGAACTGACAGCGTTAAACGCAGCAGTTAGAGCCATTGAAATCAAAGGGCAGCGCCTGCCGGATGCGGTATTGGCTTTCTCCGGCGTGGAAGCACCCCTAAAAAAATAATTTGGAAAGAACGATTTTTAAACGAAAAGAATCGATACACATGAAATCATCTCTCGTTGGGCTGTTTCTTTTACTGGCCAGTGTACCATCCGCCTTTGCACAATCAGCACAGGACAGCACTTCAAAGAAGAAATACACTAAGGCAGAACAGGAACTCATCAACCTGTCAAACGCCAAATGGGCCTGGATGGCCGATAAAAAGATGGAACCCCTGTCAACCTTGTTTCATGAAAAATCCATGTTCGTACACATGAGTGGAAGTTGGGGAAAAGACCAGGAACTGGCGGTCATCAAAAGTGGCAGCATTTGGTACAAGAAAGCGCAGGTTTATTCGATGACTGTGAACCTGATTGGCAACACGGCAATTTTGCTAAACGACATTGACCTGGTGGCTGTGGTGGGGGGAAATGAAGTGGCCAATCCGTTCATGGTTACAGAGGTGTACCTGAAAGAAAAAGACGGCTGGAAAATGGGGTCACTTACCTTTTCAAGGCTTGCAAGGCCCCTCCGGTTAACGAAAAAGATTGCTTTGGAAAAGGTTTGGGAGTCCGATTCGCTTACCCTGAAAGGGCCGGAGTCCGTTCTTTATGATTCGGCATCAAACACGCTGTATGCCTCCAGCATGAATGCGGGTGCCATCGTCCGGATGGATACCGCCGGAAGAATTATACAGAAGGATTGGGTAACCGGGCTCTCATCCAATAAAGGCTCGGCTTTGTACAACGGGTTGCTTTATACAGCAGAAACAGCAGCGGTGGCTGTCGTTGACGTTAAAACCGCAAAGGTGGTAAAACGCATTCCGGTAGAAGGCGCTGTCATGTTGAACGACTTGGCAATAGATACAAAAGGAACAATCTACGTGACCGATACTCGTGCCGGTAAGGTGTACCGGATTGAAGGCAACAAGCCCGCCGTTTACCTCGAAA
Organism: Hydrotalea sp. AMD; assembly: GCF_004100315.1. Lineage (NCBI taxonomy): Bacteria > Pseudomonadati > Bacteroidota > Chitinophagia > Chitinophagales > Chitinophagaceae > Hydrotalea > Hydrotalea sp. AMD. The sequence goes on along the minus strand of NZ_SCKY01000047.1, from coordinate 714 downwards.
GCCTGCCCGGTGCAAACGGTTTGTTGACGGTTGGCACCGACTTGTATGTTGTCACTTCGACCAGCTTTTTAAAAGTGAATGCCAGTAAATCGGTCACCACCATTGCGGACGGTTTTGAAAGTGGCCTTGACGGTATTGTGATACTTGCCGAAAATGAGTTTATCATCAGTAACTATCGAGGCATCCTTTACCATGTTAAAGCAGATGGAACAAAACAGATTTTGTTAGATACCCGTGCAAATGGAATTATGTCCAACGATATTAGCTTTAACAGCAAAACAAAAACGCTGTATGTTCCTTCATTTAGAACAAATCAGGTAATTGCCTACAAAGTGCAATACAATCAATAATCAACCTTCGTCTCGAATTTTTTAAGTCGTAACCGGTAACAAAAAAATAGGAAGACTCATAAATGATGATTGCGTCCTCGGTGGGCAGATTGTTCGTTGGCATTTTTAGCTCTTTGCAAGGTTGGCTTTTGTGCTGTTGATTTGTGCGCCTTGCAATGTGCTAAAAATAGCGTGGGGCAGCGTCGGCAAGGTTTCAGAATGTGTCAACAGTTGCGCTGTGTGTAGTAGGGTGACGTACAACGTTCGAGTATTTGCGAAGGCAGGGAATTCATTGATTGTCCAGCCCGGTACAGATGCTCATTTGAAAATATGTTGTTGAAGTTATGAACTAAAGCTGGAAATTGAACGTCGAGTTGAAACCGGT
>NZ_SCKY01000008.1:0-177420 GCF_004100315.1 Hydrotalea sp. AMD | reverse complement strand
TAGTAAAAACACTAAAATTGAAACGCTCAAAGATTTGATTAATAATCCACAAATTTTACAAGCCCTTTATCAGGATCCAAATTTTACAAATGCTTCGGTACAGGCCAATGTAATAACCGGTACCGTTACCGATGCAATTACACAACAACCTTTAATAGGGGTTAGTGTGGTTGTAAAAGGTACAAATAAGGGTACTTCTACCAACAATACAGGGCAGTTTACTATTACAGCCGAAAAAGGTGCTACCATTGTATTTTCTTATGTTGGTTATGCATCAAAAGAAATTGTAGTTGGCGCAACAAACACTATACAAGTACAGCTAACGCCCGTTGATGCTCAATTAGATCAGGTTGTAGTAGTAGGTTATGGTTCACAGCGTAAAAAAGACTTAACCGGAGCTGTTTCCGTAGTTACAGCAGCCGATATTGCCGACAGACCAATTGTTGATGCAGGAGAGGCATTACAGGGAAAGGCCGCCGGAGTACAGGTGGTTTCCAATTCAGGAAAACCCGGTGCTGGTTTATCTATCAGGATAAGAGGTTCTTCTTCCATCAGTGCAGGGAATGACCCATTATATGTTGTGGATGGTATTCCAATGACGGATATTTCTTCTTTCAGTCCGAGCGATATTGAATCTATTTCTGTTTTAAAAGATGCCGCATCGGCTTCTATTTATGGTACCCGGGCAGCAAATGGTGTAGTAGTCATTACTACTAAAAAAGGAGTAGCCGGCAAATCTAAAATTGAATTTAGTACTTATTATGGTACTACCTCTCCAACTAAAATGTTGTCAGTTTTAAATGCCAAGCAATATCAGGCTTACGCAAATGAACAGAAAGGGGCTACCGTTGTAACCGATTCAATGGTGAATGCAAATAACGTAAACTGGCCTAAAGAAATTTTTCAGGATGGCACACAGCAAAATTATCAATTGTCTATTTCTGGCGGTAACGATAAATCAACCCATTATATTTCTTTAAATTATACTGATCAGAAAGGGATGATTAAACCCGCAACTTATAACCGTTTAACCGGCAGGGTGAATTTAACAACCAAAGCTAGTAGTTGGCTTACCATCATATCCAGTACAGTTCTTTCACGTTCAAAAAGTAATGATGTTACCGATAACCAAAGTGTAGCAAGAGGCGGGGTTGTTTTATCTGCTTTGGAAACTCCATTTATTATACCAAAATTTAATGCAAATGGAACCATTGGATTTAATCCCCTAACAGGGTGGGAAAATCCATATGGCGCAATTTTGGGCAGATATAATAAATCAACTGCCGACCGATTATTAACGAACTTAGGTGCCGATGTTAAATTATTAAAAGGATTGGTATTTGAATCGAGATTTGGTATTGATTATGGGAACTATACCAGCACTTATTTTTTGGATCCTTTTCTTACCATTTATGGAAGACAAACCGGAGGTCAGCAATCCAGAACCAGAACCTATAATTTAACCTGGTTAAGTGAGCAAACTTTGCACTATAACAAAAATTGGGGTAAACATCATTTTTCTGCTCTGGCCGGCTGGACAGCCCAAAACTCACATACAGAGCAAACAACTATTTCCGGGTCATTCTTAAAACCGGAATACCGGTTACTGCCCTGGGATCAGGCGTATTTAAGAGATTCTATTAAGCAACCCGGAACCACCGGAATTGATGAATGGGCTTTGATTTCATATTTAGGAAGAATTAATTATGATTTTGATGGTAAATATCTGTTTCAGGCCAATATCCGTTCTGATAATTCTTCCAAGTTTGCACCAGGAAACAGAACAGCCGTATTCCCTTCTTTCTCTGCAGGATGGCGTTTGTCGAGAGAAGCATTTATGGAAAATGTACGTGCGGTTAACGATTTAAAATTAAGAGTAGCCTGGGGCCAAAATGGTAATCAGGAAGGAATTGGCAGCTATAGTTACCTGCCTTTGTCCAGTATCAATCCGGTTACGGGTGCAGTAACTCCTGTATCCATTGCGCCGGCCAGTTTAACATGGGAAACTACATCACAAACAGATGTAGGTGTTGATGCGAGCTTTTTAAATGGAAGAATTTCATTTACAGGAGATTTTTATGTGAAGAAAACCAAGAATGTATTGGTGAATTATCCTTTGCCCTCACAGGCAGGATTTGCAACTGCTCCACTCAATGCGGCAACCATGCAGAATATTGGAGAAGAGTTTCTTATTTCTACTAAAAATGTTGTAAAAGGCAATTGGAGGTGGAATTCAGATTTCAATATTTCATTCAATCAAAATAAAATATTAAATATTGGTGAAGGAGTAACCTTCCTGAATGCATTTGGCGGTGTTTATGCACGTGGTAACGCTATAGCATTGGCGCAAGGTTACGGACTCGGTGAATTTTATGGGTATGTAGCACAAGGCGTGGATCCAAATACCGGGCATGAATTGTATTTAACAAAAGATGGTAAAGCAACCGATAATCCCGCACCTACCGATAGAAGAATTTTAGGTAGTGCATTGCCCACTTTTATTTATGGGTTGAATAATACCGTTTCATTTAAAAATTTTACATTAACTGTATTTATTCAGGGTTCACAGGGCAACAAAATATTTAATGCAGGAAGGTTAGAAGCCGAGGCTATGGTAAACTCCGCTAATCAAAGTTCGGCTGTATTAAGAAGATGGCAAAAACCCGGCGATATTACTGATATTCCAGGCGTAAGTACCAATGCAACCATTAATAATTCGTTGATATCTACACGGTTTTTAGAAGATGGTTCTTATTTAAGAGTGAAAACAATTACACTCTCTTACGATATTCCAGCGAAAGTATTAAACCATATTGGTTTAAGCAGGGCTTCTGTTTATGTTTCAGGTAATAATTTGCTAACATTAACCAAATACAAAGGTTTTGATCCGGAAGTAAATTCTTATGGCAATCCCGGAAATTCAAACGACAATAGAAATATTTCATTAGGGTTAGATAATGGTGCTTATCCACAGGCAAAAATGTTCTTATTTGGTTTGAATGTTGCGTTGAAATAAAAATGATTTTCGTTGCTTATATGCCATTTTGAAAATTTAAAAATCAGGAATATGAAAAATAAAATAATAATAACATTAATTACTGGTTCGCTTGGTTGTTTCATGATTTTGCCAGGCTGCACCAAATTGTTAGATAAACAGCCCATTACACAAGTGGTAACAAATACAGGTACTAGTTCTATTACTGCTTCTCAAGCAGAAAATGCACTGTCTGGTGTTTATAATGCTGAAATTGGTTATAGTTATGGATTAGAGTTCAATGTGTTAGACAGAATTACCAATGCTGATGTTCAGTCTGATAATTGCTATGCAGGTGGTGATAATCCTGACAATATTGCCATCGATTTGTTTACAGCCAATGCAGCCAATGGCAATATCAATCGTGACTGGAAAGATGCATATGGTATTATAGCAACTGCTAATATTGCTATTGCACAGGTGCAGGCATGTACAGATCCTGCTTTGTCTGCAACCAGAAAAAATCAAATTTTGGGTGAAGCCAGATTTATGCGGGCATTTACTTATTTTGATTTGGTTCGTTTGTTTGGAAGGATACCTTTAATGTTAAAGCCGGTGGATCAAACCAATTCTGAAACACTAATTAAATCTACATTGGTGCCACAATCTTCTGCTGATACTGCATACCAGGCTATTTTACAGGATTTATGGTTTGCAAAAGATAATGTACAAAACGACAATACACCTCCCAATAAAATGGTGGTAACAAAAGGTGCTGTGAATGCAATTTTGGCAAAAGTATATGCCAGCATGCCTACTCCTAATTGGGATTCTGTTGCTTATTATTGCGACCAGGTGATACCCAATTATACATTAATGCCCAACTATACTTTTTTATGGGATAATAATCATAAAAACAATAGTGAATCTATCTGGGAATTTAATTATGTAGGCTGGAGTGTGATTGGCAATTGGATACCATCTCAATTTATCGGCAGCGGCTGGAAAAAATTTGAAACACCCACCAATGATTTGGTGAATACCTTTAGAACAGAGGGTGATTCTATTCGTTTACACGCTTCTATTACTTTTGTAAATTATGGATGGTCTGATCCATATTGGAAAGATGTCAACAATTATCCTATCCTGTCAAAATATAATGATCCAAACAATGGTACCAATGATTTTTATATGATTCGTTTGGCAGATATTATTTTACTGAGAGCTGAAGCTTACAATGCCAAAGGATTAACGACCAACGCAGGTGCATTGGTGAATTTAATTCGTGCCAGAGTTAATCTGCCTCCTACAACAGCAGTTTCGCAAGGTGATATGGCATTGGCAATTGAAAAAGAAAGAAGATTGGAGCTGGCATTTGAAGGCCATCGCTGGTTCGATTTAGTGAGAACCGGAAGAGCCATAACAGTGATGAATGCACAAAAAGATGGTGCAGGTAATAATTTAAATTACAATGTTAAACCTTATCAACTGGTATTTCCCATACCGCAAAATCAAATTGATAACAATGTTTTGTTGAAACAAAATTCGGGTTACTAGTCGTTTAGGTTACATACAAAAGCACCTGCAGATTTTTGTGGGTGCTTTTTTCAGTACATTACTCTATTTTTAGATAAAGCATTTTTCAGTAGGTTGATGCAATTTTTAAATTTTATATGAAATTATACAATGAAAAAACTTTGTAAATATTTTCTGCTTATCAATTGTATGATATTGGCCATGAGTTGTTCCTCGGCTCAAAAGTCGCCTGAAATGCCTAATAGGCCTCCAAATACGGTTGTTAATTTAAAAGATTCAATATCTGTATGGCTCACCAATGCCAATGGTTCTGTGCGTTTACAACAACAAACGCCATTATATTTCGATACTGTCAATAAAACCAATTTTATTATTGTGGTTGATAGCCTGCAGCGTTATCAAACCATGGATGGGTTTGGGTATACTTTAACCGGAGGTAGTGCAACTTTAATCAATCAATTACCCAGTACACAAAAAACTGCTTTATTAAAAGAGTTGTTTGGCAACGATAACAATAGTATCGGCATCAATTATTTACGCATTAGTATTGGTGCTTCTGATTTAAATAGCCATGTTTTTTCTTATGATGATATGCCTGTGGGGAAAACCGATACCACTTTATCTGCTTTTAGCTTAGGTGTTGATACGGTTGATTTAATTCCGGTATTAAAAGCCATATTGCAAATCAATCCCAACATTCAAATTTTAGGATCGCCATGGTCGGCACCTGCCTGGATGAAAGACAATGCCGGTACCGTTGGTGGCAGTTTGCTTCCCGCTTATTATATGGTATATGCAAAATACCTGGCAAAATATATCCAGGCCATGCAACAGCAAGGCATTACCATGCATGCTATTACCATTCAAAATGAACCACTCAATCCCAATAACAATCCCAGCATGGTTATGCAGTCTGCCGATCAGGCTAATTTTATTCAAAATGCATTGGGCCCCGTTTTTAAAAAAGAAAATATTACAACCAAAATATTGTTGTATGATCATAATTGCGACAGGCCCGATTATCCTATCGCCATATTAAATAATCCTGCAGCAGCACAATATGTAGATGGCTCAGCTTTTCATTTATATGCCGGAAATATTAATGTACTATCTCAGGTGCATGATGCCTTCCCTAATAAAAATGTATATTTTACGGAACAATGGGTAGGTGCTCCCGGTGATTTCCCATCTAATTTAACATGGCATGTAGAGAATTTAATTATTGGTGCGCCACGCAATTGGAGTAAAACCGTATTGGAATGGAACCTGGCTGCTGATGCACAATATGAACCACATACTCCCGGTGGTTGTACCCAATGTTTGGGTGCATTAACGATTCAGGATAATAGCATTACGCGAAATGTGGCTTATTACATTATTGCACATGCTGCTAAATTTGTACCTTACGGTTCGTATAGAATTGCTTCAAATATGGTAAATGGCTTACCCAATGTGGCTTTTCTTACACCGGCAGGGAAAAAAGTTTTAATCGTTTTAAATACCACTGCAACAACACAGGCATTTGGTATTCAGTTTAAAAATGTATATGCTTCATCAATATTAGCATCAGGCAGTGTTGCAACTTATGTTTGGTAATGATAATCGAACTTACAAAATATGTATATGAAAAAAATATTGTTTCAAACGCTTGTTTTTTGTTTATGGTGTTTTAGCGGTGCCATGGCGCAAGCACCACGCTTTTATCAGGAAATTCAGGTATTTAAACACCAGGATAGCTTGCATTTTCCTCCGGCCAATGCCATATTGTTTGTTGGTAGTTCTTCTTTTCAAAAATGGAAGGATGTTCAGGATTATTTTCCTGAACACACTATTATTAATCGGGGTTTTGGTGGTTCTACATTGCCGGATGTAATTCGGTATGCACCCGATATTATTTTGCCCTATCATCCCAAACAAATTGTAATTTATTGTGGTGAAAATGATATTGCGAAAGATACTTCCATAACCCCACAGCAGGTATTAAGCAGGGTAAAAACATTGTTACATATTATCCGGAAAAAATATAAAAATATACCTGTTGATTATATTTCTATTAAGCCCAGCCCAAGCCGCATACAATGGCAACAAAAAATGCTGGCATCTAATATATTGATTCAAAAATATTTACAAAAGCAACCCAATGCTCGTTTTATTGATGTGTATCATGCTATGTTAAACCCCAATGGCACCATTAACGAAGCCATTTTTATACATGATGGCCTGCACATGAATGCAACGGGTTATCATATCTGGCAGAAAATATTAGAGCCTTATTTGTTATAGTTTAATTTTATTGATTTGTATCCTTGGTTTTGCAGTTAAATGAATGTATTATTTTCAGATAATAATTCTATTTGTAATTAATTTGTATATTACAAGCATGAATCGATTAAGCTTGCTTTTAGTAGTGATTACAATCACAAGTTGCCACAAAGCTTCAAATTCTACTCCTGCTATTGCACTTGGCAATGTGGTAATTAATGCTGTTGTTTCTACCGATAGTAGTGGCAATGTAAATTTTACTGCTTCAGCAAGCAATGCTGTATCTTATGATTTTGACTTTGGAAATGGCATTATTCAAACCATCCCTTCCGGAATAACAACTTACAAGTATACTGCTTCAGGAACCTATACCGTGAATGTAATTGCAAAAAGCGCATCGGGCCTTACTTCGTCTGCCAACATACAAATTACCGTAGCTGTAAAATTGAATTTGGTTTGGTCAGATGAATTCAATATACCCGGAAGTCCGGATCCCACAAAATGGACATACGATTTAGGAGCCGGTGGTTGGGGTAATAATGAATTGGAATATTATACTTCACGTATTGATAATGCTGTGGTATCAAACGGAACATTAAAGATTATTGCTAAGAAGGAAAGTTATTCAGGTAGCAATTATACTTCGGCTCGCTTACTCACCAAAGGTTTATATAGTTTTAAATATGGCCGGATAGATGTAAGCGCCAAACTGCCTGCTTCAACTGGTACCTGGCCGGCCATTTGGATGCTGGGTAATAATATTTCAACTGCAGGCTGGCCTGCTTGTGGAGAAATAGATATTATGGAACAGAATGGGAAAAATAAAAATATTATTTATGGCACATTGCATTATCCCGCACAGGTAAATCAATATGGTGATGGTGCTACTACCTCTATCACCAATGCAGCAACTACTTTTCATAAATATTCTGCTATTTGGTCGCCTGCAACGATTCAGTTGCTGGTAGATGATGTGGTTTATTATACCTTACCCAACAAAAGCAGTTTCCCTTTTAATCAAAATTTCTTCATTATTTTAAATGTAGCAATGGGTGGTACATTGGGTGGAACCATAGACCCGGCATTTACCACCAACCAAATGGAAATTGATTATGTGAGGGTATACCAATAATTATTGAAATGCATTAACTTCCATTCATAAACATTGCTCTATACCAAACCTACATTCTCCCATTCAAAACCCCTTTCACCAACTTATGCAATCCTTATTTAAATGTATCGTTTTTGTGTTTTGTATACTGCATTCAGGAATAGCACAAACACAAAAAGCCCAGAAAGGAAAAGTAATTTTTTTTGATAATTTTAATACCAAACATTTGGATACAGCTAAGTGGAATATTGAAATTACCGGATTTCATGTAAACAATGAATTACAGGCCTATGTAGACTCTTCTAAAACATTGTACATAGAAAAAAACAAGCTGATATTGCAGCCATTGTATGCCCCGGGTTTTGTAACAAAAGATGGGCAACATTTTGATTTTATTTCGGCCCGAATAAATACCCGCAATAAATTTGAATTTGAATATGGCCGTGCAGAAGCCAGAATTAAATTAACCAACGGTGCCGGATTATGGCCTGCCTGGTGGATATTGGGTAATGGGCCTTGGCCGGCTACCGGCGAAATTGACATTATGGAAAATATTGGTGATGCTGCATGGGCAAGTGCTGCGGTGCATGGCCCCGGATACAGCGGTGAAACGCCATTTGTAGAACGTTACCATTTTCCAAAAAACAATGATGCTACGCAGTGGCATGTGTATGCTGTAAACTGGACGCCCGATGCAATGGTTTTTGAATATGACGGTAAACCCATGTACCGCGTTACAAAAGCCATGACAGATAAATATGGACAATGGGCTTTTAGCAATAAAAAATTTTTGATTTTAAATTTTGCTTTGGGCGGTAATTATCCTGCGGGAGTGAATGGCGCAAAAGAGCCCTATTTTGGCCTGCCTGAAAAAACATTACAACAAATTAAGCAAAATAAGGCAAAAATGGTAGTTGACTGGGTAAAGGTTACCCAATTGGATGCCCCAAAGCTTTCTGAATAAAAAAATGAGCAGTAGGAGTAGTATTCGATAAAGCGTTTATCCAAAATATTTGCACGGCATAAATGGTTTCACTAATTTTCATGCCTGCAACATGAGAAAATGCTTATCCATATTACTCCTAACTGTGCTCCTCACTCATATGGGTGGTTACCATTTGTGGTATGTGCTGTATAAAGTGCATTTAAAAACAGTGATGAAGTTATTTATTGCTTCTCATCCCGATACAAAAGCTGCCTGTCATTTTCAATGGAGTATAGATGCAAATGGAAACATTACAGACCCCTCATTCTCTTGGGAAGAAAAAAATCATGAATTTAAATTGAATGGTTTATTGTATGATGTGGTTCATATTCAATATAACCAAACAACGGTAACCATTTGCTGTTTGCCAGATAATGCTGAAAACAGCACAGATTTACAACACTTTGCCCTTCAAAAAAACAAACAGGATGCAGGCAAACAAAACCGGCTAAGTTTTTCTCAGATATTCTCATTCTTTTATCAACCAGAACTTTTTCAAATCTTATTTCCTGAACCCGTCAATATTTGCTGGTCTACTTTTCATTCATATTATTTGCATTACATCGCACTTTCTGTAGTGTTACCTCCTCCCCGATTTACAATCTGTTAGTCCTTCTTCATTAAAATGGCATTCGTTGTTGGAGTGCTATTGAATTCTATTTATTTAGGTAAATGAATTGTTCATTCCATTCATCATTATATATTACATTATGAAAAAAACTATAGTTATATTCCTTTTTCTGTTTTCATTGCAACAACTGCAGGCACAAAATATTCAGGGCCGTGTTGCCGATAATATCACCAATCAGCCATTAGTAGGTGCAGTAATTACATTACCAAACGGCCAAAAACTAATTACGGATGATAATGGTAAATTTCAATTACATCAGATAACAAATAATCTTGTTGTTACCGTTAGCAGCTTGGGCTATGAAACCCAACAGGTTACCATAAAACCTGCCAATAAAGAGTTGTTGATTTTATTAACCCCTACTACCGATAATTTAAATAAGGTGCAGGTTACGGGTTGGGCAACGGGTAAACGCGATAACCAATTAACCGAAGCACAATCGGTAGGTGTATTAACATATCATGATTTACAACGTGGCAATGGTTTATTTCCTGAAACCCAAATGAACACTATTCCGGGTGTATTTATGCAAACCAGAGGTATTTCCGGTGGCCAGCGTATCATCATCAGAGGATATGGCAATACCACTAATTTTAATGGCTTAGGCTATCAGGTTTTTTTAAATAATATTCCATTAACCGATGCCACCGGTGTAACCATATTAGATGATATTGATTTTTCTACCATTGGTAGAGTGGAGGTGTTTAAAGGGCCAGAATCCAGTTTGTATGGTTCGGGTATTGCCGGTGTGGTTAAATTGTATTCTATTCAACCCAAACCCAATACCACAAAAATTTTGGAAGAAAATACAGTAGGTAGTTACGGTTTGTATAGAAATAATACACGTATTGAATCGGCAGGCAGTAATTCTGTTTTGTTTTTTAATTACGGCCATCAAACGTCAAATGGTTACCGTAGCCATAGTGCATCAGCAAAAGATTACGCTTCCTTTAAAGGCGATTTTTATGTAGGCGATCAACAAACCATTTCAACCTATTTGTCATATAGCCGTTCTTATGAAGAACTGGCCGGCGAAATTCCAGGTGATACATTATACCGCCGTATCACCTGGAGCGATCCGAAATATGTTAATAACAATGCCCATGTATTAATTGAAAGTTTTAGAGCAGGTATTACAGATGATATTAAAATCAATCAGCACTTCAATAATCAAACCACCGTATTTACTTCAGGATATACATTGGATCAGCCATTTGCCGCAGGCCTTAACTCAAACGCAGTATTAACGTTTGGCGGCAGAACGGGATTTATTTATAATGGAAAGTCGGGTGCAGTGGGCATTCATGGTATTATTGGCGGACAATTTGAGAAAACGCTTTCTTTTAATAAAACCTATAATTTAACCAATGGTATAATGGGTGGCATTAGAGGCGATTTGCAAATACAGGCATCTACCTACAATCTATTTACCGAATGGAAGTTGAATTTGCCTGCTCAAATTATGCTCACAGCAGGAAGCAGTGTTAACTTTATTGAATACAGTATTCGCGATATGCTTACGAACAGTGCCAACCCAACACATGCCGACCAGTCGGGTTACAAACGGTTCACCCCCGTACTAAAACCACGCATTGCAGTTTTAAAAATGTTGAATAAAAACAGTTCGGTATATGTGGATGTAAGTACCGGCTATACACCGCCTACCACCAGTAATGTAGTGATACCGGCTATTGGAAAAGTAAACACAGGCCTGCAACCTGAATTGGGTATTCAATATGAATTGGGTACCAAGGGTAGCTTTTTCAATAATAAATTATCTTATCAAATGGCATTGTTTCAGTTAGATGTAAGCAATAAAATTGTGAATCAGTCGGTAGCTGCTACACAAACCACGCCTTTTTATACTTTTGCAGTAAACGTTGGCAAACAACGAAATAACGGGGTAGAATTGTCGTTAAACTATCTTGCCCTACAAAGTAACCAGGGTTTTTTCCGTTCTGTAAAACCATTTGTAACCTACACGTACTCTAATTTTAAATATGTAGATTTTAAGAGTGATAATAATAACAATGCCAACACCCTTAATTTTTCAGGTAATAAAGTTGCCGGTGTAGCACCTAATTTTTTAAATATTGGGTTGGATGTGGTAACAGCGCCTGGTATTTATTTCAACAGTACGTTTCAATATGTTGATAAAGTGCCTTATACTTTCGATAACTTGAATAATGCAGCAGCTTATCGTTTATTGGGTGCTAAGTTCGGTTATCGCCAAACGCTGCATCAACATTTTGATGTGGATGCGTTTATAGGTGCAGATAATCTGTTGAACAATACTTATTATACCTTTTTATTTTTATCACCTACATTAGCTTCACAAACCGATCCGCACTTTATACCCGGGCCATATACTGCCATATGGTATGGCGGATTAAAACTGGCTTATCATTTTTAAACAATTGATGTATGATTAGAAAAAATATAATTCGATGGCTGCCTGTAATAGTATGGCTGGCCATGTCATGTAAACAAGGTAAACAGGAAGAGATGAATCCTGCCAATGCCAAACGAATTGTTTCTGTTTCAAAACAATTAACAGAAATGATGTTTGCGTTGGGAAAAGGAAAAGATATAGTGGCCTGCGATTTAACCAGTAGTTATCCCGATAGCGCAAAATTATTGCCTAAAGTGGGTTACCATCGTTTGTTGAGTACAGAAGGAATTGTATCCATGCGGCCCGATATTGTAATTTATAGTCAGAATATTGGGCCTGCCACAGTCATTCCACAATTACAACAAGTGGGGGTACGTTGTAAAGAATTTTTTGAATCGAATACTTTGGATAGTGCACAGCTTTTATTAAAAGCATTGGGTACTTATTTTGGGGTATCTGCTGTGGCCGATTCACTCAGTCATCAACTACAACAACAAATGCAGGTAGTATATGCTGCACAAAAGCAATGCGTAGATACACCAAAAGTAATGGTAATTCAATTTGGCCAGGCCAACAATGTTTTCTTTGTGATGAGTGGGAGGAATGGTCCGGCAGATGCCATGATACGTATGGCAGTTGGAAAATCCGCAGTATACCAGGCAAAAGGAGCCACGCAGTTAAGTGCTGAAGCCATTGCTGCGGCCAATCCCGATATTATTATTGTTACTGATTTTGGATTTGATAAATTGGGTGGCATGGAAAGTGTGAAAAAATTACCGGGTGTTGCCTTAACCAATGCAGCCAAAAACAATAAAATATATCGGTTTAATGAACATGATATTGTATATTTTGGTCCGCGAAGCGCTAATAACATTTTATCACTCATGAAAATATTTCATCCCAATATTCATGCAACGCTACCCTAAACTGTACTTTAGTATTTTAATATTGTTATTGGTTGGTACCATCATCATGGCCATTGATTTTGGCGCTGTGCCTATTCATATACATGAAATGTACAGCGCATTACTACATGCAATAAAGAACGATGCTCCTTTAAATATTCATGAAGCTGTATTTCTTGAAATTAGGTTGCCACGTGTATTGCTCTGCGCCATTACAGGCGGTATTTTAGCAGCATCCGGAGTAATGATGCAGGGCTTATTTAGAAACCCAATTGTAGAGCCGGGCTTAATAGGAACCAGTGCCGGTGCTGCTTTTGGTGCTTCTTTTATATTTGTTTTATCAGATATTTTGCCCTTTTGGTTGCAGCGTTTTTCCGGCATACTGCTGGTTCCGGTATTTGCGTTTGTGGGTAGTGTTCTTGCAACGGTACTGGTATATACATTGGCTAAATCGGTTAATCGGGTTTCGGTAACCAATTTGTTATTAATTGGTATTGCTGTGAATGCTATTGCTTTAAGCGGAACCGGATTTTTAAGTTTTATTTCCAGAGATCCGCAGGCAAGAAGCATTACCTTTTGGAACCTCGGCAGTTTTGCCGGCGCATCCTGGCTGCAGATATTGATTACTGCTATTGTTACACTTCCGGTAATGATTCTTTTATTGCGCTATGCCAATCAGTTGAATGCATTGATGTTGGGCGATAAAGAAGCCGGCTATTTGGGCGTACATACAGAGCGTTTAAAATGGCAGATTTTATTGCTCAATACTGCCATGGTTGCTATTGCAACCGCATTTGTTGGTGTAATTGCTTTTGTGGGATTAATTGTACCGCACATGATGCGTTTATTGATAGGTGGAAATAACAGAACTTTATTACCGGCTGCTTTTTTATCTGGCGCAATTTTATTGACGGTAGCTGATATTGCTGCCCGGTTATTGATTGCTCCGGGAGAAATTCCTATTGGTATCATTACTTCATTGGTGGGGGCACCCGTATTCATTATTTTATTGAAACAAACGCAATTGCTGCAAAAAGGAGGGAGCTATGATTGAGGTAAAAAACTTAAGTTATGCCATCCACAATAAGCAATTGTTACAAGATGTAAATCTAACCATTCAAAAAAACAGTTTTACCGTTATTATGGGCGCAAACGGAGCCGGCAAAACAACACTCTTGCAGTTAATGGCCGGAAGTTTAATGCCATCTTCGGGAACAATTGCCATAGATGGTAGTAATATAGCTTCCTTATCGCCAGAGATGCTTGCAAAAAAAAGAGCCGTTTTATCACAACGATATCATTTGCCGTTTACATTAACTGTTCGTGAAGTGGTAATGATGGGTCGTTATCCTTTTTTTAGAAACCAGCCTCATGCTGTTGACGTTGCAATGGTAAATCATGCCATGCAACAAATGCATGTTACACATTTAGCCGATACACTCTATCAAAACTTATCAGGAGGTGAGGCACAAAAAGTACAAATGAGCCGGGTGTTGGCTCAAATTTTAGAAGCCTCTGAAACTCAGGAAAAATATTTGTTTTTAGATGAACCGGTTTCTCAATTAGATATTAAATATCAGTACCAGCTAATGCAAACAGCAAAATCGTTAACACGGCAACATGTAACCGTTGTGGCAGTATTGCACGATATGAATTTGGCTTTACAATTTGCAGATACCCTGCATTTTATGAAAAGTGGTCAGTTGCTATACTCATTACAGCAGCCTGTTGATATTGATGCTGCATTAATAAAAAATATTTTTGATGTGCATGCCATAAAATTGGAACAACAAAATTTAGATCATCCTTTCATTTATTTTCAACCCGAATAAATTTTCTATTTATAAAACAACCCTATTCGTGCAAACCATTGATATATCTGGAACCATTGGCCTTATAGCTACCGCTGTTTTAACTTTGAATATTTTGCTGGGTATGCTGCTTAGTTCAGCATATAAAAAATCTGTTTATTGGAAGTGCGTTCCTGCCTTTATTCAAAAGCTGAATATTACTGATATACATAATTATACCGCCTATTTGGCTTTGTTATTGGTGTTGGTGCATATTGTATTAATACCTATTGATTCTGCTTCTAAATTTTCGTGGTTGCAATTGCTATGGTCATTGAATGCTCAACACCAGCCATATATGGCTTTGTTGGGCAGTTTGTCATTCTATGCACTTATTCTGGTAATTATTACCACCCAAAAAATTATTAAAAATAAAATGAGATTTCGCTTTTGGAAGAATGTACATTTAATTTCATACGGTACTGCCTTGCTGTTTATAATACATGGCATTTGGATGGATCCGGAATTAAAAGACCGGCCTGTCGATTTCTTAGATGCAGAAAAGCTGCTATCAGAAATTTGTGGGTTGGTTCTGATAGCAGCTTCTGTAATCAGGTTTCGCTATTTTATACGAAAACAATGCTGAAATGGTAAAGTTTTATTCTTTGTCTTCTTCCTTTTTAAACAAATCTAATTTTGAGGACTCTACCAAATTACGGAAGGCTTTCCATTTACTGTTGAAGAAGTTATCTGCTTTTTGCAATACCTGGTCTACACTTTCTTCTGCAACCTTATACAGGGTTTCCTCCTGTTCTCCGGGAGCTGCATTTTTATATAATGCCGTAAAGCGGGCATTTGCAATATTGCCATTTACAGTTACCTGAGGTACAGTACCATAACCCTGCTTTTCCTGTGGTTTGCCATTTAAAGTTTCTCTAATGTCTTTAATCGATTGCTCCAATGCTTTCATACTATGCCGTATGCTGTCTCTTCTGCTACTATCTATGTTGGGCAGGTTTGCTTTTATATTGGCCATAATGGAATCTGCATCTGTTAATCGTTCTGTTAACTGGTTTACTTTTACGGTTAGTGAATCTAATCTTGCATTGAAAGCACGTTGTGCTTTTCTTACTTCCGGCGAAGTAGGTGCATTGGGATCATCATTCACCACAACGGTTGCAGAATCTTTTAATTTGCCCCATTGCAATACGACGGTATAGGTTCCGGGATCTACCAGTAAGCCACCGGGTTCAGCACTGCCACCTCCAAAATTTCTTCCTCTTCTGCCACCTGCACTACGGATGCCTTTTCCTTCTAAGCCCCAGAAAAACCGGTTAAAACCCGTATCGGCTTTTACTACTAAATTGCGTACATTGTTGTGCACCGCATCGTATATGTGCACATGCACAGAGTCGGGCGTTTTTGATTTGCCGGTATCGCCGGCGGTTTTTTCGGTAAAGAAACTAATAGAGGCGCCAGGCTTTCTGTTTTCTCCTTCATAAGTACCCCAAATGCTGTACTCAATTCCGGATGGATTTTTTATTTTAGCCTGATATGCGGTGGGTATGGGGAAAGTTATTAATTTTTGCGGAAATGCCTTACCGTTATTTGCGGCTAATTTACGCAATGGCCTTATATCGTCTAAAATCCAGATAGCTCTGCCGAAAGTAGCAATGGCTAAATCGGCTTCTCTTTCCTGAATGGCTAAATCGTAAGTTGAAACGGAAGGGTAATTGTTTTTGAATTGTTGAAAATGATTGCCATTATCAAAGCTTATCCAAAGCCCCTGTTCCGTTCCTACAAAAATTAAATTGGGTTCTACCGGATCCTGAATCATACACAAGGCATATCCCGTTACTTTCTTTTCATCTACTATTCTGGTCCATGTTTTTCCAAAATCTGTGGTTCGGAAAATATAAGGTTTAAAATCGCCCAGGCGGTAGTTGTTACATACTACAAAAGCTTCGCCTGCTTTGTATCTTGAGGCTCTGATTTGCGGTATCCAACTTCCTTCTGGCATTCCCGGAATTTTTCCTCTGAAATTGGTCCAGGTTTTACCGCCATCTTGTGTTAATTGTACATTACCATCATCGGTTCCTACCCAAATTACCCCCCGTTGTACATGTGAAGGTTCAATGCATAAAATGGTACAATAATTTTCTGCTCCGGTAATATCAATCGATAAGCCGCCATTGTTGCTTTGATCTTCTTTGGCGGTATCATTCGTAGTTAAGTCGGGCGATATAATGCTCCATGAAATACCTTTATTGGTGCTTTTATTAACAAACTGGCTACCAAAGTAAATGGTATTATTATCAAATGGGTCTTGCGCTATGGCTGCATTCCAATTAAACCGATGCCGTAGAGTGCTGCCTACATCAGGTGGTTTAATGCGCCATTGTTCGCCGGTAGCTACATTATAACGGCCCAGTTCGCCTTCCTGACTCATGGAATAAACCCAGTTGTAATTATCCGGATCGGGTAGTACATCAAAACCATCACCACCGCCCACTTCGGTCCAATAACTGTTGCGAATACCTGATTTTATCCAAACATAAGCAGGGCCATACCAACTGCCATTGTCTTGTAATCCTCCCATAACATGATAGGGTAATGCATTATCTACATTAATGTGGTAAAACTGCCCAACAGGCAATTTGCTTTCAAACTGCCATGTTTTTCCCTTATCTTTTGTTATGGCCAGCCCACCATCATCGCCATCAATAATCAATGAAGGATTGAAAGGATGAATCCACCAGGCATGGTGATCGGGATGAATGCCACTGTACGGGATCAATATGCGAAAAGTTTTGCCGCCATCTTCACTAACACTCACCATTTGGTTAATGTTGTATAACCGGTTTTCATTCTCCGGGTCAACGCGTATATCCTGAAAATAAAAGGCACGATTGGTAACTACAGCAGGGTCGCTGTTTACCAATTCCCATTTCATGCCACCATCATCCGATTTGTATAAACCATTTTTGGTAGCTTCTACTAATGCATATACACGGCTGGGTAAGCTTCGGCAAATGGTTAAACCAATACGTCCGTAATTGCCATCTGGCAGGCCATCTGCCTTACCTAATTTTTTAAAAGTTTTACCTGCATCGTAGGTTACGTATAATCCACTGCCGGAGCCGCCGCTGGTAAAGCTCCAGGGTGTTCGGTGGTGTTGCCACATGGCAACAAGTAGTTTGTTTGGGTTACTTGGGTCTATCATCATATCTGCCACACCGCTGGAATCGTTGGTATGTAAAATTAATTTCCAGGTTTGTCCGCCATCGGTTGTTTTATACAATCCTCTTTCTCCATGCACACCATAAGGGTTGCCAATGGCGCCTGCATATACAACATCTGGATTATTGGGGTCAATAATAATTCGATGAATATTTTTTGTTTTTTGCAAACCCATGCATTTCCAGGTTTGTCCGCCATCTAAACTTTTATAAATGCCATCTCCCAGGCTAACAGAATTTCTCGGATTGCCTTCGCCGGTGCCTGCCCAAATAACAGAAGGATTGCTTTGCGTAATGGCAATAGCACCAATATTTAAAATAGGTTCCTTGTCAAATATCGGCTTCCATGAAGCGCCGCCGTTTTCGGTTTTCCAAACACCGCCGCTGGCACTACCTGCATAAATAATATTGGGATCGCTCCAAAGCGCATCAATTGCAGTAATACGACCGCTCATACCTGCCGGACCAATTGTGCGGGGTTGTAAATTTTTAAACTGTGTGGCCAGATTGATTTCTTGTGCCTGTGCCGTAAAATAACAGCCTGCAAAAAGCAGAATGCTGAAGTAAAATTTTCTCATGTTGCCTGAATTTTTAGTTGCAGATTGTAAGGTAATAAATTTTTTAAACAGCGGATGAATTTATGGATGAATATGTATAGGTACACCACCGATGGAATTTATTTTGAGTGAATAAGCCTTCATCCGTACCTTTTACCTCCATATTAAGCAAATTAATTGCACTGTTTGTAGTTGAATGAAGCATTGAAATTCAGGGAATGCACATAAAATAGAGATGATTATGTTGAAATATCAAACGGTTTTTTTTCAATTCTAAATAAAAAATTTTATGAAATGGCGCTTTCGTTTTTTGATGGTGGTATTACTTTGTACAATCTTCCAAACCCTTCAGGCACAGGTTTCTGCTGCTTTGTTTCAAGAAATGCAGTGGCGGATGATTGGCCCGCACAGAGGCGGTAGAACAGTAGGCGCAGTGGGTGTGCCACAACAACCCAATGTGTTTTACATAGGTGTAAACAATGGTGGTGTTTGGAAAACAACCGATTATGGCAGAACCTGGTTTCCAATTTTTGATGACCAGCCAACAGGATCAATAGGTGATTTAGCAGTAGCGCCTTCCAATCCAGATATTATATATGTAGGCTCTGGTGAGGGTTTGCAACGGCCCGATTTGTCGGTAGGTAATGGCATGTACAAATCAACCGATGCCGGTAAAACATGGCAGCATCTTGGTTTAACAGATGTGCAGCAAATTGGTGCGGTAGCCATTGATCCCACAAATCCCAATCGGGTATTCGTAGCGGCAATGGGGCATCCGTATGGCCCCAATACAGAGCGTGGCGTATTCAGAACTTTAGATGGGGGTAAAACCTGGGAAAGGGTTTTGTATAAAGATGAAAATACAGGAGCGGTTCAAGTAGCTATTGATCCTAAAAATCCCAATATTATTTTCGCCGATTTATGGGCAGGCCGGCAAGGCCCTTGGGAAAATGGAGAATGGAATGGCCCACAAAGCGGGTTATATAAATCGGTGGATGGAGGTAAAACCTGGACAAAAATTACCCGTGGTTTACCAACGGTTGAACAGGGTTTGGGAAGAATTGGATTTTGCATTGCCCCCAGTAACCCCAAAAGAATGTATGCCACTGTTGATGCAGGTGAATATGGTGGTATGTACAGAAGTGATAATGCAGGAGAAAGTTGGTATAGCATTAGCAACGATGGCCGTTATTGGGGCCGGGGCAGCGATTTTGCAGAAGTAAAAGCCGATCCTCAAAATGAAGACATTGTATACACAGCGAATGTGGTGGTATGGCGTTCGGAAGATGGTGGGCATAGCTGGAAAGATTTTAGAGGGGCACCTGGTGGAGATGATTATCACCGTATTTGGATTAATCCTGATCATTCAAACATTATTTTAATTGCAGCCGATCAGGGTGCAATTATTACCGTAAATGGCGGAGAAACTTTTTCATCCTGGTACAACCAGCCCACTGCACAATTTTATCATGTTAGCACTGATAATGCCTTCCCTTACAATGTGTATGGCGGTCAACAGGAAAGCGGCTCCGTTGGTATTGCATCCAGAGGGAATGACGGGCAAATTACTTTTCGGGAATGGCATCCCGTTGGTGTAGAAGAATATGGTTATGTAGCGGCCGATCCCTTAAACCCGAATATTATTTATGGGGGTAAAATAACCAAATATGATAAGCGTACCGGTCAGGTACAAAACGTTGCACCGGAAGCCATTCGTAGCGGAAAATATCGTTTTATCAGAACCGCTCCGGTTTTATTTTCGCCCGTCAATCCACATACGTTATACTTTGCCGGTAATGTGTTGTTTAAAACCAATAATGGGGGCATGAACTGGCAGGTAATCAGTCCTGATTTAACACGCAGTGAATGGGATATTCCGGCCAGTGTTGGTATCTATACTACGCCTGCTTTAAAAACAATGCCACGAAGGGGTGTTATTTATACAATTGCGCCTTCTTATAAAGACAGCAATACCATTTGGTGTGGTACCGATGATGGTTATATTCAAATAACCCATGATGGGGGAAAAAGTTGGATAAATATTACCCCTGCAGCAATTACATCTTGGAGTAAAATTTCATTAATGGATTGCGGACATTTTGATAATAATACGGTGTATGCTGCGGTAAACCGTATCCGTTGTGATGATTTACACCCACATATTTTTGTTACACACGATGGAGGAAATATCTGGCAAGAAAAAGTAAATGGCCTTCCCGATAATGAACCTATTAATGTAGTGCGGGAAGACCCCAAGGTGAAAGGCCTGTTATTTGCCGGTTCGGAAAATGCGGTCTATGTTTCGTTTGATGATGGTAACCATTGGCAAAGCCTTCGGTTGAATATGCCTGCTACCTCAATTCGCGATTTAGTAATAAAAGATGATGATATAGTAGTTGGTACACATGGCCGCTCGTTTTGGATTTTAGATAATATTACGCCATTGCGGCAAATTGCACAGCAACGCATTTCCGTTAATAATGCCTACTTGTTCAAACCACAAAATGCACTCCGTATTCGTTGGGATATGAATACAGATACCCCATTACCACAGGAAGAACCTGCCGGACAAAATCCACCAGATGGGGCAATCATTGATTATTATTTACCCGATAATGATACCGGTATAGTTAAATTAACCATTAAAGATGTTAACGGCAACATAGTACGGCAATATGCCAGTACTGATACCCCCTATCATATACCTAAAGTAAACATTCCAAAATATTGGATACTACCTCAACAAATATTATCGGCAAAACCGGGTATGCACCGTTTTTTATGGGATGTGCATTATACCCCCTTACCACTTCCTCCTGTTTATCCTATTGCAGCAATTTACGGCAATACAGCACCGTTAGCTACTTCGCCTTGGGTAATGCCCGGAAAATATACCGCTTTATTAGAAGTAAACGGAAAAACAATGCAACAGCAGTTTAATGTTGTTATGGATCCAAGGGTTGCTACTACTTCTGCCGATTTGCAACGCCAGTTTAATTTAGCCAATCAGTGTTATGAAATAAGCAAAACATGTTTAGAGCGGCTACAAATCATTCAGCAAATGATTCAAAATACAGAATCTGCTTCAAAAATAAATTCATTAAATACAATAGCAGGTAATGCTTCAAATGGCAGAAGGGTTATTAGTAATAAGAATAGCTATCATGATATATTACAACAAAGCAGAAATTTAATGAGCATGTTGGAAGAAGCAGATATGCCGCCCACTCATACCATTGGCTTGGCTGTTCAGCAATTAGCCACTAATTTTAAGTCACTGGAAAATCAATGGCAAATAATTATATCTGAATAGTTATATTAAAAATGATTACCTAACTTTTAAAACCAAATAGCATGAGAAAATTGTATGGCTTTTTACCATTGCTGGCAGGTATGTTTTTTGCCACGCAGTTAAGTGCACAAAAAAACGTTAAGAAAAATGTAGTGCAACAGGATAATACCGATTCTGTTTATTTTTCTGCGTTGAAATTCAGAGAAATAGGGCCTTTCAGAGGGGGCAGGAGCGCAGCAGTAACAGGTAGTTTTGCCCATAAAACTACTTTCTATTTTGGTGCTACCGGTGGCGGTGTATGGAAAACAACCGACGGTGGCAGTAACTGGAAAAATATTACCGATAAATATTTTGGTGGAAGTATTGGCGCAGTGGCTGTGGCGCCAAGCGATGAATCCATTTTATATGTGGGTGAAGGCGAAAATTCATTACGTGGCAATGTATCAGAAGGGATGGGTGGTATGTGGCGCAGCGATGATGGCGGACGAAGCTGGAAAAATATTGGCCTGAAAGATGGTCGTCATATCATCCGGATTATTATTGATCCAAAAGATCCGAATACTGTATGGGCTGCTGTAATGGGCCATACATTTGGTCCTAATGAAGAACGGGGCGTATATAAAACTACCAATGGAGGTAAAACCTGGAAACGCGTATTGTATGTCAATAATTTGACTGCCTGTTCTGATTTAGTGATGGAGCCGGGTAACCCCAATGTATTGTATGCAGGTATGTGGCACGTTGAAAGAACACCGTATAGCATGATAAGTGGCGGCGAGGGCAGTGGCTTGTACAAAAGTAAAGATGGTGGAGAAACCTGGGTGAATTTAACCAGCAAAAAAGGATTACCGAAAGGTGTTTGGGGTATTGTTGGCGTTGCAGTAGCACCATCTAATACTGATAAAATTTATGCCATTATTGAAAATGCAAAAGGCGGTCTTTTTGTAAGTAATGATGGTGGGGAAACCTGGAGCTTACAAAGTGGCGATAATAATATTCGCCAACGGGCATGGTATTATTCCAAAGTGTTTATTGATCCTAAAAATGAAAATTTAGTTTATGTATTGAATGTGGAAATGATGCGTAGCCGTGATGGTGGTAAAACTTTTCAGGCAGTGAATACGCCACACAGCGATCACCACGATTTATGGATTGATCCCGAAGATGGCAATCGTATGATTGTTGCAGATGATGGTGGGGCGCAGGTTTCATTCAATGGTGGACAAACCTGGAGTTCACTTATGAACCAGCCTACTGCACAAATTTATCGGGTATCTACCGATAATTCTTTCCCCTACAGAATATTAGGAGCGCAACAAGATAATACTACATTGAGAATTAAAAGCCGAACCAACGGCCCGGGCATTGGAGAAGCAGATTGGCAACCCACGGCAGGTGCTGAAAGCGGTTATGTGGTAGCCGACCCGCTTAATCCCGATATTGTTTACGGAGGTAACTATGGCGGCTATCTTTCCCGTTTAGATCATCGTACCGGCGAAAACAGGGCCATTAATGTATGGCCCGATAATCCCATGGGTTCCGGAGCCGATGTGTTGAAATATCGCTTTCAATGGAATTTTCCTATTTTCTTTTCTCCTACCAATCCTAAAAAATTATATGCCGCAGGTAACCATTTATTTGTAACCGAGAATGAAGGCCGGAGTTGGCAAATGATTAGCCCCGATTTAACTACTAATGATAAATCGAAGCAGGCTTCAAGCGGCGGCCCCATTACCCAGGATAATACCTCGGTTGAATATTATTGTACCATTTTTACTGCTGCAGAGTCGGCTTTAGAACCTGATGTGTTATGGGCAGGAAGCGATGACGGATTAATACATGTAAGTAAGGATGGTGGTAAAAACTGGCAAAATGTTACCCCACCCGATGCCGGTAAATGGATGATGTGGAACTGTGTAGAAACCGATGCTAAACAAAAAGGGAAAGCCTATTTTGCAGGAACCAAATATAAAATGGATGATTATACGCCTTATTTGTATAAAACGGAAGATTATGGTAAAACCTGGAAACGCATCACCAATGGCATACCGTTAAATTATTTTACTCGTTGCATTCGCACCGATAAACAAAGGCCGGGTTTATTATATGCAGGTACTGAATATGGTTTGTTTATTAGTTATAACGATGGTGAAAGCTGGCACCCTTTTCAACTAAATTTACCCAAAGTTCCGGTTACTGATTTAACGATTAAAGACAATGATTTAATTGTGGCTACACAAGGCCGTGGTTTTTGGGTATTAGATGATTTGGGTTTGTTGCAACAAAAAGATGCAGCTGCATTACAACAACCGATACATGTATTTTCTGTTTCAGACGCTTATCGTTATGCAAGTGGCGGCCGGTTTAGAAGAAGTTTTACTACCCACAACAGCAATATAGGAGCAAATCCACCTAACGGCGTGGTATTTAGGTATTATCTTAAAAATGCCTCTGATACTTCAAAGGTAACTATTACCATTTTTGATAAACAGGGCAAACCCATTGAAACCTATGGTACCAAAAAATTACCGGTTGAAGTAAATGAGGGTATGAATGAATTTGTATGGGATATGAATTATCCCGGCGGTAAAAAAATTGATAACATGATTTTATGGAATGGTACCATTGGTAATGTAAAAGCTGCGCCGGGAAGATATACCGCGAAATTTAAATTCCTGAAAGATTCAGTGGAAGTGCCTTTTACTATTAAGGGGATACCCGATCAGCACATGAGTCAGGAAGATTATGATGCACAGGTAAACTTTTTATTGCAGATAAAAGATAAGTTTAATGAAGTGCAAATGGCAATAGTACATGTTCGTGAATTACGTGAACAAATAAATGGGTTTGTTGAAAGATTAGATACCGCAAAATCAAAATCTTTAAAAACGGTTACTGACAGCATCAATAAAAGGCTAACAAAAATTGAAGAAGCATTGTATCAAACCAAAGCGAAAAGCAGTCAGGATGTGTTAAATTACCCTATTCGCATTAATGATAAACTGGCCGGTTTGTTTAATGTGGTTGCCAGCGGATACACTGCGCCGAGCCAACAATCGAAAGAAGTGTATGCCGATTTAAGAGTACAGGCCGATCAACAGTTACTATTATTAGATGATATTTTGAAAAAAGATATACCTGCATTAAATGCGTTGATTAATAAAGAACAGTTGCCGGTAATAGGAATTAAAGAAAATGATTCATATCTGCAGTAGCAGATGGTGCATGAATAGTTGCCACACATGCCTTACTTTTATTAAGGGATGTGTGGTTTTTTGTGATGATTTATGATGAAATGTTGATGGGATACGGGATGGAAGCGGTAGCCCGCAACGCAGTGAGGACAACAAGCGAACAGCCCGAACAGTAGCCGAGTAGGCATTTCAGTTTAAAGCCCCCTCATTCTAAAACAAGAGATAAAGCGACAATCAGAAAACTTTAATTTTACAGTATTATTGAGTCACCAATTGAAACTAAAATGAACCAGCACTTAGCAGCTTTATCAGGGCAACTAACCGGCGAATTGTACTATGATACCACTATGCGTACTTTGTATGCTACCGATGCATCGGCCTATCGTGAAATGCCTTTGGCTGTCGCTATTCCCAAAAATGTAGCGGATATCAAAAAACTAATTGCATTTTCTTTGCAACACAACACTTCATTAATACCTCGTACCGCAGGCACATCGTTGGCGGGCCAGGTAGTTGGCAATGGTATTGTTGTAGATGTATCTAAATACTTTACAAAAATAATTGAAGTAAATGCTACTGAAAAATGGGTACGTGTTCAGCCAGGTGTTATTAGAGATGATTTAAATGTGTTTTTGAAGCCTTATGGATTGTTGTTTGGTCCTGAAACATCTACCGCAAATCGTGCCATGATTGGAGGAATGGTGGGCAACAACTCTTGTGGCTCTAATTCTGTGGTGTACAGAAGTACAAGAGAACATGTTATTGAAATAAAAGCTATTTTAAGCGATGGAACCGAGGCTGTGTTTGGTGAAACAGATATCGATAATTTTCACGCAAAATGCGAATTAAATACTTTAGAAGGAGCCATTTATAAAAATATTCGGCATTTATTGAGTAATGTTGATAATAGGATAGAGATAGAAAAAGAATTTCCTAAAAAATCTGTTGAACGGCGAAATACCGGTTATGCCATTGATTTGTTGATGCAAACTGCGCCATTTATGGCAGGCGGTCCAGATTTTAATTTTTGTACCCTCATTGCCGGCTCAGAAGGCACGCTGGCATTTATAACCGAAATTAAATTAAATCTGGTACCATTACCTCCTAAAGAAACAGGTTTGTTGTGTGTGCACTTTAATACCATTCATGAATCATTATTAGCGAATTTAATTGCTTTGCAATTTGGCCCTACTGCCAGTGAACTGATTGACCATTATATTTTAGAGTGCACCAAAGGCAATATTGAGCAGCAAAAAAACCGCTTTTTTGTGCAGGGCGATCCTGGTGCTATATTGGTAGTTGAATTTAAAAAAGATACTCGCGAAGCAATAATGGCCATTGCAAAAGAAGTAGAACTGGCTATGCGTGAAAAGGGTTTGGGCTATCATTTTCCTTTGTTGTTTGGAAATGACACTAAAAAAATATGGAACCTGCGAAAAGCCGGATTGGGGTTATTAGGTAATATGCCTGGCGATAATAAAGCCGTTCCCGTTATTGAAGATACTGCGGTTGATGTAAATGATTTACCTGTATATATTGAGGAGTTTAATGCCATATTGAAGAAGTACGATTTATATGCCGTGCACTATGCCCATGCAGGCTCTGGCGAATTGCACCTGCGGCCCATTATTAATTTAAAAACGGAAGAAGGGAATGCTTTGTTTAGAATCATTGCAACAGAAGTAGCTGCATTGGTAAAAAAATACAATGGCTCTTTAAGTGGCGAACATGGCGATGGTAGATTACGCGGCGAATTTATTCCGCAAATGATTGGTGCAAAAAATTATACGTTACTGCAGCAAATAAAAAATAGTTGGGATCCGCACCATATTTTCAACCCGGGAAAAATTGTAGATACTCCCCCTATGAACAGTATGTTGCGGTACACGCCGGGGCAAAAAGATCCGAATGTTGCAACGGTATTTCGTTGGAATAACCAAACCATTTTACAACATGCCGAACAATGCAATGGTTCAGGAGATTGTAGAAAAACACACTTATCTGGCGGAACCATGTGCCCTTCTTTTATGGCTACCCGTAATGAAAAAGATACTACCCGTGCCAGAGCTAATATATTACGTGAGTTTTTAACCCACTCAACTGCAATAAATAAGTTTAACCACAAAGAAATCTATGAAGTAATGGATTTGTGTTTAAGCTGCAAAGGGTGCAAATCTGAGTGCCCATCGAATGTTGATGTGGCTAAACTTAAAGCAGAGTTTTTACAGCAATATTATAATGCAAATGGGGTTCCGTTAAGATCTAAATTAATTGCCCATTTTAATACTATAGCAAAATTAGGTTCTGTTTGGCCTGGTTTGTATAATGCATTAGTTACAAATGCATTTACCGGAAGCCTTATTAAGAAAATGGCAGGTTTTGCAACAAAACGCTCCATGCCTAAACTTTCTTCAATTACCGTGCAGCAATGGATGAATAAACGAAAAAAACAATTATTTGCTGGGAACAATCAAAAAATTGTGTATTTATTTTGCGATGAATTTACCAATTATAATGATGCTGAAATTGGTATTGCTGCAATTCAATTATTAGAAAAGTTGGGCTATACAGTTTTAATACCCAAGCATGTGGAAAGTGGAAGGGCAATGTTATCAAAAGGCTTGTTGCTTGAAGCAAAAAAAATTGCACATCAAAATATTGATTTATTAAGTGCTGTTGTAACAAATGATACACCTTTAATTGGTGTTGAGCCTTCTGCCATATTAACGTTTAGAGATGAATATATTGACTTGGTGGATGATGCCCATTGGGAAGCCGCTAAACAATTGGCTAAAAATGTTTGGTATATCGATGAATTTTTAGCTCGAGAAATTAGAAATGGCAATATCTCTTCCGCATCTTTTACGAAGGAGCAAAAAAATATTCAATTGCACGGCCACTGCCAGCAAAAAGCATTAACTAATTTGAATGATTCTGTTCAGGTGCTTTCTCTTCCTGAAAATTATACGGTGAATACGATTCCATCCGGTTGCTGCGGTATGGCCGGCTCGTTTGGATATGAAAAAGAACATTATGATTTATCCATGCAAATTGGTAGTTTGGTTTTATTTCCTGCAGTTGAAAAAGCAGATACGATTACTGAAATTGCTGCTCCCGGTACCAGTTGCAGACACCAGATAAAAGATGGAACCGGTAAAAAAGCCAAACATACCGTTGAAATTTTATTGGAAGCATTGGTTTAAATAATGATTGTAATGAACTGCCAAACGTATTTTTTATGAGTATACAACATGCCTATAATCAATGGGCAGAACAATATGATTTCAACGATAATAAAACCCGCGATGCCGAAGCAGAGGTTCTGCGTAAATTGTTAAGCCCAATTACATTTAATGCCTGTTTAGAAATTGGTTGCGGTACAGGTAAAAATACGCAATGGTTGTACACAAAAGCATCTACGTTAATGGGTGTTGATTTTTCAGAAGCTATGTTACAACAAGCCCGAAATAAAATACAAGATCCCAATGTACAGTTTGTACAAGCGAATATTTTAGAACCTTGGTATTTTGTACAGCAGACGGTTGATATAGTTGTGTTCAGCCTGATATTAGAACATATTGAAGATATAGCTGCCATTTTTAAAAAAGCTGCCAATACTTTACAACCCGGTGGATATGTGTATGTGGGCGAATTACATCCCTTTAAACAATATACAGGTTCAAAAGCAAGATATATCAATGAGGATGGTTTGCAAGTGTTAACTTGTTATGTGCATCATGTTGCTGATTTTATCAATGCAGGTATTTCATGTGGTTTTGAAGTGAAACAAGCGTATGAATATTTTGATGAAGGAGATGCGAATACTGTTCCCCGTATTCTCGCTATTTTATTTCAACTCAAATAAAAACAGAATAAAAATCATACGCTATTGTTATAAAGCGATAAAAATACCATACCGCCTTTTATTTTAACCATTGATAACAATGGCGTATCATTAAAAATTAGACAATGGTAACTTTCCTACATGAATTTAATCGGCAATATTATCTGGCTCATTTTTGGTGGCTTTTTGGCTGCTTTAGGCTATTTTTTGGGCGGCATTGTATTATGTGTTACCATCATCGGTATTCCTTGGGGTTTGCAATGTTTTAAAATTGCAGGTATAGTATTGGCCCCATTTGGGAAAAAGGTGGTTAGCAATTCCGCCCATCAGGGCTGCTTTTCGGTTTTCTGTAATATAATATGGTTGCTTTCAGGTGGTCTGGTAACTTGTATCATGCATGTTGTAATAGGCGCTTTATTGTTTGTAACCATTGTTGGAATTCCCTGGGGTAGGCAGCATTTTAAATTAGTGGAATTATCATTAATGCCTTTTGGGAAAAAAATAGTAGATGCTTAAAAAACAGGGTAAGCAGTGATCTGGTAATGGCTAATTGTTGAATGTCAAAAATTCTTCTGTTTTTTTGTTGCATCTGCATTATCAGTCTATTTTGTTCTAATTTGCTGTTTGAATCATTTCATTTGTTCAGCAAATTGGTAAAATCATGTTTTCGTACTTCCGTTCTTTTGGTATTTGTATTATTTTGCTTGTATTGCTTGCTATACTTCCTGTGCCATCAAAATCGCAACAACATCTAAATATTGATGAGGGTTGGAAATTCCACTTTGGTAATGCAGCAGACCCATCTAAAGATTTTAATTATGGCGTAGCCAATATTTTTGCTAAAACAGGTGGCGCTTATGGTACTGCTATTGATCCTAAGTTTAAAGATAGTGCCTGGCGTTCTCTCAACCTTCCCCACGATTGGGCTGTGGAGTTGCCTTTTGCACAGGTTGATAATTTTGATGTAGAATCGCACGGGTATAAACCAGTAGGTGGATTATTTCCGGCCACCAGTATTGGCTGGTATCGCAAACATTTTACGGTATTGGCTGCCGACTCAGGCATGCGTTTTCAATTGCAATTGGATGGTATTTTTCGCAAGGCCAGTATTTGGGTGAATGGCATTTTCGTGGGCACCAATATGAGTGGGTATGTTGGTGTTGATTATGATATCTCTGATTTCTTAAAATTTAATGCTGACAATGTTATTGTAGTACGGGTTGATGCAACACAATATGAAGGCTGGTTTTATGAAGGTGCCGGTATTTACAGGCATGTTTGGCTCAATAAAATGAATCCGCTTCATTTTGCTGCCAATGGTGTTTACATACATTCGGCAGTAGCAGCAAATAAAGCAATCGTTTTTGTAAATGCCACCATCAGCAATGAAACTATGGCGCAAAAAAATGCCGTAGTATATACCTATTTATCAGAACGAAATGGAAAACTGGTGGCACTGTCGGCTAAACAAACCATTTCTATTACGGCGGGTGGCACTTCTGTAATACAGCAATCCATTCCCGTTATACATCCGCATTTGTGGTCTATTGATGATCCGTATTTATACCGGGTAACCACAATCATTCAATCCGGCAATGTAATGATCGATTCTGTTACATATCGTGTTGGTATAAGAACGATTCGTTTTGATGCGGAAAAAGGATTTTTTCTCAATGGTGTTAATATTAAAATTCATGGAACCAATAACCATCAAGATCATGCCGGCTTAGGCAGTGCACTGCCCGATGCCATGCAATATTATCGTATCCGTTTATTGAAAGATATGGGCGCTAATGCATACAGAACCAGTCACAATGCACCAACCCCCGAATTGTTAGATGCTTGTGATAGCTTGGGAATGTTGGTATTGGATGAACAACGTTTACTCAATAGCAGCCCGGAATATATGCATCAGTTTGAAACGTTGATAAAAAGAGACCGTAACCATCCTTCGGTTTTCCTATGGTCAATCGGGAATGAAGAAGGCTGGATTCAAACTA
This sequence comes from Hydrotalea sp. AMD, assembly GCF_004100315.1. Classification (NCBI taxonomy): domain Bacteria; kingdom Pseudomonadati; phylum Bacteroidota; class Chitinophagia; order Chitinophagales; family Chitinophagaceae; genus Hydrotalea; species Hydrotalea sp. AMD. The sequence goes on along the minus strand of NZ_SCKY01000008.1, from coordinate 146,708 downwards.
CCGATGTTGGTAAACGCATGGCATCTACATTATTGGCAAAACAAAAAGCACTTGATCCTTCCAGAACCAGTACTTATGCCGCCGATTTGGGCAATGTATTTCATGGTGTAGATGAAGTAATTCCTATCCGGGGATTTAATTATCGCCAATTTGCTGTGGCCGATTATCATAAAGACCATCCTACACAACCTGTTATTGGTACTGAAATGGGTAGTACCGTTACCACAAGAGGTGAATATGCTGTTGATAGTATTAGGGGTTATTTACCCGATGAAGATATCACAGCACCTTGGTGGGCAAGTACAGCAGAAACCTGGTGGAAGCTGGCAGCCGAAGCACCTTATTGGATGGGCGGATTTGTTTGGACCGGATTCGATTATCGGGGAGAGCCTACTCCTTTCCGTTGGCCCAATATTAATTCGCATTTTGGGGTAATGGATGTGTGCGGCTTTCCTAAAAACATTTATTACTATTATCAAAGCTGGTGGACTGATAAAGATGTATTGCATATTGCACCACATTGGAACTGGATGGGCAAAACAGGAACGCCTATTGATGTGTGGGTATATTCAAATGCTGATGATGTAGAGTTGTTTTTAAATGGTAAAAGCCTTGGCAAAAAAACAATGCCGCGCAATGGGCATTTACAATGGTCGGTACCCTATCACCCGGGTACCTTATCTGCTATTGCTCATAAAGCAGGCAGGGTTTTAAAAACAGCCATTGAAACTACAGGTGTACCTGCCGAAGTAGTGCTATCGCCTTCTTCAACAACTATTTTGGCCGATGGTAAATCCGTGGCCGTTATGAATGTTTCATTAGTAGATAAAGAAGGAAGAGAAGTGCCCAATACCGATAATATGATTCGTTTTTCTGTTACCGGTGATGCCAAGATTATTGGTGTTGGAAATGGCGATCCCAGCAGTCATGAACCTGATCAATGTATGGATGGTGCCTGGCAACGTAGTGCCTTTAATGGAAAGTGTCAGTTTATTGTACAGGCCGGGAAAGTACCCGGAATGATAAAAGTAGAAGCAACAGCTGCTGGTTTATGGCCGGGTTCTACTGAAATAATAACGGTTCCACCAACAAGCTTACAAAATAACCACATTGATCCAAAATATACTTTATCTGCTACGGAAAGCCAACCACGTAATTCGGGTAAAATGATTGGTGCCGATATTTCTTTTCTTCCACAATTAGACGCTGCCGGTAAAAAATTTTACGATGGTAATACTGAAAAAGATGCCATACAAATTTTAAAAGATCATGGTTTCAATTATATCCGATTACGCATTTTTAATGACCCAGCAACCGATAGTGGTTATGCTCCCGGAAAAGGGTTTTGCGATTTGGCTTATACTTTGCAAATGGCTCAACGCATTAAGGCCGCAGGCATGCAATGGCTACTCGATTTTCATTACAGCGATACCTGGGCCGATCCCGGTAAACAATTTATGCCTGCAGGCTGGCGCCATTTGAATTTTCAGGAATTGAAAGCTGCTGTGTATCAATATACCCGGCAAGTGTTACTGGCTTTAAAAAAACAGGGCACACTACCCAATATGGTTCAGGTAGGTAATGAAATTAATCATGGTATACTTTGGCCGGCGGGCAGTATACAACACCCGGATAGTTTGGCACAATTGCTCAATGCAGGAATTGCAGCGGTAAAGTCGATTGACCCTGAAATGTTAATAATGCTACATATTGCTTTGGGCGGACAAAATGATGAATCAGTTTTCTTTCTCAATAATATGTTGGCCCGAGGGGTTCATTTTGATGTAATTGGATTGTCATATTATCCTAAATGGCATGGCAGTTTAGATGATTTAAGGAATAATTTAACCGATTTGGTACAGCGGTATGGAAAAGATGTTGTGGTAGTAGAATATTCTGCCCGAAAAGAAGCGGTGAACAATATTGTGTTCCATTTACCTAATGGAAAAGGGAAAGGTACTTTTATTTGGGAACCATTGAATACCTGGGAAGCTTTGTTTGATAAGGAAGGTCACTCCAATCAATATTTACTTTTGTATGATACATTGCACAATTTGTATTTAATGAAGCATTAAAAAAGTGTGCAATAACTTTTTTTTGAAATAAATGTTGCTTAATTCATCATCAATTACATGAACCAATCACTCTGGATATTAATGATTGCATGGCTGCTCTTTGCCACCATACATAGTCTTACTGCGTCATTGCAGTTTAAGCGTATCATGCAAAAGTGCATGAGACAATGGTTTCCATATTATCGCCTGTTGTATGCGCTGTTTGCATTATTCAGTATGAGTGGTATTTTGTATTATCAGTTTCATATACCTGCTAAACCTATTGCATTGCATCAATACATAAGTTATACTTTTGGAATGTTAATGGGTGTTGCAGGCTTGACGTTAATGAGCATCACCATCCGTAAATATTTTTTTTATCTCAGTGGTATTGATGTGTTTTGGAAGAAAAAAAAGGAAGCACATTTAGATACTACGGGTATTCATCAATTTGTACGCCATCCCTTGTACTTAGGAACACTCTTGTTTGTTTGGGCATGGTTTCTGTTTTCACCATTGGTAACTAACTTAATCACTTGTATCATGATTAGCTTGTATATTTGGATTGGAATGTATTTTGAAGAAAAAAAATTAGTACAGGAATTTGGTGCTGAATATATTTCCTATCAGCAACGTGTTCCCATGATTATCCCCTTTTTATAAAAACAATTTTCCTATGCATGAATCTTGGGCGTATTTACCAACATGCATTTAAAGGTATATCAAAGCAACTCAATGATTTCATTTAGGCAAAAGGTGTATCAATACTATGTGCAGGTTTAGAAAACCAGTGTGGCCCGTCTTCCGCTATATACGCACAATCTTCTAATCGCAAACCCATTTCGCCGGGTACAACAATGGTAGGCTCTACACTGAAACACATGCCCACCTGTATGGGTTGTTGATTACCATTTACCATATTGCCCCATTCGTGTCCATCCATGCCAATGCCATGTCCGGTTCTGTGCGGACAACCGGGTAATTGATATCCCGGCCCAAAACCGGCATCTATTAAAACTTTACGTGCAGCATGGTCTACCTTTTCGCATGGCTGCCCAATTTGTGCAGCCGCAAAACCTGCCGCCTGTGCTTTCTTCTCTAAATCCCAGATAGTACGTTGTCTTTGTGTGGGCGGTGCAGCAAATACAATGGTACGGGTAATATCAGATGTATAACCTTCAACTAAGCAACCACAGTCCATCAATAAAATATCCCCTTTCTTTAAATGCTGCGGTTGTATGCTGCCATGTGGCAAAGCAGAGGCGGGCCCAATTGTAACCAAAGCGCCATCTGAAGATGCACCCATTTTGCGCTGTGCCTGGCCAATAATGGCGGAAATATCATTGTTCGACATGCCTTCTTTAACATTGGCTGCTGCAAACTGTATGGCTGCAAGGGTAATGTCATTCGCTTTTTGAAGCAAGGCAATTTCTGCAGGTGATTTAATGAGCCGGCATGGAATGCTGATTGGGTCACCACTAATAAAGTTCATATTCGGTGCGGCTTTTCGTAGACCATCCAATATAAAAAACCGCAAACGTTCTTCCATGCCAATACTACCACCGGTAATGCCTTTCTGTTGCAATACCGCAACTATTTTTTCATAAGGGCTTTCATCTTCTTGCCATATATGTACACCCTGACCAATGGTAATTAATTCTTTCAATCGGTCTGCTTCAAAAGCAGGGCTCACATAAGTCACTTCCCCTTTTACAGGAATAATGGCTACCATGGTTCTTTCACTGGGCCACCAGCGTATTCCTGTAAAATAATTTAATGAGGTACCTGCATCTAAAATCAATGCCTGTATTTGGTTGCTTGCCATGAGTTGTTGTGCCTTGGCAATTCTTTGTTGTCTTTCGGCAACGGTAATGGGTTTTACATTTCCCGTCATATTGTGTAACTGACTCCAATCGGGGTCATTGTATTCAGTTTTTTTAGTAAAGGCAATAATGCCCGAAAAAAATGAAACGGAAGCAGCACTTCCAGCTGAGTATTTTAAAAATTTTCTGCGTTCTATGCTCATCTTGATGCGTTGAATAGTGAAGGAATTATTTTGCTATACACAACTTAAAGTTATTAAAACAGAACTGTCTTATGAATATAATGTATTGTATTTGTAAAAAACGGTTTGATTAAAAAATCAGAAAAATTTTTTGTACTTTGATACTGGTTAATCAATTAAAGTTATTTTGTCCCTTCTCCTCATAAAATACCCGCATAATATACCAGGCTTTCTTTTTATATCCCTTATCCGATAATAATCCTTTTCTGTTCCAGCCTTGCTGATACACGGGTTGTAGCCGACTGGGCGAACGAAAATCGGCCAATACCCAGGGTGTGGTGCCACATAAAAAGGGTATATTTTTAAACATAGCTACCTGATCTTTATACAATTGCTCCTGATATTCTTCACTCCAACTACTGGCGGTATCTTTTGAACCATGATGGCCATATAATGCTTCACCTCCAAATTCCGACATAATCAGAGGTTTATTGAATGGGTTTTTCCAAACCATGTTATTTGGTGGCGCAGGCCATGGTGTGTACCAGCCAATGTATTCATTTACACCTACTACATCTAATACTTTACTAAGGCTGTCATCAATGGTAACGGTATTGCCTTTGTAAGCAACATGATTGAAGGCTGAAGTAATGAGCCGGGTAGGGTCTAATGCTCTTGCATGTGCTGCCATTGCGGTTAAAGTGGTATCTCTGCTTTCAGAGGAGGTTGTTTCATTAGATAAGCTCCATAGTATAATGGCACTGCGGTTTTTATCGCGTTCTATCATTTCATCCAACAACCGGTTGGCTTTGGCTAATATAACAGGGTTACTAAATTGTATGCCCTGCCAAAGCGGAATCTCTTCCCATAACAATATGCCCATTTTGTCGGCCATCCGCACCATGTGTTCATTGTGCGGATAGTGGGTTAACCGTACAAAATTGCAACCCAGTTCCTTTGCCCAACCCAATAGCATGGCGGCATCTGTTTCAGAATAAGCCCTGCCGGCACGTTGTGGTATTTGTTCATGAATATTAATGCCGCGTAAAAATATCGGCTGTTCATTTAATACAATTTCGGTGCCTTTTACTGCAATAGTTCTAAAGCCAATGGCTTCTACAACAGTATCTGTGGCTGTAGCAATTTGAACAGTATATAAATGCGGATGTTCGGGGCTCCATAATGCAGGATGTGCTGCAATACTGATATTGGCCCTGCCTGCTGCATTGGTTTGGGTAGTGTAATGTATGTGTAAATCAGGAATATGAATGCTTACTTTTTGCAGGCCATTGCTTCCTGCAACCTGTACCCAGCCTGCTATATGGCTAGTATCATTTTTTTGCAATTGAATAAAATAATCCTGAATATAATTGCCCGGTGTAGTTACCAAATCTACATCACGGGTAATGCCGCCATAATTCCACCAATCGTAGTTCAATGCAGGAATGGCATCTGCCCTGCGTTGATTATTCACCCGAACAATTACCTCGTTTTCGCCCGCTTTTAACAAGTGCGTTACATCAAACTGAAAGGGGGTAAACCCACCTTCATGGCTACCGGCTTTTTGTCCGTTGCAATACACATCTGCTATATAATTGGCCCCGCCAAAACAAAGAAAACTGCGCTGGCCGGGCTGCGGTTGGTATTGAAAAGTTTTTTTATACCATACTGTTCCTTCATAATACACCAAATCGTTGCGTTGCGAATTCCAGTCGCCAGGCACCTGTAATGTAATGGTATTGTCAAATGCATATTCAAAAAAATCATGCGCACCGGTAGCATGCTGGTCTTTCCAAATGGGTTTCCAATTGCTTTCTCCTACATTAAACGGGTCTACAATAACCGCCCAGCTTCCGTTTAAGCTTTGGGTATTCCTTCCGGCCACATTCGCTACCAACCATTGTGCCTGAACTACTAAGGCTAACATCATGCCAAGAAAAAATAGCGTTAATTTTTTGAGTAGCATGTTTCTAAAATGGAATAACATGATAAAAAGTTGTGAGGTTTAAAAAATAGTGTATTCAATTGTTTTTGTGCAATCAGTGGGTCATCTACTATAACAGCCTCAACTGTTTATTGTGCCGTTCATCAAACATTAAATGCTGCCCATCAGATAAATCAGTAATAAAATGCTCACTAAAAAAATACCAATGGTTAATATACTCACTAAGCGCGATGAGTGGCGATACTGCCCATTGATTAACTGCTTTTCTATTTTCTTGTAACGTACATACGACAACAATAATATCCCTGCGCCAACTGCTACCAGCACTATACCAATGATGCCTGAAGAGCTACCTGTTGGGGCAGGGGCTGATTTGCCCAAAATGAGTGAAATTTGTTTGACAAACAGGCTAAATTTTACTACTACAAAACCAAAAGCCATAATGCCAATACTGGTGCGTATCCAGGATAGAAACGTTCTTTCATTGGCCAGATGGTCGGATGTATTTGAGGTTGATGTGGTTGGTTGCATATGTTTTTATATTCAAAAAGTGCGATACTTTCTATGTCTGAATAAAAATGAAATGAAAACCTATGAAGTAGCCTTTCAATTTTTTTAGTTCGTATAACTAAAAAAACAAGCTTCAAGTTACAACAATCTATTCTTTGTTGCAGCACAAATTTGATATAGGGCTTGTTGGATGGCCGATAAAATAACTATGATTGAGTAGGGAATAAAAACTGCCATTTCTTAAATATTACAAAATAGTTGATGGATGGATAGTTTGACAAAAGTTGGGCTTCACCTATCTATCTCTATGAAAAAAATCTTCAAATACTATGATTAGCCACTTATTATTCGTGCCAATATAATATAGTTAGGTTTATTAGTGGCTTATGAGCAGCTAATCTCCGACTTATCAAAACATTTTTCCTTTATAATTATCCTTTTTTTATGGTAAGGCATTTTACAAGTGTATGTTCGCGCTTATAAAACACATTATTTTAACCTTCATTTTCATCTATTTTGCCTTGTTTAATCGTTTAATGGCCAGATTGGAATGGGATAATTTCTTTTTTTGGGTACCAATATGTATTTTTATTTAGTTGTGGTTACCTTTTTTAACAGCAGTCTAATCCAATATAATTATGACCAATAACCAAAAGATTTGGCCGGTATTTTCATTTTATGCCAACAACTTTTTTTTATTCATGTATTATAGTATTATAGCCAATTTTGGTATGTTAATCAGCAAAACATACCTTCCATTGGTGGTAATTGATTTGCGTATGGGATGTTTTACTGCTGCCGGGGAAACAAAGTTTTCATTGGCTATTTTTACACATATTGAGTTTAAAAATGTTCTTTACCAGTAAAAAATGAAGTAGTCTAAAATATCCGTAGGATAGAACAATGAAAAGCATCCCGGATATTTTGGTTTAATTATTGAGTGGAAGGGTTGTACATATATTAATAAACGCAAAAAAAATGTTTCCAAACGAGGCAGAACAGTTATTACATTTTGGAACCTGGGAATTTAATCTGGTTACGCAAGCCATGGTTTGGTCAGATGGCATATATCGTATTTTAGGTTATGAGCCGGATGAATTTGAATTGAATTTTGATAAAGTAATGTCTTTGATTCATCCTGACGATAGGCAGGCATCACTGGAGCAAATCCAGGCTACTATTGCAAGCGGGCAACCTTATTCCATGCAAAAGCGCTTCATTCATAAAAACAATCAAATCATTATTGTCCTGTCTGTCGGTAAATTGGTATACGATGCAACCGGAAAAAACTTACAATTATGTGGCATTTTTCAGGATATTACCCAACAAATAAAAGAACTGGAACGCTTAAAATTATTAGAATCGGTTGTGGTACACACCAACGATGCAGTCATTATAACAGAAGCAGAACCTATAGATGCTCCCGGACCGAAAATCTTATATGTCAATGCTGCATTTACCCAAATGACGGGCTATACGGCAGATGAGGTATTGGGTAAATCACCCCGTATTTTGCAAGGCCCCAATACCGATAAAACAGAACTGGTAAAGTTAAAAAAGGCACTAAAAAGCTGGCAATCTTGCGAAATAACGGTATTGAACTATAAAAAAAACGGACAACCTTTTTGGTGTAATATGCAAATAAAGCCTATTGCCAATGCACAAGGCTGGTTTACCCAATGGATTGCAGTGGAGCGGGATGTTACTGAACAAAGAAAATTACAAACGCTGTTAGATGAATCGAATGAACTGGCCCAAATAGGTAGTTTTGAAATAGATGTAATAAATAATAAAGTTTACTGGTCGCCTATAACCAAACAAATTCGCGAAGTGCCCCCCGATTACGAACCCGATTTACAAACCGGCATAAGCTATTTTAACGGCGAAAAAAATCAATCTGTTATTGCGCAACGGGTATACAATTGTATTGAAAAAGGAACACCCTGGGATGAAGAATTGGAAATTATTACCCAGAAAGGCAACCCCAAATGGGTAAGAACCATTGGCCGTGGCGAGTTTCAGAATGGAAAGTGCGTTCGGGTGTATGGCAGTTTTCAGGATATTGATAAACGAAAACGAACAGAACAAGAATTGTTGAAATTGTATGAAGAAAGAAACACTATTTTAGAAAGTATTGGTGATGGTTTCTTTGCTGTGAATGCAAAGTGGGAAGTGCTTTATTGGAACAAAATGGCCGAAAAGTTGCTAAAAGTGCCTAAAACCCAAATAGTAGGTAAAAATTTATGGGATTTATTTTCCGATTATAAAGATTCACCTTCCTGGCACAATTATCATAAAGCATTTGCTGAACAACAATCTGTTCATTTTGAAGATTTTCATTACGGATTACAGAAGTGGTTTGATATTAGTGTTTATCCAACTTCAAAAGGGCTCTCGGTTTATTTTAGAGATATTACCCAATCTAAAATAGCACAACAGGCTATTGCTTTAAGCAATGAACGTTACGATTTACTTTCCAAAGCTACCAACGATTGTATATGGGATTGGGATTTGGAAAAAAATATAGTGGTACGCCCCGGTAAAATATTAGAGCAATTATTGGGCTATGAACCCCTCTCACCGGAGGAGGTAGACCCATTTTGGGCATTGCATGTGCATCCCGAAGATTGGAAGCGGATAAGTGACGAACGTGCTGCATTGTATCAAAACCCTAATGAAAACTTTTGGGAAGATGAATACCGTTTCAAAAAGCCCGACGGGCAATATGCTATCATATATGACAGGGGCTTTATCATCAGAAATAAAGAAGGGAAAGCCATTCGTATCATTGGGGCATCTCGCGATATAACCCGCGAAAAAGAACATACCAATGAAATTAAACGCATACAACATAATTTAGATGCACTCATCAATGCTACTAATGATTTTATCTGGTCGGTTGATGTAAACTTAAAATTGATTGCTGCCAATAATACCTATAGCCGCTTTATTGAAGGCATGGAAGGATTTGCACCTAAAGAAGGCGATGACGTTATCCGGTCATCTTTTAGTGATGCCATGAAACAAAAATGGGAATTACTGTACCGGCGTGCCTTAAAAGGTGAAGCATTTAGTTTTGAAGAATCAGTAACTCACCCAATTACAGGTAATCTGATTTATACTTTGGTATCATTAACCCCTATAAAAAAAGCCAATGGCGAAATAACTGGCATAGCTTGTTATGCCAAAGATATATCAGAAGTGAAAAAAGCCGGCATACAATTAGAATTGTTGAATGAAGATTTGAAAAAACAGGCTGTTGCTTTAGCCGCATCCAATGCTGAATTAGAACAGTTTGCCTATGTAGCGTCACACGATTTGCAGGAACCTTTAAGAATGGTTACCAGCTTTTTAACCCATTTAGAAAAAAAATATGCCAAACAATTAGATGAACAGGCTAAAATATACATTCACTTTGCAGTAGATGGTGCCAGGCGTATGCGGCAAATTATTTTAGATTTATTGGAATACTCACGTGTTGGGCGGATGAAACAAAAAGCAGAATCAATTTCAGTAAAATCATTGATAGATGAAATTAAACTATTGTACCGAGAGCAAATTGAACAGAAACAGGCGATGATTCTGTACAGCCATTTACCGGTATTGTTTCAGCCAAAAGCACCCATGAGGCAGGTATTTTTAAACCTCATTCAGAATGCACTAAAATACAGTAAAGAATCTGTTCCGCCGGTTATCCGTATACATGCTACCAATATGGATAGGTTCTGGCAATTTAGTATACAGGATAACGGAATAGGCATTGATGCAAATTATTTTGATCAAATATTCATCATCTTCCAACGTTTGCATAACCGCGATGAATATGATGGCAGTGGTATGGGTTTGGCCATCACCAAAAAAATTATTGAAAATATGGGGGGATCTATTTGGTTAACATCAAAACCTGGAGAAGGTAGTATTTTTTATTTTACCATTCCTAAATCGGCTTTGCAGTCAAATGATAATTAGAAAATGTGTTTGGTAGGTTAACAGTTTTTGAATAATGAAATAACAACCTTACCAATGGCAAGGGTATTGATGAACAAAACCTGAACACATGAAACCCATCAACATCTTATTGTTAGAAGACAATGAAGGCGATAATGTGTTAACGATGGAAGCTCTTCGGGAAGGTAAAATCAGTAATACTATTTCGGTGTTGCGTGATGGTGAGCCGGCCATTCATTTTTTTGAATACGGATTACTAGAAGACTTTCCTGATTTAATTTTATTAGATATTAACCTGCCCAAAAAAACGGGCATCAGGTATTAAAATTCATTAAAAATACAGAACGTACCAAACAAATACTCGTAATTATGCTCACCACATCTGCTTTAGAAGCAGATATTAAAAGCACATACCGCAAATATGCCAATTGTTATATTATAAAACCCATTGAAATAGCAGATTTTATGGCTGCTGTATTGAAAATAAAAGATTTCTGGATTAATTTGGTGCAATTGCCTGCGCAGATGGGTTAAGCAATGCTGTTTCATAACAGCACAAACGGGAAATAGGGTACTGTTTTTTTCTAAAAAAAGGGAATGATGTAATTTGTAGTGGTTAAAATAGCATAAATGTTTTGGTTATTACCACTCCAATTTTTTTATAGGCCATTCATAAGCAATATACAATGGATAAAAAAAATACGAAGCCTTTAACCGATTTAACTGCTCGAGAAAAATTATTGTTGGCACAAACCGAGGAATTGGCCAAAACCGGAAGTTGGGAATTAAATCTGGTTACCAATGTTTTGTATTGGAGCGATGGTGTATTTAAAATATTAGAATATGAACCACAGGCATTTGAAGTAACATTTGATAAAGGGATAGAAATGATTCATCCCGATGATCGGCAAGATGCCTTACATGCCATACAGGAAGCTATTGAAAACAGTAATCCCTATCAAATCGAAAAGCGATTTGTTACTAAAAATGGTCATATAAAATACATACGTTCTACAGGAAGAATATTATTCGATGAAAAGACTACCCCTATAAAAATGGTGGGTGTGTTTCAAGATATAACTGCCACTGTGTTGGCAGAAAATATATTGAAGGAAACCAATGAACGGTTGGAGATGGTTTTGCAGGCGGGCTACGAAAGTGTTTGGGATTACAACCCGTTAACCCATGCAATGTATTTAAGCGAAGATTTTGCTAGGAACTTTGGATTGCCTAATCAGGAAACAGTAAGTAATAATGATTACTTCAATTCATTGTATCATCCTGAGGAGCGAGAGGAAATTTTTAGCGATTTCAGGCAGAAAGTATTTCATACCAACGAAACCAACTGGCTCAAAGAATTTCGTTTTAAAAAAGCAAATGGAGAATATGCCTTTGTTCGCGACAGGGCAATCATTAAAAGAAATGAAGCCGGTGTGGCCATCAGAGTAGTAGGCGCTATTCAGGATATGACAGTGGAGCATTATTACCGTGAATTGGATAGAATTGAAAAAGAAGCAATGACGCTCAGTTTTCGGGAAGATATAATGGTGCCGGATTTGCTTTCAAAGTTTTTATTGCAGTTGGAATCTGTTTTTCCTAACCTCAAAGCATCTGTATTAAGGGTATTAGATGGCAAGCTATTCAATATGGCTTCGCCTTCTTTGCCGGAGGCCTATATTGCCACCATCAATGGCATGGCCATTGGCGATGAATCGGGCGTACACACAAATGCCGCTACTGCTCAAAACAAAACAACTGCTACTCACCAGCTTACTGAGGCGCGCTGGGCAAATTTTACCGGTTTGGCACAGCAATTCGGTTTGGGCTCTTGTTGGGCGCAGCCGGTATTAAATGCCAAAGGGAAACCTATTGCAAACTTATTGGTATATTTTGATAGTAATAAGGGAGTAACGAATATTGAAGCACAAGCCATTAGCAGGGCACAACGCCTAATCAGTGTATTGCTGGTAAAGTTTGAATATCTGGAACATATTCAAAAAACGAATGAACGTTATGAGTTAATGAATAAAGCCACCAACGATGCTATGTACGATTGGGATGTTCAAAATGATGTGTTTTATTGGGGCGATAGTTTTTACCGCATTTTTGGGCATCCGAAAAAAGAACAATCTTTCCGGCTGATTGACTGGGCTATCCTGATGCATCCTTATGATGCAGAAATTCACCAGCTCGGTTGGGAAGGGTTTTTAAAAGATCCAAATCAAGATCGCTGGCAAAAAGAATTTCGCTTTAGGCGTGCTGATGGCTCTTATGCTTTTGTAGAAGAAAATGGCTATCTGGTTCGTAATAGTCAGGGCCATCCCGTTAGAATGATTGGCGTTTTACGTGATATTTCTGAATCTAAAACAACTGTTATACAACAACAGGTGGCACAGTTCTTTAAAATGCAATTAAGCTTGCAAGAGCAAATGCGCCAGGTATTGCGATACCTGGCAGAATTTGGCAGTTTTAAAACTGCAGAAATTTGGTTGCTCAATTATAATCAGGCTTTTTTGCAACTAACAGCAAGTTTTCCAGCCGATGAGCAGTCAGCTTTATTTTATACGCATGCAAGTGGCAAAAAAGCATTCAAAAGAGGAGAAGGAATTCCGGGTTTGGTTTGGGAATCAGGACAATGGCAGTTGCTAGATAATATAGATGAAAATGAGTCTTTTGTTCGCAGAGAAGCAGCCAAACGAGTCGGACTGAAATCGGCTCTGGCACTGCCCTTATTTGATTTTGATCAATTGGTTGGGGTACTCTTGTTTACCAGTAACGTCAATATTAAGCAACAAGATATTAAGCTAAAACTATATAAGCCATTAAGCCATTTTTTGGGAGCAGAAATAGTGCGCAGGCAACAGGAAGAACAACTGGAATTGTTTTTTGAAACGGCAACCGATATTTTGGCCATTGTGGCACCTAATGGCTATTTTGCAAAAGTAAATCCGGCATTTTGTGCTTTATTGGGTTATACAGAAGAAGAACTAACTACCCAGCCATTTTCAGAATTTATACACCCAGATGATTTGAAAGCAACCCAACAGGACTTTTCAGAAACCATTCTGGGTAATCAAAAATCTAATAATTTCATCAACCGCTTCCGAACCAAATCGGGAAACTATCGTTGGATTTCCTGGAACTCATCACAACCCTTTGGAGAGGATGGTCTGGTGTTTGCGTATGGCCGCGATATTACCGAAATGCAGCATCTGGAAGAATTATTGCAGTTGGCAACACAATTATCTAAAGTGGGGGCATGGGAGTTGGATCCCATACATCACAAACTGCAATGGTCTGAAATAACCAAAACCATTCATGAAGTACCGCCCGATTATCAGCCCGAGCTGGAAACAGCCATTGGTTTTTATCGTGCAGCGTATCAGGCTGTTGTCAGGGAAAAAATCAGTGAAACAATGGCTAACGGTGTACCATTTGATATACAAGCACCCATTATAACAGCCAAAGGAAATGAGCGTTGGGTGCGTGTTATTGGACAGGCAGAAATGTACAATGGCCAATGTATCCGTATGTATGGCAGTATACAGGATATTCATGACAGAAAAATGATTGAATTGCGCCTTAAAAATATTTCTGATAATGTACCCGGTGTTATTTTTCAATATCATTTAAAACCCGATGGAACAGATCAGTTGTTATATGTAAGTGAGGGTGCACATCGTATCTGGCGTGTTGCACCTGAGGAGTGTATGGCAGATATCCAAACCATTTGGAAAGGCATTATAGCCGGCGGAGATATTGAGGCAGTAAAACAATCTATTATACAATCAGCTACCCATTTAACCCCCTGGCATGCCACCTGGCGGTATGTGTTAAATGATGGAAGCCTGCGTTATCATGAAGGTTTTGGAAATCCACAAAAACTAACCGATGGTTCTATTGTGTGGGATTCAATTATTATGGATATTACTGAAAAACACAATCTGCAGGAACTTGCAAAGCGAACCTCACGAATGGCGCGAATAGGCAGTTGGGAGATGGATTTGGTAAACGATACTAACGATAGCATGTTTTGGTCGGAAATTACCCGGGAAATATTTGAAGTGCCGGATAACTATAAGCCATCTGCTTCAAAATGTATTCAATTCTTTAAAGGGGATAGCAGAATGAAATTAGAACAGGCAGTGCAGCAACTCATACAACATGCAACAGAGTTTGATGAGGAATTTTTTATTACTACTTATACAAACAAGTCAAGATGGGTACGTTGTATTGGCCGTTCAGAATGGACTATGGGAAAATGCGTTAAAATTTTTGGCAGTATTCAGGATATTCATGCCCAAAAAACGGCAGAACAATTGCTGCAACAGCACGTGCATGAATTAGCCATTAGTAATCGGGAACTGGAGCAGTTTGCCTATGTAGCTTCACACGATTTACAGGAGCCGTTACGTATGGTTACCAGTTTTTTAGGTTTTTTGGAACAAAAATATAAAGACAGGTTAGATGATCAGGCAAAACAATACATTGGCTTTGCAGTAAATGGCGCCAAAAGAATGCGGCAATTAATATTAGATGTACTGGAACTTTCAAGAGTAGGAAAAAGTAGGGCAAAAAAAGAGAAAATTGATATGAATGCGCTGATGGAAGAAGTGTGTATAATGCAAAGAGTACAAATTGAAGAAACCAGTGCTATAATAAAAATTCATGCTTTGCCGGAATTGAACAATTACCGCAACAGTTTGTTACAGGTGTTTAATAATCTGCTGAACAATGCAATAAAATATCGAAAAAAAGATATTATTCCAGTTATTGATATTACTGCAACCCAAGAAAAAAACGGTTGGCTATTTGCTGTTACTGATAATGGAATTGGCATAGAGCAGGAATATTTAGAACAAATATTTGCTATTTTTCAAAGGCTGCATACGCACGAAAATTATTCTGGCACAGGAATTGGGTTGGCCATTGTAAAAAAAATAGTAGAACATTTAGGAGGAAAAATATGGGCCACATCTACCCCCGGTATCGGCAGTACTTTTTATTGCTGGCTGCCGGAAGCGGAAAGTTTATCTGATTCAATATTTTAATTGCCCATTCGTATCTTACACTTAATCAGTAAATTCAATGATAGAATTGTTGGAATGAATCCTTTATAAAAAAACCGGTAAACTATATTCATCCTGGTTAACAATACAAAATAAATATAAAGTATGATATATGCTGATGTTATATATTTCATATATTTACCTTACATAAATTCAGCCCAATGAAAAATTTGCATTTGTTGTTGGTAGAAGATAATGAAGGAGATGTATTGTTAACCACCGAAGCCTTGCGTTCGGGTAAAGTAATCAATCAGATTAGTGTTGCCAAAGATGGCAAAGCGGCGATTGATTTTTTAACCCGCGAAGAGGCTCTGTTCAACAATAATTTGCCCGATTTAATATTGCTGGATATCAACCTGCCAAAAAAAAGCGGGCATCAGGTATTGCAATTCATTAAAAATACCGATTACTTAAAACAAATACCGGTTATTATGCTCACTACCTCTTCATCTGATACAGATGTGGAATTGGCCTACAAAAACTATGTAAATTGCTATATTACCAAGCCCGTCGAAGTGCAGGAATTTATGAATGCAGTACGTGAAATTGAAAATTTTTGGATGAATATTGTAACGCTCCCGGAATAAATAAGAAGAAACCTATGCAGAAGCACACAAAATCAGTTACATTATTGGTGATAGAAGATAATTCCGGCGATTATTTATTGCTGGATGAATACTTACGGGAGCGCTTTGACGAAGTAACGGTTACAAGAGCTATTACCTGTAAAGAAGCTTCGGCTTTATTACAACAACAACATGTATTTCAGGTGGTCTTGCTCGATTTATCATTGCCCGATAAAACTGGTGAAGCATTGGTAAAAGAAATCATGGCCATAGCCGGGGATACACCAGTTATTGTATTAACGGGATATGCCGACATCGAATTTAGTATTACATCCCTTTCATTTGGTATTGCCGATTATTTATTGAAAGATGACTTACAAGCCGATGTTATTTACAAAAGCATTGTTTATGCTATTGAACGTAAAAAAGTATTAAGCCTTTTACAGGAATCTGAAAAAAAATACAGTAATCTGTTTCAGTTAAGTCCGCAACCCATGTGGGTATATCAACCCAACACGCTTGAAATATTAGAAGTGAACAATGCAGCCGAAGTTGTTTATGGATATAGCAGAGATAATTTTTTGAAACTGCATATACCCGATATTTTTTTGGGGAATGAATTTGCAAAATTTGCTTCGGCTAATATACCGAATGCATCTCTGGAAAATAAATTGGATGCTCCAGTGGTAATTAGTCACCGTAAAAGAAATGGAGAAATCATACTGGTGAATATCCTTACTTCCGGTATTGAATATAATGGTATCAACTGCGCATTAATGGTAGCACACGATGTAACAGAACAAACCTTACTCAAACGCTCCTTAGAAGAAGCTTATGCCAATATTGTTTCGGTAGAAGAACAGGAAAGGGAACGTTTTGCCGCTGATATACACGACGGAGTAACACAAAATTTAATTGCATTAAAAGTCTATTTTTCTTTCCTGAAAAAAAGCATGGAAAAAGAAAATAATGTAATTACAGAAAATATTGTAGACTTATTAGAAAAATCTATTCGTGATTGTAAAGACATTGTGAGCAATATAAGGCCAAAGGAGTTAATTGATAAAGGATTATTTGCCGGATTAACAACACTTGTGCAAAATGTGGCCGAGGCCAGCGCTATTCATATTGATACGCATGTTGATTTGTCGTTAGAACATTATTTTGATTTTAATGCACAATTAAATATTTACCGGATTATACAGGAGTGTATCAACAATCTGTTAAAGCATGCACAGGCAACTGCAGCCGTACTATCTATAACCCGTGAAGACACACACATGAAAATTGTTTTTTCCGATAACGGAAAAGGCATTGCTGAAGAAGTATTAACCCGGCAAAGTAGTTTTCTTTCCATGAAAAGAAGAACGGCTGTTTTAAATGGCCGGTTTCAGGTACAGAACAATAAAAATATGGGGGCGCAGTTTACTTTTCTTTTTCCTTTAAAAAATATACCCCATTCTTCGCGTTCATTTTAATGAATATGGGTATTAAAGAAATACACTAATGAAATGGGTTCTTGTTTTGTATGCATCATTCATTTATTATATGGAATTATTGTTGTCCGACTAAAATTGTAAAATAATGGTTCAAACCCTTTGCAGAACCATATTTCAGCCGCTTTCAAAAGATGGGGTACTCCCTCCAATTTTGAAACAATCATTTTTTAGCCTGTAATTCTTTACAGCAAAGGATCACAGCGATTTTTACGTTAAGTTTTGCCGGACAATAATGATATGGAATGATTCTTTTTTCTAAATAATGCTGCAAATGAGACCAACATCCAGGTAGCTTCTAAAATAATAAAGGGCAGATAATGAATCAATATACTGGCTAAACAGGAAAGCCCGGCTCCTACAATATTCATCCAGACATACCATACACTATCTTTTCCAATAAGGTTACGCAATTGTAGCAAATAGGCTATTAATAAAATGCAAACGCCACTAAAGCCAATCCAGTCATTTACATTAATAAAATTAGTCATAAGTATTATTTTGCAGGTACTATCCATTCCACTTCACCAAAACCAAAGCTTTGGATAAAAGCATTACCGGTGAGCAAATTACCACGCTCATCAACACCTTGAATAGTGGTATCAAAAACAGCATTATTTTTTTTCAATTTTACGGTTGTTCCTTTTTTGTACAGGCTTTTATTGTATTGTAGTAATATTTCTCTAAGGGCGCCTGCTTGTAATAATTGATAATAATGGTTCAGATATTTGCACAATTCTTTTGCTAATTCCAAACAATTCAACCTTTTACCGGTAATCTGTTTTAAAGAAACGGGGTTGGGCAACCAATCTGGAAAATGGATTTGATTGATGTTTAAACCAATGCCCACCACTGCCCATTGCCAGCTGCCATTCCCGGAAATGATATTTTCAATTAAAATACCACCTGCCTTCCTGTCATTCCAGTAAATGTCATTTGGCCATTTTATGACAGTTTCATTTGCTGTATAATTGTTAAAAAAACTTTGTACAGCCAATGCCATTGCCGCACTAAAAACAAATTGTTGGTGCAATGGCAGAAATTCGGTTTGTACAATAATTGATAAAATCAGGTTGCTATTGGGTTCGGTTATCCAGGCTTTGCCTCGCTGACCTTTGCCTGCAGTTTGTGCCTGTGCAAAAACAACGGTACCATGCTCCGCCAAATTGGTCTTAATAAGGCCAAGGGCATAGTTATTGGTACTGTCAACCGTGCTGAGTTCGATCCAGCGTTGTCCAATGGCGGATATATTGCTGTTAGATGACAAAAGATTGTTACTTTTGACACAAAGATATAAACAGGCAGATGAAGCCTTTTAAAACAGTTTTTTTGCAACAGTTTTCGAAGGATTCGTAAATAGGTTGAACTGTTTTAGTTGTTCAGCTGTTTTGTATATATTCAACAAATAAACCTTTATTTCATAACTAAAATTTACCTGATTATTGGCACCTCTTTCAGCAATCAATAACCGCAAAACAAACAAAGTTTCCCGGCTTAACAGAAACTCAAAAATTTTTAAAACCATTATTGGGGCTATTCAGGAAAAGAAGGGCGTACATGTTACCAGTTTAGACCTGCGTAATATACCCGAAGCAGTTGCAGATTTTTTTGTAATATGTGAAGCTATCAGTACCACACAGGTAAAAGCAATAGCCGAATTTGTTACATTTCAGGTAAAAGAAGTATGTAACGAATTGCCTTACAGGCAGGAAGGAACCCAACAGGCACATTGGATATTGGTGGATTATGTGAGTATAGTGGTGCACATTATGCAACCTGATGCCAGAAAATTTTACCAGTTGGAAGAAATGTGGAGCGATGCGGAAGCAACGGCTCACAGCGAAGTTTAACCCTAATATTTTTATAGAGAAACACTTAAAATTGAAGCGCAATTTATATGGCACAAGAAGATAATAAACCCAAATTCCCATTTACAGATAAAGGGGGTGATGGTAGTTCGAATAAAAAAACACCCAAATTCAATATTTATTGGATTTATTTAATTGTTTTCGCTGTATTAATCGGCTCTACTTTTTGGGGCAGGTTTACGCCTGAATCAGCTAAAATCAGCCAGCAGGATATGGAACAAAATATGCTGGCCAAAGGTGATATAGAAAAATTAGACCTGGTACGTAATAAAGAATTGGTGAGGGTATACATTAAACCCGATAGCCTGAGCAAACCATTTTATACCGAAAAGTTTAAGCGAAAACTGAATCCCGCCGACTTCAAAAATGTTCCGGTATTTGAATTTAAAGTAACCGACTGGAAAGTGTTTAACGACCAGATGGACCAATTCTATAAAACCCATCCGGAAGTACAACAAGTGCCCACCTACCCAACAGATGATGCCGACTGGTTTGGCGGTCCTATTTTCAGTACCCTCATTTCAATGGCATTGGTAATTGGAGTATGGATTTTATTTATGCGTAAAATGGGTGGCGGCGCTGGTGGTGGCGGTGGCGCCGGCGGTATTTTCAGCATTGGAAAATCAAAAGCCACTTTGTTCGATAAAGGTGCCAAAGTAAATATCAACTTTGGTGATGTAGCCGGGTTGGATGAGGCCAAAGTAGAAGTAATGGAAATTGTTGATTTCCTTAAAAATCCAAAAAAGTATACAGCGCTGGGCGGTAAAATTCCAAAAGGGGCTTTGTTGATTGGCCCTCCGGGTACAGGTAAAACCTTATTGGCAAAAGCAATGGCCGGTGAAGCACAAGTGCCCTTCTTTAGCCTAAGTGGTAGCGATTTTGTAGAAATGTTTGTAGGGGTTGGTGCCAGCCGTGTTCGCGATTTGTTTAAACAAGCCCGCGAAAAAGCCCCCTGTATTATTTTTATTGATGAAATAGATGCCATTGGCCGTGCCAGAGGCAGAAATGCCATTATGAGTAATGATGAACGCGAAAACACACTGAACCAGCTATTGGTTGAAATGGATGGTTTTGGTGGCGATTCAGGTATCATTATTTTGGCAGCTACCAACCGGCCCGATGTATTAGACAGCGCTTTACTGCGTCCGGGTAGGTTCGATAGGCAAATTACCATCGATAAACCCGACTTAAAAGGCCGTGAAGCCATATTTAAAGTACACTTAGCACCCATTAAAGTATCTGAAACATTAGACATTTATAAATTAGCCGAGCAAACCCCGGGATTTGCAGGTGCCGATATTGCCAATGTTTGTAACGAAGCTGCATTGATTGCTGCCCGTAAAAACAAAACAGCAGTTGAAATGATTGATTTTCAAGATGCTATTGACAGGGTAATTGGTGGTTTGGAAAAGAAAAACAAAATCATTGCGCCGCATGAAAAAGAAATCATTGCCTACCATGAAGCAGGCCATGCTATTTGCGGTTGGTTTTTAGAATATGCTTACCCGTTATTAAAAGTTACCATTGTTCCCAGGGGCACTGCTGCATTGGGCTATGCACAATACACCCCCAAAGAGCAGTATTTGTACAACACCGACCAGCTAATGGATCAAATTTGTATGACGCTGGGTGGCCGTGCATCTGAGCAAATTTTCTTTGGTAAAATTTCTACCGGTGCCTCCAACGATTTGCAACAAGTAACCCGTATTGCCTATAGCATGGTTACTGTTTATGGTATGAACGATAAAATTGGAAATGTTAGTTTCTACGACCCCTCACAGGAAAATACATTTACCAAGCCTTATAGTGAGGAAACCGGTAAAATGATTGATGAGGCAGTGCGAAAAATTATTGAAGAGGCTTATCAAAAAACCATTCAGTTACTTACCGAGAAGAAAGCAGAAGTAGAAAAATTAGCCAAAGCATTGTTAGATAAAGAAGTATTGCACAAGAGCGATGTGGAAGAACTAATTGGCAAACGGCCTTTTGAAGAAAAAAAGATATTGGATAACCCAATTGAACCTGATCCTATTGGCGGGGTGCCTCCTACCAATATACCAGCCGTAAGCAGTGATGGTATTGCAGGTAATCAGGAAGCAGAACAAAAAGAAGTATAATGATGCCAATTTCTTCCGCAAAAGAAAATATGCTTAAAAAAATAAGGCAGGCACTGGTACAACCGGTGCCTGTTCCCTTTCCGCATACTGAAGGCAGCGACCCTTCGTTTTCAACGCCAAATGAAGATCTGGAATTATTGTTTGCTGAAAATTTTTCACAGTTAACAGGTAGGTTTTCTTTTTGTGCCAACCTTCAGGAACTGGTAACACAATTACAAACTTTAGTCAATGCCCGCCAATGGCCCGCTTTGTATTGTAGAGAAGATGCATGGAGTGAAATATTGCAGCAACATGGGTTTACCCATTTGCAACAAAATAATTTAGCGAACTGCCCGGCTGGTATTACCGGCTGCGAATTTTTAGTAGCTCGAACCGGAAGTATTGTGCTGAGTAGTGCACAGCAAAGTGGTAGAACGGTAAGTGTGTATATGCCGGTACATATTTGTATTGCCTACACGCACCAATTGGTGTTTGATGTAAAAGATGGATTGCAATTATTGAACAACAAATACAACGGCAATTGGCCATCGTTAGTTAGTTTTGCAACAGGCCCCAGCCGTACTGCCGATATTGAAAAAACATTAGTGGTAGGCGTACATGGTCCCAAAGAAGTGTTTTGTTTTTTGGTAGATGCCGGTTAAACATCCATTTTTTATTATCACAAACAGCATGAACGATTTCCCCAATAAAAAAATATTTTTTCTCTCCGACTTTCATTTAGGTGCACCGGATTATAACAGCAGCTTAATTAGAGAGAAGAAAATTGTTGCTTTTTTAAACAGCATACAAGCGCAAGCCGCACAAATTTTTATTATGGGTGATATTTTTGATTTTTGGTATGAATACAAAACAGTAGTACCCAAAGGCTATACCCGTTTATTGGGAAAACTGGCCGAATTAACCGATGCCGATATTCCGGTACATGTATTTGTGGGGAATCATGATATGTGGATGAAAGATTATTTTCAAAAAGAACTGAACATTCCTGTGTATTTTGAACCGAAGGTGTATGAGTGGAATGGCAAAAGCTTTTATATTGGTCATGGCGATGGCTTAGGCCCCGGCGATTATGGCTATAAATTCATCAAAAAAATTTTTCGTAATCGCTTGTGTCAGTGGTTGTTTGGGCAGTTGCATCCCACCTGGGGTATTGGCTTAGCCAATTATTTAAGCAGAAAAAGCCGCGCCAAAACAGGCAGTAGTGAGGATCATTTTTTGGGTGAAGAAAGCGAATGGCTCATTGTATATGCCAAAGAACTGTTGACAGAGCGGCATTACGATTATTTTATTTTTGGCCATCGGCATTTTCCTATTGATTATGCCTTAAACGAAAACAGCCGTTACATTAACCTCGGCGATTGGATACAATATTCTACCTATGCTGTTTTTGATGGGGCAACTGTTGCTTTGAAAAAATGGGAATAGTGGATGGGGAAAAACAGGTATTCAGGTTTTAACTGAATGATTTAATAATACTTTGTTTTAAAGTGAATGTGTTGGGTTTATAAAAATATTATCCTGAATAATTTGGAATAAATTTTTTGCATATATTTTTTAATTATAATCTATAGTATTGTCTTTTAACGCATCTGTTCAAGAGACGTTGAGTAATGAAGTTATTTTGAAACTATTGTGGGAGCAATTTTATAAGTTTCATTTCTTTCTCCAAAATTCCCTCTTTTCAGTAGATTTACAGCAATTATAAAAGGCTATGGAGCAATTTCTGAAACAAGTTTTTTTGGGTAATAGCATGCGCAGTTATATGGTAGTGCTGGCTACTATTATACTGGCTTTTATTGTAAAACGGTTTATTTCTAAATACTTAGCCAAAATTATTTATCGCATTTTTACTAAAAAGGGCAAAATCAATCATCGCGATGCATTTATCAGTCTCATTTTACCGCCTTTAGAATTGTTTTTGTTGTTGTTTATTGCTTTTACTGCCTTTGATGCATTAAATTTTCCGAAAGAGTTTGATTTTCACATTTATAAAGTTACTTTTTTTGAAGCGATTGACAGCCTTTCCAATGCTGCACTTATTATTGTGTTTATCTGGCTCTGCCTGCGTATTATTGATTTTATTACATTGGTAATGGCCGATAAAGCAGCCACATCAAAAGAAGCTGCAGACCGGCAGGTTTTATTGTTTTTTAAAGATTTTTTGAAAGTACTGTTGGTGTTGGCGGGTGTTTTAATGGTGTTGAAATTTTCCTTTCAACGCGATGTAAGCGGGTTACTTACCGGCTTAAGTCTGGTAGGTGCAGCTGTAGCTTTTGCTACCAAAGAAAGCATTGAAAATTTAATTGCTTCCTTTATTATTTTTTTCGATAAACCCTTTCGGGTGGGTGATTTTGTAAAAGTGCAAAGTTTTGCCGGTACGGTCGAAAAAATAGGGTTACGCAGCACCAAAATACGCTCGGCTGCTAAAACATTGCTCACCATTCCCAATAAGCAAATGGTAGATAGTGTGGTAGATAATGTTACATTAACCACGCAGCGTATGGCCGAATTGCGCATGGAGTTGGGCTTAACCACAACCCCAACACAAATGAATAATTTGCTGAATGCCATCAGAACTTACCTGCGGCAAAATAATCAGGTAGCCAGCAGTATGGTGAATTTGGTAGATGCGGGCAAAAAAGCACATATTATTAGTGCATTGTATTATGTAAAAATGCCACAGGAGTACAGCGATTTTTTATTGCTGTGCGAAAGTGTAAATTTATTTGCCATACAAAAAGTGCAGGAATTGGGCATTGATTTGGCGGCAGCCAACACAGAGGTGCATGTTAAAAACATAAGCAGTACACCACAGAACTAGCTGTTTAGGTTGGTTTGTATTTCTAATAAAAACTGCCGCATTTTTTCTAATAACTGCACTAATTCAAACTGTTCTGTAGCCTTGTTTTTATTGGCTTTTAAGTATTGTTTGGCCCCTTCAATACTTAGTTTTTTATCGCGCAGCAAATAATAAATCAGGGCAATGTTTTTAATGTCTTCATACCGAAAAAGCCTGTCGCCCTTTCTGGTTTTGCGAGGTTTTAAAATATCAAATTCATTTTCCCAATAACGTATTAATGAAGTGGTTACATTAAACCATTTGGCCACATCGCCTATAGGATGATACAATTTTTGCTGCAAAGTGGCATCGTCGGGCAATTCTATGGCTTCGGCTGCTGTTAGTAAAACTTTATATGATTTTCTTCCACGTTTATTTTTAGTAGTAGCCTCTACTAACGGTATCTCATTGTTGTTGGATTCAGAGGCGGTAGCTTCCGGCGTATCGGGCGAAAAAACTTGTTTGGCTTTTATTTTTACCTGAATTTTATCGTTGGCAAAAATTACCCTGCCTTTGCTGGTTGCATCGGGAACGGGGTTACCAAATAAATCTAACTGCTGTAAAGCCATGCAGTAAAATTAGCAACTATTATATAATTGTGCATCCTATGCACAATAAAAGATTGTAATTATCTTGCAGCATATATGGAAACAATTTCAACCATTGCAGTATGTGGCGCCGGTACTATGGGTAGTGGTATTGCACAGTTGTGTGCACAAAAAGGGATAGATACAATATTATTTGATGTAAATGAAACAATTTTGCAAAACAGCCGGCGGCGTATTTGGATGAATCTGGATAGCCTGCAACAAAAAGGTAAAATAGCAGGTGCAGAACTTGCCGCCATACAAAAACGATTGCATTTTACACATCAATTAAGCGATTGTGTTGCACCGGTAATGATAGAGGCAATTATTGAGCAAAAAGAGGTAAAAGCAACCTTGTTAAATCAGGTGCTAACCATCAATCAATACCAAACGATTCTTGCCAGCAATACCTCTTCTATTTCCATCAATGCGTTGGCAGCGGCGGTGTCGCACCCGCAATGTCTGGCCGGCTTGCATTTTTTTAATCCGGCTACCATTATGCAATTGGTAGAAGTAATTAAAGGAGAACAAACAGCACCCGAAGTAATAACAACATTGCTGGCATTAAGTAAACAATTGGGTAAAACGCCGGTTGTTTGCAATGATGCGCCCGGCTTTATTGTAAACAGGGTGGCAAGGCCTTACTATCTGGAGGCTTTGCGTTTGGTTGAGCAGGGACTGGCTACTGTTGAACAGGTAGATGCCGTGATGGAAGCTTCCGGTTTTAAAATGGGCCCATTCAAATTAATGGATTTAATTGGTATTGATATCAATTACAGTGTAAGTTGTATTGTTTGGGAAGCATTAGGAAAGCCTCCCCGGTTAACACCTTCTGCTTTACAACAGCAAAAAGTGGAAGTAAAACAGTTAGGAAAAAAATCAGGAACAGGGTTTTATCAATATCAATAATCATAGTGCTTAATATTCGCTTGCATTAATCAATTAGTTATGAAATGTGTTGCTTTGAATGCCCGGTTTTTAAGGGCAGATGTTTTGGAAGGATATGGAAATTATGTGCACGAAATATTCAAACGGTTGGTACTGCAACATCCGGAAACAAATTTCATTTTTATTTTCGACCGGCCTTATGATGAAGCTTTTATAACAGGCAGCAATGTAATACCGTTAGTAATAACCCCGGCGGCAAGGCATGCACTGTCATTTAAATATTGGTATGATGTAAAAGTGCCATTGGCTTTGCGAAAATATTCGCCCGATGTATTGGTGCAGCCCTATGGTTTTGCTTCGCTTACATCAAAAATACCACAATTGCTGGTGGTGCATGATTTGGCTTTTAAACACCATCCTTCCTTTATTCCAAAACATCATTTGTATTATTACCGCTATTTTACTCCCCGCTTTTTAAAAAAAGTACAAAGCATTGTAACGGTTTCTGAATTTTCGAAGGCTGATATTGCCCAACATTACCCATTTGCAGCAGCTAAAACTACAGTAGTGTACAATGCTGCCAAACCGGGTTTTCAACCTTTAGTATTTGCGGAGCGACAGGCTATTAAAACGCAATATGCCAATGGTTGTGAATATTTTTTATTTGTGGGTGGTATTCATCCGCGTAAAAATTTGCTGAATCTGTTAAAAGCATTTACCATTTTTAAAAAATGGCAGAAAAGTAATATGAAATTACTGGTGGTGGGCCGTTTGGCCTGGCAATACAATGATATTATTGAAAAATTAGACAGCTACAAACACCGCGAAGATGTGGTATTGTTGGATTATGTAAGTGATGCGGTTTTACAAAATGTCATGGCCGCAGCTTATGCACTGATTTATCCTTCTTTTTTTGAAGGATTTGGTGTACCTGTAATTGAAGCCATGCAAAGCGGTACTCCGGTAATTTGCAGTAACACAGGTAGCTTACCCGAAATTGCAGGAAATGCGGCATTATTGGCTGCACCCGATGATGTAAAGGAGTTGGCGCAACAAATGCAACTGATATATAAAGATGAAATAAAACGCAACCAATTGATTGATGCCGGAAAACTTCAGGCCGCAAAATTTAGTTGGGAGGCAAGCGCAGAAAGCTTCTGGGAGGTAATGCAACAGCTTACAAAAAAATAATACATTTTAATATTTTATGCCAATGCACGGTTAATTGCATGTTGGCTTTAACCGAATATTGTATTTTTGCCACTTTATGCTACATAAATCAGCAATTATGCATCAATCAGATATTCACATTAAAGTTACCTTAGATGCCGATAAAATTCCGGCCAATATTCAATGGAATGCAAGTGATAGTACAGCAGAAGAGCCACAACAGGCAAAAGCCATGATGATGGCTTTTTGGGATGGAATTGATAAAAGTGCTTTGCGAATTGATTTGTGGACCAAAGAAATGATGGTAGATGAAATGGCCGATTTTTATTATCAAAACCTTATGTCAATGGCCGACACCTTTGCCCGTGCAACCCAGCACAAGGAATTAGTAGAAGATATGAAAGCATTTGCCAAAAGCTTTTATCAAAAATTCAGAGAAATTCAACTGCAACAAAACAAATTGGTGTAAGAACATTTACTTAATTAAAAAAATTAAAATATGAATTTAGAAGAGAAAATAATGACTGAAATGAAAGAGGCCATGAAAGCCAAAAATGAAACCCTGTTAAGAGGCTTAAGAGCCATAAAAGCAGAAATCATCAAAGCAAAAACAGAACCGGGGGCCAACGGACAAATTTCAGGCGAAGCAGAATTGAAACTGTTGCAGAAGTTGGTGAAACAAAGAAAAGACTCTTTAGAAATTTATCAAAAACAAAACCGTCCCGATTTGGCAATAAAAGAAGAAGAAGAAATAGCCGTTATAGAAAAGTTTTTACCCCAACAATTATCACCTGAAGCATTGAAAGAGGCCGTTCAAAAAATTATAGCTGACACCGGCGCTACTACTGCAGCCGATTTGGGAAAGGTAATGGGTGTAGCCTCTAAACAACTATCCGGACAGGCAGATGGAAAGGCCATTGCAGCCTGTGTAAAAGAATTATTGCAATCATAGCATGGCTTGTTTATTGTTTTCATAAATGTGCTGGCACCTTAATGGTAAACATGCTTTACTATAAATACCATTCCATTACAGAAAAATATTTTTTACTGAAAAGGATGTATCATGTTGATTGATGTGCCGGTAATATTGCTGCTACTGTTGGGTTTGTATAAAGGATACAAACGCGGCCTGATTGTAGCTGTATTTTCAATGGCGGCTATTATTGCGGGTTTGGTCATTGCATTTAAAACCTTTGAGTGGGTAGCTGTTTGGCTGCAAACGCAAACCACATTAAGTGGCCAGTGGATGAGTTTTGTAGCCTTTTTGATGGTATTGGCTATTGTAATGGTGGTGGTACATTTTTTAGCCAATTTGCTGCAACAAACCATTGAACTGTTGTGGATGGGTTTGTTGAACAAGTTATTGGGTATGGTTTTGTATGTATTTTTATATGTAAGTATTGGTGCCATTATTATGTATTATGCCGCTAAAGTGCATGTATTAAGCAATACAGTCATCCAAACTTCTAAATGCTATCCTTATATTCAAAAAAATGTACCTATATTATTGCACAAAGCAGGGATGGTGATTCCTTTTTTAGAACAAAGCATACATCAGTTAAGAACTATATAGCACATTTAAAATGGCAGATGCCCGCAACAACTTTTTTTCTTTATATTTAGGTATCTGTTCAGCTCAAACAGGAATATGATAACTTAGCGAATAGATTGCTGTTCTAAGTAGCAGCACAAGTGAGGAATGACTTTTATTTTTTCGGTATATTTTGCTTTTATTTGTAAACAAACACGCAGTAGAACTTGGTTTAAGTATCATAACATGGAGTATCAATTAAAACAAATAGATAAGTTTAAATTTCTCGAAGAGGGAGAAGGTGAACCATTATTGTTGTTGCATGGCCTTTTTGGTGCATTGAGTAATTTTACGTATTTGGTAGAGCATTTTCGAAAAACACACAAAGTTATTGTACCCATTTTGCCCTTATTTGAATTAGATATTTTTCATACCACCGTACATGGCCTTGAAAAGCATGTACATAAATTTATTGAAATGCGTGGTTATGATAATATTCATTTGCTGGGCAACTCGCTTGGCGGGCATGTTGCATTGGTGCACATTTTAAAACATCCTGAAAAAATTAAAACACTCACTTTAACAGGTAGTTCGGGGCTTTTTGAAAATGGAATGGGCGATAGTTACCCCAAAAGAGGTGATTATGAATATATTCGAAAAAAAGCAGAATTAACTTTTTATGATCCGGCCATGGCTACCAAAGAACTGGTAGATGAAGTGTTTGAAATTACCAATAACCGTTTAAAAGTTATTAAAATAATAGCACTGGCTAAAAGCGCCATCAGAAGTAATTTGGGTGAAGAACTAAGTCAGATTCAACAGCCAACCCTATTAATTTGGGGAAATAATGATACCATTACACCACCTTTTGTAGGCAAAGAGTTTAACAAGCTGATTCCCAATAGTGAATTGCATTTTATAGATAAATGCGGACATGCGCCCATGATGGAAGTGCCGGATGCATTCAATAAAATATTGGAATCCTTTCTGTTTAAAATAAAACAATCTGCAGCGCAGTTACGTTAATATATTTACTTTAAATACGTACCAACTGGCATGTTAACACAACAGTTTATACATACCGATTATCCAATATTACAATTAACAGATAAAGCTTATAAAGCTTTAGAGTTAATGGAATCTTACGATGTGCGCCATTGGCCCCTTTGTGCGGGTGATAAATATGTTGGCCTTATTTATAAAGATGCGTTGTTAGATGTAACCGACGATGCCATACTTGGCAACTTGCAAAACGGTTTACAATCAGTAGCTGTTAAAAGTACCGATTTCATTCTTACCGCAGTAAAACAGGCCGCTGCCCACCATTTATCTTTAATTCCTGTAGTAAATGAGCAGAACATTTTAGAAGGCATACTTCGTTCGGAAGATTTACTCGGCATTTTAGCACATTATATAGGCGTAGATATGCCTGGTGCTACCCTTGTTTTACAAATGGAAAGAAAAAATTATTCTTTTGGTGAAATTAACCGGCTGGTTGAAACCAATGATGCATTTATTACTCAACTCAACTCTTATTTTAATAACAATACCGGTCTTTTAGAGGTAACTATTAAAATTAATAAAACAGAAATAAGTGATGTTGTTGCTACTTTTCAGCGTTATGAATATGCTATTCTCTATTACTTTGGCGAGGAATTATATGCCAACGAAATAAAAGACAATTATGATAACCTTATGGCTTATCTCAACGTGTAACATACCCTGCACACCCATTTCTTTGTATATTACGTATATGTATTGTTGTTAATTTTTTTAAGTGTTTTTACGCAAATAACAGCTAAACCTTACTTTTACCACCTGGCAAAACCATTCATCATTTTTATGCGCTACTTGTGCCTTGTTATTTTATTATTCTGCTTCATTCATGTTCAGGCACAACCCATTGAAAGACTTCCTTTACAAAAACCTGTTGAATACATTATTGGGGGCATTTCTATTTTCGGAAATAAAAAAACAAAAGATTATATCATTTTGCGGGAAGCAACATTGAAAAAAGGTGACAGGCTTACCCCTGAACAGTTACAGCAAAAACTAATTGAGTCAAAAGAATTGATTTATAATACCGGTTTATTTGTGGATGATAGTGTTTATGTAGATCGTTTACAGGGTAATATTGCCTTTGTTCATATACGCGTAAAAGAGCGATTGTATTTTTTGCCGCTACCTTATTTTCGGTTGGTAGACAGAAATTTTAATGAATGGTGGGTGCAGCAACACCGCAGTTTTAGCCGGGTGAATTATGGTATTAAATTTAATTATAACAATTTTACAGGCCAGAACGATAATTTAAATATCTGGTTGATTAATGGTTATAACCAACAGGTGGCACTGCGATACAATTTGCCTTTTTTCGATAAAAAATTAAAGCAGGGCATTAATGTGGGCTTTGCATACTCTAACCAACGTGAGGTGAATTATGCCACCAGCCTTACCAATCAGCAATTATTTTTTAAGAATGATAACAATTATGCCCGTACCTTTTACCGTTTTGATGCCACCTATTCTTATCGTCCCGATCAGTACCAGCGCCATTATTTCAGGGTTTCATATGATCATGATGCCATAGCCGATACCGTTGCGGCTTTAAATCCGCAGTTCTTCCCCAATGGGTTAAACCAGGTAAAGTATATTGATTTTTCGTACATCTATCAATATTTTAAAACCGATTATAATGTTTATCCCACAGATGGTTGGCAGGCACAAGGTAGTTTATATAAAAGAGGTATTGATAAAACTACCAACTTATGGCAGTTTGGTTTATATGGATTGTTTGCAAAACCCATTATGCCCAAAACTTTTATTGTTGCCGATGCTTCTGCTACTGTTAAATTTCCTTATAATCCCTATTTTTTCAGTCAGGCTTTATTGGGTTATGGCAGCTATCAAATGAGCGGATTGGAATATTATGTGGCAGATGGGATGGCCGGTGGATTGGCACATTTTTCTTTAAACAGGCAACTGTTTACCTATATTTTCAAAAATCCTATAAAAAGTAAAACACACGATAAAATACCTTTTCGGTTTTATGCCAAAATATATACGGATGTAGGGTATGCTTATAACCCTTATGTGAACAATAATTTATTAAACAACAAACTGTTGCATACATGGGGTTTTGGATTGGATATTGTATCTATTTACGATTTTGTATTTCGTTTTGAATACAGTTTTAATCAACTCGGAGGCAAAGGTTTATATTTACATGCCAATAATAGTTTTTAGCCGATGGCGTTGATGTACAAAATGGTGCAACCTGCCTTTGTTGACTGTCATCCCTAAAACTTAGAATTAAAAAATCACATCATTAATTGTAGCGGTTTTAAAAATCCAACCATTTCTTGAAAGCAAAATTTATACAAGTCAGGAATATTTCCTATTGTAGAAAATAAATAATAAACAAATGAAAGTAGCTATTTATAGCCGTGGTTTAGATATAGAACAGGGCAATCCATTGCAACTGCTGGTAGAATTATTAATACAGCAAAATATTGGAATATTATTATACCGGTCATTGTTAGGAAGATTTCCATTGCCTGCAGCCTTATTGCAACATATTACGCCTTTTCAAAGTGCAGATGATTTTGATGCAGAAGTAGAATGTTTAATCAGTTTAGGAGGGGATGGAACCATTTTAGATGCAGTTACTTTAATTCGCAACAGCAATATTCCTATTCTGGGTATCAATTTTGGTCGGCTTGGTTTTCTGGCAAGTATTAGTCCTGATGAACTTTCCAGTGCCGTAGATGCACTGATGAACCGCACTTTTGTAGTAGATAAAAGAAGTTTATTGCATATTGATGCCAATGTGCCATTATTTAACAATGCACCCTTTGCATTGAATGAATTTTCAATACATAAAAGAGATACTTCGCCCATGATAAAAATTCACACTTATTTAAATGGTGAATTTTTAAATACTTATTGGGCAGATGGCTTAATTATTGCTACACCAACGGGTTCAACAGGATATAATATGAGTTGTAACGGCCCCATTTTATTTCCCGATTCGCCCAGTTTTGTAATTACCTCGGTGGCACCGCACAATTTAAATGTACGGCCCATCGTTGTAGCAGATACCAGTGTT
Organism: Hydrotalea sp. AMD; assembly: GCF_004100315.1. Classification (NCBI taxonomy): domain Bacteria; kingdom Pseudomonadati; phylum Bacteroidota; class Chitinophagia; order Chitinophagales; family Chitinophagaceae; genus Hydrotalea; species Hydrotalea sp. AMD. The sequence goes on along the minus strand of NZ_SCKY01000008.1, from coordinate 114,010 downwards.
ATTTCATTTGAAGTAGAAGGCAGAACCGATCAGTTTATTTGTGCTTTAGATGCCCGAAAAGAAATTGTAGACATCAATACACAAATTGCCATTCGAAAAGAAAAGTTTCATGTAAACTTAATACGGTTAAATGAAAATAGTTTTCTTTCTACCCTGCATTCTAAATTAACCTGGGGGCTCGATAAAAGAAATTAGTAATGTTATCATTATTTTTTAATGAGGTTGTAATTTAAACTTATATTTACATAAAATTATATTGCTATCTGATGATAAGAAAGTATTGGCTGTTATTCACCCTCTGCCTCGTATCTAACCTGCCTTTGCATGCGCAAATGTATGATAGCTTTGTGCACGACGGGGAGTTTGGGGCTTCCTTTGGGCTCGGTCATTATTTTGGTGATTTGAACCCTACCGGCAAATTGAATAAACCCAAATTTTCCGGCGGCTTATTCTATCGTAAACAAATCAACAATTACGTAGGAATTCGTTTATCGGGCAATTATTTGTTTTTGGGCTATTCAGATAAGTATAGCGATAACCCTTTTCAACGGCGCCGCAACCTGAGTTTTAATACAGATATTTGGGAAATGGCCATTAGCGGCGATTTTAATTTCTTCAAATTTTTGCCCGGTTTCCCTGAATATCGATTTACACCTTATGTAAGTTTGGGGATTGGTATTTTTTCTTACAATCCATACACTTATTTAAATGGGAGTAAAGTTTATTTACGCCCATTAGGTACAGAAGGCCAAGGCAGCCCGCTATACCCTAATCGTAAACAATATGGCACTACAGCTTTGTGTATTCCGTTTGGGTTAGGGGTAAAATATGCTTTAAATGAAAAAATGAACCTGTTTGCTGAAGTGACTTACCGGTTTACTAATACGGATTATATAGATGATGTAAGTACTACGTATGCCCCCGATGCTTACCCTGCCATAGATGCCAATGGAAATCCAACTACCTGGTTTTTATTGCAAGACCGTAGTTATGAAACAGGCACTGTTATTGGCATTAAAGGTCGCCAGCGTGGCACCAGCCTCAAAAACGATTCTTATGTTTCTTTACAAATTGGCGTTTCATTCAATTTGCAATCCTATAAATGCCCAACGCATTAAAATGTTCTATTTTACCCTTTATTTTAGCTAAAATGGTATGTTTACAACCGCACATGCATTTGTACAATAATGTTGTAATGCCAAAAACAGAGAAAACCTTTTAGTAGGGGCTATATTTTTATTCACAAACCCATTGCTTTTCCTACATTTGCCGCTACAAAATCGTATGGGTTTCACATGCAAGCCTTATTACAACAAATTGATACATCCAGACTACCCCGCCATATTGCTATTATTATGGATGGCAATGGCCGTTGGGCAGAAGAAAAGGGTCAGGAGCGCTTATATGGCCATTTTCATGGGGTAGAAAGTGTACGTAATATTGTAGAAGGATGTGCAGAGCTGGGCATTGAATACCTTACATTATATGCATTTAGCACCGAAAATTGGGACAGACCACAACCCGAAGTAGAAGGGTTAATGGCATTGCTGGTTGAAACCATTCGCAAAGAGGTGCCGGTGTTGAACAAAAACAACATTCGGTTACACGTAATTGGAGAGTTGCGTATGTTACCCGACTTTGCCAGAACAGCTTTAAACGAAGCCCTGGAGCTTACTGCCGCCAATACAGGTTTAAATCTGGTAATGGCATTAAGCTACAGTAGCCGATGGGAGTTGGTAAATGCCGTAAAAAACATTGCAAAAGATGTAAAAGCCGGTAAAATTGAACCCGATAGCATTAATCAGGATACCTTGCAAAAATACCTGAGCACCAGTAACCTGCCCGATCCGGAATTGATGATTAGAACCAGTGGAGAGTATAGAATCAGTAATTTTTTATTATACCAATTGGCATATGCCGAATTGTATTTTACCAATACACGCTGGCCCGACTTTAGAAAAGAAAACCTTTATGAAGCCATTATCGACTTTCAAATGCGGGAACGGCGCTTTGGAAAAATTAGCCGGCAAATTAAAGCGAAGGAATTACACAAATAAAAATTTAATATGCTATTGTGATGAGTTTAACGGCCGATTTAACAAACACTTTTAATTATTCCCTTTAATTTGCTCCAGTTAATATATGCTGAAACAACTGTCTAATGCTACTTTTTTATGGTACAATAGAACGGCAACCATACCAAAAAACCCTATTCGGATGCAGAAAACGCTTAAGCTTTTGACCCTTGCTTTATTTCTTAGTTCCTTTCACCTGTGTGTATATGCCCAACAAAAGGCCGATACAACCATTACCTCTATAGATGCAGATCTGATTAACATCTTCAATCAAAAAACACCTAAAAAATATAAAATTGAATCCATTAAAGTAACCGGCAACAAATATTTTGATGAAAACCTGCTGATTTCGATCTCCGGATTAAATGTGGGTGATGAAGTGGTGATTCCGGGCGGCGATAATTTTTCAAGAGCCATTAATAAATTATGGAGTCAGAATTACTTCTCGAATGTTGAAATTTATATTACCAAATTAGTAGGTACTAATATTGACATTGAAATAAATGTTACCGAAAGGCCACGCCTCTCAAAATTTTATTTTAAAGGCATTGGGAAAGGAGCTACCGACGATTTAAATTCCAAAACCGGACTAGTGCCGGGAAGGGTAGTTACCGAAAACATGAAACGTACTGCTTCAGAAGCCATTCGTAAATATTTCTTCGATAAAGGCTATCAAAATGCCCATGTAACCATTCAGGAAATAAAAGATTCTACCCGTTCTAATTCAATGGATTTGGTATTTGTGGTAGACAGGGGCGGAAAAATTAAAATCAGCGATATTTATTTTGCCGGCAATACTGTAGATGCCGCCAAACTAAAAAAACAAATGAAGGGAACCAAAGAAAAAGGCCATTTAACCTTATTCCCATCGATTGATTCCAGCGGGTTTATTAAACCACAACCCTATACTTTTCAACAATACATGCGTGATAAAGGCTTTTTAAACTTTACAGATACACGTAAAGTAGTAGCTCCATATATCCGCATAAAACCCTTTGTTTCTGCCAAGTATAATGAGAAGAAATATAACGAAGACAAAGAATCGATTATTGATTTTTATAACTCCATTGGTTACCGCGATGCTCAAATTGTAAAAGACCAGGTATTTAAAAATTCAAAAGGAAATTTAGATATTGATATTGCAATAAGTGAAGGCCATAAATATTATTTTGGAAACATTAGCTGGAGGGGAAATACCATTTATTCTGATTCTATTTTAACTGTAATACTCGGCATTAAAAAAGGCGATACGTACAATATGGAAATATTGAACAAACGCCTGGGTAAAGGTGGCGGTGCTCCCGATGGTAGTGCCGATATCAGCAGCTTGTATTTAGATAATGGTTACCTTTTCTTCAGAGCTGATCCGGTTGAAACTGCAGTATACAATGATACCATCGATTATGAAATCAGGATGGTAGAAGGACCACAAGCTACTATTAAAAATGTACGGATTTCAGGCAATGATAAAACAAAAGAATATGTTATCCGACGCGAATTACGCACCATTCCGGGTGAGAAATTTAGTAGAACCGATCTAATCCGCTCTCAGCGTGAAATTGCGCAGTTAAATTATTTTAATCAGGAAAAAATTGGCATTAATCCTATTCCTAACCCTGATGATGGAACAGTAGATATTAACTATACATTGGAAGAAAAATCAAGTGATCAGCTGGAGCTGAGTGCCGGCTGGGGTGGTGCTATTGGATTAACCGGAACAGTGGGTGTTTCCTTCAATAACTTCTCCATCAAAAATATATTCAGTAAAAAAGCCTGGGACCCATTACCAATGGGCGATGGACAAAAATTGAGTTTCCGTGTACAAAGTAACGGGCGGGCATTTCGTTCCTATAATTTCTCTTTCACTGAACCCTGGGTAGGGGGTAAAAAAAGAAATGCATTAACTTTTTCTATTTACGATACCAAATTTGCCAATGCCTACGACCCGCTTACCGGTACCTATACTGCAGCAGCAGCAGGTCGTTCATTCCTAAAAACAACCGGTGCTTCGGTATCTTATAGCAAACAGTTAACCTGGCCCGATGATTATTTTTCCCTTTCATTCTCTGTAAACTATACGCGTTATCAATTGGTGAATTATGCCATCAGCCAACAGTTGAAATTGAGGGATGGAACCTTATTTAACAATGGTATTTCCAATAACTTCAACTTTAAAGTTGCATTGCAACGATCTTCTGTTAACCAGCCTTTATTCCCAACTTCGGGTTCTACATTTTTGGCCAGTTTAGCAGTAACACCGCCATACTCAGCATTTAATCCGGGTGTGGTTACACAAAACGATCCGTACAATTTTATTGAATACCACAAATGGCGCTTTAATGGTGAATGGTATGTGCCTTTAAGCAAAGGCACCGGTGAAGATCACAATAAAATGTTTGTATTGAAATTAGCTGCTAAGTTCGGTTTTCTGGGAAGGTATAATCCGCAATTGCAAATTTCGCCGTTCGAGCGTTTTCAGTTGGGTGATGCCGGTTTAAGTAACCAGTATGCTTTAATTGGATATGATATCATTTCGCAAAGAGGTTATCCAGTGTATGAAACTTCTAATCCAAGAATCAATCCTGATCAAACCGGCGCCAGTCAGTACTTCACCATGTTTAATAAGTATACGGCAGAATTAAGATATCCATTAAGTTTAAACCCGAGTAGTACTATTTATGCAGAATCCTTTTTTGAAGCAGCCAATGGATGGTATGATTTAAAAGATTACAACCCTTTCCAATTAAGGCGTTCAGTGGGTGTGGGTATGCGCTTCTTTTTGCCCATGTTCGGATTGCTGGGATTTGATTATGGAATAGGGTTAGATAGGTATACTCCCGGTGCCAGCTTAAAAGATATTTCCAGATTTACCTTTATGTTAGGGTTTGAACCGGAATAGGATTGTATTGAATTTGCTTAATTTGTATGGTTAAATATAGCCACTGCAACCAAGCAGGAGGATGTTCATAAATTGAAAAATACAGGTATGAAAAAATTATCATTTTTACTGATTGGCTGTATCCTGCTCAGTCTGGGTGCAGTGCAGGCGCAACGTTATGCCGTAATAGATACCAAGTATATTTTAAACAAAATGCCCGAATATGTTCAGGCAAATAAACAAATTCAACTGATTAGTGAGCAGTGGCAAAAAGAAATAGATGATAAACAGGCTGCACTGGATCAGATGTATAAAAATTATGCCGCTGAACAGGTAATGTTAAGCGATGAACTAAAAAATAAACGCGAAGCAGAATTGTTTAATAAAGAAAAAGAGGTACGTGATTTGCAGAAAAAAAGGTTCGGTTATGATGGAGATGTGTTTAAAGAACGCCAACGATTGATAAAGCCAATTCAAGACAAAGTATACAATGCCATTCAAAAAATTGCTGTTGAAAAAGCTTATGATTTTGTTCTGGATAAAAGTGAAGGAATTACCGTTATATTTGTCGACCCAAAATTAGATAAGAGTGATGATGTACTTCGCGAACTGGGTATAAAACCTTAAAATAACACAAACAAAAAACAATCTATAAAACAAAAAAAATGAAGAAAGCAATAGTATTATTTACCGCCCTTGGTTTGAGTATGGTAATGGTGGGCACTACAATGGCCCAAAACATTAAAATTGGTATTTTCGATGAACAAAATGTTTTGGCATTAATGCCCGGTATTCAAAAAGTAGATACGCTTTTGAATCAATACATGACCGATTCGCTGAATGTACAAAGAGATTATGCCATTAGCGAGTTTAAAAGAAAAGACAGTATTTACAAAGCAGATTCTGCCCGTATGAATTCCAGTATGAAATCAATTATGCAGAAAGATTTGGCTGATCAGTTTGCCAAACTCCAAAACTGGCAGCAATACCAAAACCAAATGATGCAACAAAAACAACAGCAATTATTGCAGCCATATTATGATATAATTGGAAAGGCTTTTCAGACTGTAATGGCAGAGCAAAAATATAATTATGTATTTAAACCCGATGCACTGTTGTATGCTGAAAAATCGGAGGAATTAACATTACGTGTACTGGCTAAAATGAAAATTCCTTTACCCAAAGAACTGGAAGACCAAATAAAAGCGTTGGGTATTAGTACTTCAGGTGGAACAACACCCTCTAAAGCACCTGTGAAACACTAAAAATATTTTAAACATCAATAAAGAAGCATCCGCAGCATGAAAAGGTCGGATGCTTTCTTATTTTTGAGCTATGCTAACACAGAAGGGTCCAATTGGCGTATTCGACAGTGGTTATGGCGGGTTAACTGTTTTAAAAGAAGTAACTGCTTTATTGCCGCAATATGATTATATCTATTTGGGTGATAATGCCAGAACTCCGTATGGTTCACGCAGTTTTGAAACGGTTTATCATTATACCCTGCAATGTGTAGAGTGGTTTTTTGCCCGGGGTTGTTCGTTGGTGATTGTAGCATGTAATACAGCATCTGCTAAGGCATTGCGTACCATTCAGCAAAAAAATCTACCGGTTATTGGGGCTAATAAACGTGTGTTGGGTGTCATCAGGCCTTCAGCCGAAGTTATTGGATCATTTTCCAAAACTGGGCATATCGGTATAATGGGTACCCAGGGAACGGTATCATCACAATCTTATCCACTCGAAATTAAAAAATTTTTTCCCGAAGTGAAGGTTTGGCAACAGGCCTGTCCTATGTGGGTACCACTGATCGAAAATAACGAACACCTTAATGCCGGCGCCGATTATTTTGTTACTAAATACACGCAACAATTATTGGCGCAAAGTGCAGCTATTGATACGGTTTTACTAGCCTGCACGCATTATCCGCTATTGTTCAATAAAATTAAAGCCGCATTACCGCCACATATTCAGGTAATTGTGCAAGGTGGAATTGTAGCCAAAAGTTTGCAGAACTACTTAATGCGACATCCTGAAATGGATGAAAAATGCACCAAAAATGGCAGTAAATCTTTTTTTACTACGGATGATTCAAAAAATTTTGAGCAACAGGCCGGGTTATTTTATGGACTACCCATTCAGGCCATGCAGGTAGAAATAGGTTAAAACTGCTTTTGTATACCTCTTTTTCAATAATATTTGCATTCCGCTTCATGTTTTTTTGCATTTGAATGAGCAGAAATAGGCTGAGTTAAAAAAAATTAGGGCAAAAGTTCAAATTTTCGGTCTGTGCCCTTACCTTTGCCATCCTTTCACAAAAGAGTGGTATGGTGGCCACTGTTGAAGTTGAAAAATTATTATTGGGTTAGAAAAATAAAATTATTATGAAACGTACATTCCAACCACATAAGCGTCGCCGTAAATCGGTTCACGGTTTTCGCAAACGTATGCAAACTGCTAATGGAAGAAAGGTATTAGCCAGTCGCAGAAGGAAGGGTCGCAAAAAATTAACCGTATCCAGCGAGAAAGGATTAAAATAGTCAATTTCAATTCTATTCATATCTTTAAAAGCCTCACCTTCGGGATGAGGCTTTTTTCATGTACAATTTTTTAAATATGTCGGGCCTTTTTTCATATTCCAAACACGAAAAATTAAAAAGCCGCAAGCAAATTGAGGTTTTGTTTGTGAAAGGTATGCAACTGTACAGTTATCCTTTTAAAATTTTATATCAAATAGCACCACGAACGGGTGATGATGCGGTGTTAAAAGCAGGGGTAACGGTTAGCAGCCGTCATTTCAAAAAGGCGGTACAACGCAATCGGATTAAAAGATTAATGCGTGAAGCATACCGGTTAAATAAAGTTAAACTGCAGCAATTATTGACTGAAAAGCCACACCAACTGTATTTGTTTATTATTTATGTTGGAAAGGAAATGCCCAATCAGCAAAAACTACATTCGGCATCACATAAATTACTGGTTCAATTGTACCAGATTTTGCATGAAATGGATACTAAAAATACTTAGCTGGCCTTTGATTGGGTTGATAAAATTTTATCAATACGTCATATCACCCAATATTGGCCCTAAATGCCGGTATACCCCCACCTGCTCACAATATGCCATTGAGGCATTAAAAAAATATGGCATTTTTAAAGGTGGTTGGCTTTCTATTAAACGTATCAGTTCATGCCATCCCTGGGGTGGCCATGGCCATGATCCAGTACCTTAAATTTATTTTACCGTTGGTGGTGCCGTTAAGGCTTTTAATTTTGTAAGCTTTTCCCTTATTTCATTTAAAGTATAAAAACGGTATACTTCCGGTTCTTTATCGCCTACTTTTTCAATCGAGGCCATTCTGTGAAAAGGAGGCACTACAAAAGCATCCATATTCGCTGTAATTTTTACAATATTACTTGGCGTAACAAAAAAATTGCGATTGGCTGCACTTACATTTTTACCTTCAATCAGTTGGCTCAATGAGTCAATTCCTCTTTCAATGGTTTCCTGTTTAATGGTATCTACTTTAGTTTTAGGTGCACTATAATTTTGATAAGCCCCTGCAATAGTATCCTTTCTTGCATTCAAAATATAATAGCCATTATCATTTACCGAAATGGCAGAGCTTTTACCGTCTTCATCCTTAAGAGTAAGCATTAATGGTCCTGCAACATTAAAGTCAACTGTTTTGTCATTTGAGCCGGCTCCCCCACTAAGGGTAATGGTTTTGGCATCCATATTAACATCTATATTACCGGTGGCTACAATCATTATTTTTTTAGTGTTATTAGTAGAACAAGCTGCCCAAAAAATACCCATTATAGTTATTAATCCAATGTTACGAAGCATACATATATGTTTTAAATTGAAAAATAAAGGCGTTGCTGCAATTTAGGTTAGTTATTATTTTCAGCATAAATTTTTTCAATATCTGCTGCATATTTTTCCATAATAATTTTTCTGCGCAGGCTCATTTTTGGTGTCATTTCACCGGTTTCAATGCTCCATTCAACAGGCAATAATCTAAATTTTTTTATTTGTTCCACATGGTTGAATAACTGGTTGTATTTATCAATTATTTTATTGTAATGTTCCAATACTTTGGGGTTTTCAATAGCCTGTTGATTTGTTGTAAAAGGTATATTATTTTCTTTCATCCATGATTGTAATGTACTGAAACTGGGAACAATAAGTGCTCCAACAAATTTTCTTTCGGGGCCTACCACCAATACCTGTTCAATGAAAGCATTTTCTTTTAATTTATTTTCAATGGGTTGCGGTGCTACATATTTGCCTCCACTGGTTTTAAACAATTCTTTTTTGCGGTCGGTAATTTTTAAAAAAGTTCCATCTTCCCATACACCAATATCTCCGGTATGTAGCCATCCATCAATTACAGCTTCGGCAGTTAAATCGGGGCGTTTATAATAACCAACCATTACACAAGGGCCGGTTACTAAAATTTCACCATCATCTGCCAGTTTCACTTCAATACCATTAATGGGTGGGCCTACTGTGCCAAATTTCATTCCACCTGCAGCTTTCCTGTTTACACAAATTACCGGACTGTTTTCGGTAGGTCCATAGCCCTCATACACGGGAATTTTGGCAGCATTAAAAATGCGTAATAATTTAACCTGACAGGCGGCACCACCTGTTACAATATATTGCACATTGCCTCCCAAAGCAGCACGCCACTTATTAAAAATAAGACGATTGGCTATTGCCAGTTGTGTATTGTACCAAAATCCTTTATTGATTCTATTATCGTATTGTGTACCCAATGATACAGCCCAAAAAAACAACCAACGTTTTATACCGGTTAACTGGTTACCGGTATGCATAATTTTTTCAAAAACTTTTTCTAACAAACGGGGTACCGTTGTAAAACCATCGGGTTGTACTTCTTTTAAATTATCGCCAATAGTTTCTAAACTTTCGGCGTAATAAATAGATATACCACTATACAGGTAAATATAAGTAACCGTTTTTTCAAATATGTGATTGAGTGGTAAAAAGCTTAATACTTTTGTGTGTGGTGCATCTTCAAAAGGGAAACTTTCTTTACTAAACATTACATTGCTGTAAATATTGGTATGGCTCAGCATTACACCCTTTGGGGTACCTGTAGTTCCGGAAGTATAAATGATGGTAGCCAAGTGTGTAGCCGGTATTTGTGCCCGAATTGTTTGTGCCCTTTGCAGGGCTGCATCATCTTTTATCAATAACTCACTCCAATGTCTGGCACCTTCTATTTTGTTAAAAGTGAAAATATTTTTTAATGTAGGAACATTGGGTTGAATAAATTTTATTTTTTCCAATAAATCAACACTACTGATGAAAAGGGTAGTCACTTTTGAATCGTTTAAAATAAATTCAATTTCTAACGGATTGGTTGTGGGATAAAGCGGTACCAAAATGGCTCCTGTTTGCTGAACAGCCAAATCGGTAATAATCCACTCAGGGCGGTTATTACTAATAATGGCTACTTTATCGCTGCCTTCGGGCGTAAAATCATTTCCACTTAAACCGAGTGATAAAAGACCGGCACTTAATTGCAAGGCGGTTTGCTGCACATACTGCGTACTATAGCTGTGCCATTGCCCATTTTCTTTTGCTGCCAGCATGGTTTCTTTTGGAAAATGTTGCAATTGATGGTCTGTTACTTCAAATAATCTTTTGGGTGTTATCATATTGGCAATCGTTATAAACTAAAATATTGCGGTAACGGTGTTTTTAATATTGAACACGATACAAATTAAGTAAACATCGTTAATTAAAAAAACAGGAATGATAGGGGGTGAATAAGAAAATCTATTTTCTTAAATCAATGCTGGCATTTTAATATTAAGTAAGTGTATTATTGATGATAATACTGGCCTAAAGGAATTTTAAAAATACGACTGGCCTGATATTGTTTAAAAGCATCGGCCTGTGCAGTATGTGTTTGCACCCAATTTTGATAATTAACAGGACTGGCAGCAGCACCAAATATCCATTGGTTATAGGCCTCAAACATACCATCTCTTAAAAAGTATTGCCACTGATCGAAAAGGCGGGAGGGAAATTGCTGGTTTAGGCCGCTATTATACCAATCCAAAATAAAACGGGTTCTTACAGCCATTAAATTATCGGGTGTTACACCCGTGGCAATTTGATAAATACTATTTTTTAACACCTGAAAAAAGGCCAATGCAAAAGGTGTTTTTTTATAACCGCTACCCCATTGTTCGGGTTTGTATTGGGTATATAGTTTTTTATAAGCATCTAAAATGGTGCTTTTCATGCTGGCAGTGCGGGTAGTGTAACTTTCCAAATTAATGAATATTTCGCCATAGTACATTACCCACAACAGGTTATCATTGTTTTGTGCATAATACATGGCTGCATTGAAATAGTTGCTGCTGTAATTTGGGTCTGCCTCAATGCCTTTTTCCCAATATTGAATGGCTTTGTCTAATGTTTTATTCATGGCCAACATTTCGCCATATTCATTGTATAATACACCACTATTGGGGAATTTTTTTAAACCTTTTTCATATAAATCGCCAGCCTCTTTGTATTCTGCAATGGCTTTATAGCACATGCCCAATATTTGATAGGCTTGTTCATCGGCACCAGGTTGAGCAATAATTTTTTTGCTGACATTAATGGCGCTGGTATAATCTCTGTTCAAAAAATTAGCGAAGGCCAAATCTTTTTGTATGTCTAAGTTGTTCGGATCTTGCTGTAATGCATTGTTCAGCACCATTACTGCATTATCGTAATCGCCCTGTTGCATTAATTGTTTGCCATCTTTATACAACTGGGCAGCATCCTGGGTTTGCGCCATTGCCATTATTCCCAATAAACCAAAAAAACATAGAAAAACAACATGTTTCATAAAAATACATTTCAGGCTTTGGCGAAAATACACTTATTCATAAATTAAATGTGTTAATAAACCATCGCGTAATTTAGGTTCAAACCAGGTGCTTTTAGGAGGCATTACATTATTGGTATCTGCAATGGTGAATAATTGTTCCATGCTAACAGGAAATAAACTGAACGCCACTTTCATTTCACCACTGTTTACGCGGCTTTCCAATGCTGCCATACCTCTAATGCCACCCACAAAATCAATTCTTTTATCTGTGCGCTGGTCTACAATATTAAATATGGGTTCTAAAATATTTTTTTGCAAAATGCTAATATCTAAAATACCAATGGGGTCAGTATTGAAGCTGCCGGGTTTAGCGGTTAATTGATACCAGTTGCCATTAAGGTACATACCCATTTCGTGCGAAGCGGCAGGTTTCAATGCTTTTTCTCCGACGAGATGAACTGTAAATTTTTTTGATAATGCTGCTAATAAACTTTCCTGTGTATGCCCATTTAAGTCTGATATTACCCTGTTATAATCCATTATCGATAACTGATTAGCCGGGAATAAAGTGGTTAGAAAATAATTGGCGGCTTCAGGTATTTTACCATTGAACGATTGCCTTACTTTGGCAGCAGAAGCAGCCCGGTGGTGGCCATCGGCAATATAAGTTACCGGCACATGTTTTGCGAACAGGTTAGTAATGGTTTCAATAGCATCACCATCGTTAATTACCCAAATGCTGTGTTGCACGGCATCATCGGCCACAAAATCGTACCCGGGTGTTTTAGCGGTGGTCCATTGTGTAATAAAAACATCAATGGCATCAACATTTCGGTAAGCAAGAAATACATTGCCTGTTTGGGCACCTGTAACGGTTATGTGATTAATACGGTCCTGTTCTTTATCGGGCCGCGTAAATTCATGTTTTTTGATGATGTTGTTATCATAATCATCTACTGCACTGGTACAAACCAAGCCGGTTTGGCTTTTGCCATCCATAATTAAACGATAAATGTAATAACAGGGTTTTGATTCATGAAACAGTATTTCTCTTTTCAAAAATGCATCTAAATTTTGTTTGGCTTGCAGATATACTTCCGGTGCATGAACATCTATTTGTTCGGGCAAATCAATTTCACTTTTAGTAATGTGCAGAAAGGAAGCGGGATTGCCTTGTGCTTCAATTTTTGCTTCGGCACTGCTTAATACATCGTAAGGTTTACTGGCCACTTGTTTTGCAAACTGTGGTTGTGGTCTTAAAGCTTTAAAAGGTTGAATAATCGCCATGCTATCGTACTTGTTTAAATGATTTAAAATAATTTAACCGTGTTTTTGTGCAAAATCCTTCGCCAGTTGGCAAAATGCCTGAACACTTTCTAACGGTAAGGCATTATACATGCTTACCCTTAAGCCACCTACAGTTCTGTATCCTTTTACACCAATTATTCCATTTTCGGTGCAGGTTTTTAAAAAAGGCTGCAATAATGCTTCCTCTTTCATAAAAAATACTGCATTCATTAAGCTTCTGTCTTCTTTTGCAATGGCCGTTGTAAAAATGGGTAAACTGTCAATCGTTTGGTATAACAGGTCAGCTTTTTGGCGGCTTCTTGTTTTCATAGCAGCCAATCCACCTTCTGCAACAATCCATCTAAGGGTTAATAATGCTACATAAATAGCAAAAACCGGCGGAGTATTCATGAGCGATTTTGCTTCAATGTGTTTTTGATAGTGCATAATGGGAGGCACCGGCTTTTGTACCGAAGCTGCCCATTCTTTTTTGATGACCACCAATGTTACCCCTGCGGCACCCATGTTTTTTTGTGCACCCGCATAAATGAATGAAAATTGATTAAAGGGCATGGGTCGGCTAAAAATATCGCTGCTCATATCGGCTACTAATGGCAAATTTGTGGGTGGTATTTGATGCCACTGTGTTCCTTCAACCGTATTGTTGGTGGTAATATGCAGGTAATTGGCTTTTTCAGGCAGCGATAAATTTTTAGGAATATACGTATGATTTTTATCTTTAGAAGAAGCTGCAATATGAACATTCCCAAAATAACCCGCCTCCTGTATAGCCTTACTGCCCCAAATGCCGTTATCGCAATAAGCGGCAGTTTCGCCGGGCGATAAAAAATTCATGGGAATTTGCATGAATTGCGTGGTGGCTCCGCCGTGTAAAAACAAAACTTCATAATCATCATTCAACTGCATCAGTTGTTTTACCAACATTTTTGCTTCTTCTAATACTGCTACAAACCAATCGGTACGATGCCCAATTTCAAGGATAGATAAGTCAATGCCATTAAAATCGTGTAAGGCCGCAGCAGCCTGTTCTATTACCGTAGCCGGCAAAATAGAGGGGCCGGAATTAAAATTATGTTTTTTCATGGTTGCTAAAAAAAGTGCTGCAATTTAATCAAATAGCAGCAAAGCAGGCCGTTAATAAATATGCATTAAAAGAGTATTGGGTTTAATCGTGTTCGGTAATGCCGCCGCTAATGATAAATTTCATGGCATCTGCAGCATTTAAATTGCGAATAATACGTACCCGATCTTTTGGAACAATATAGGTTATGCCGCTAATGGCGTAAGAATGTGGCACATATACTACAATATGGTCGGGCAGGTTTAAGCCGGCAGCATCTTTATTGGTAATAAACCCCATTCTCCAAACATCAGTAGCATCTACATTCACCATTACCGGCTTATCAAATTTCTTTTTGTTGCCCGAAAATGCTTCAAAAAAATCTTTTACCGATGAATAAATAAATTTTACACCAGGGGTATGTTCCAAAATAGAATCAAAAGCTTCTACAATTTTAGAGAAAATAAATGAGGAAGAAATACGACCCACTAATAAAACCAAAGTGAGCACTACTATAAAACCAACACCGGGTATACGTTTCAGACTGCCATCGGAATCTACCTTTATTAAACTCGGGAAAATGGCGTGAATAATATTGGGAAGAATGCCATCAATAAAATTAAACAAACTAATAACCAGCCAAATGGTAATACCAATGGGGGCAAGTACGGCAAGCCCTTGTAAGAAATATTTAAAAATATTTCGGAGAAAGAGTTGAAATATCAAGGAAAATCGTTCCTTTTTCATACCACAAGTTTACAATAAATATGCATATAAAAATGCAGGATGCCATTTTACTTTTTTTATTGCCAAAAACGGATAATAACAATGCATCAATTTAGTAAATTCAAATAATTGATGGAAGCGGCATGTCCCTTTTTAGCCGTATCAATTGTTATAAATAGATACACTGCAACTATTCATCATTCATTAAAATTAAAAAGCCATGAAAGAGTTTTTACTAATTTTCAGACACGAAAACGCTACAGGAAAAGTTTCTCCCGAACAAATGCAAATTTGGATGCAGTAACAAATGGAATGGGTAAACAGTATTGCTGCCCAAAACAAGTTTATGAGTGGTACCGGTTTATTGTTTGAAGACGCAAAAGTAGTACATCATAACAAAATGGTTACCAACGGACCATTGGGAGATATTAAAGAAATCCTTGGCGGATTTATTCTCATCAGGGCCGAATCGGCTGAAGAAGCAGCCCAATTTGCAAAAGGTGCGCCGGTATTACAGGGAGAAGGCAATACGGTTGAAGTAAGAGAAATCATGCGGCATTAAACAATGGATATTTACAAACAACCATTATTATTATCTGTTGCTTAGCTATTTGTATCATGCGCATCATACAAATATAAAAAAATTGTTTAATGCTGGTATGTTCACTTTGCCGGTCAGTCACTGAAAAAAATTGTATTCAACAAAAAATGGCCTGTTTACATGTTTAAAATTTATTTTACCCAACAACCTTTATAAACTTATTCTCAATTCAAAAAACTGATAACCGAACATTTATTTGTTCATTCATCCTTCCCCTATACCATTCATGTAAAAATAATATTAAAAAACAGCATAGAAACTTTGGCTACGTTAAAAGTTTCCATAGTTTTGCGGCCGTTATGGAACATGATGAGAGAATAATAGCAAAAGCCCATGAATTGTTTATGCGTTTTGGCGTGCGCAGTATTAGCATGGATGAAATTGCATCGCAATTAGGGATGAGTAAAAAAACCTTATATCAATATTTTACCGATAAAGACCATTTGGTAGAGCAGGTAATTCGTTTAGAAATAAATAGAAATACCAGTTATTGCCATTTGCAATATAACCAAAGCGAAAATGCCATTCATGAAGTGTTTCTGGCCATTGAAATGGTTGAAGAAATGCTGAAAAACATGAACCCGCTGCTTTTGTTTGAGCTGGAAAAATACCATCCCAAAGCTTTTCAGCAATTTTATGAGCATAAAAACAAATTCCTGTTTCAGGTAATTACCAACAATTTAAAAAGAGGAATTGAAGAGGAATTGTACAGGAGTGAATTGCCGGTTGAAATTATGGCAGCCTACAGAATTGAATCAATTTTTTTAATATTCAACCCATCTTTTACACAGGCAACCGGCAAACACAGTTTAGATGAATTGGCTGAGGCCATCACACACCATTTTTTATATGGTATTGCCACTCCTAAAGGTCAAAAACTAATTGCCAAATACCTGCAAAAACGACAAAAACCAATTGCTAAATAAATTTAAAAAATATGAAAAAATAATAAAAAATAATTTATTTAAAATTCTAATTGCAACCTATTCATGATAAAAACAATTGTATGAAGATAAAATATCCGCTACTATGGCTGCTGGCAATCGGCAGTAGTTTTTCTTTAAAAGCACAAAACAATGAACCGATGCATGCTTTTTCATTGCAACAATGCCTTGATTATGCACATAAAAACAATACACAAATTAAAAATGCCTTACTGAATGTGCAAATTCAGCAGCAAATAAACAGGGGTGTTACTTCGGCTGCACTGCCACAAATTAATGGTGGTATTGGTACCAACTATTACCCCAATGTGGCTGTACAAAGTTTTCCCAATTTTATTGCGGCAGCCACTTATGGTGTGTTAGTGCAGGAAGGAGTAAAAAACGGTGCGGGTAACCCTATTGTGCCACCTTCCGACTTTGGTTATGTGCAGGCACAGTTTGGTACACCTTATAATGCCAGTGCCAATGTTTCATTAACCCAAATATTGTTTGATGGACAGGTATTTGTGGGTTTACAAGCCCGTACTACTTCTATCCAATACCAACAAAAAAATGTAGAAGTAACAGAAGAAAATATTAAAGCCAATATTTACAAAGTGTACTATCAATTGGTAGTCAGTAAAACACAAATTAGTTTGTTAGATGCCAATATTGAGCGTTTTCAAAAACTGTTACACGATACACAGGAATTGTATAAAAATGGTTTTGCCGAAAAATTAGATGTAGATAAAACTTCAGTACAATTGGCCAACCTGCAAACAGAAAAACAAAAAACTTTAAACAGTATTGCGGTAGGGTATCTGGGTTTAAAAATGTTAATGGGAATGCCTGTTAAAGACTCATTGATACTAACCGACAATATTAATGACGACATTATAAAAGACAATATTCTCAACGATACCGCTTATCAATACAATAACCGCAAGGATTATCAATACTTAGAATTGGTTAAAAAATTAAACCAATACAATGTTAAACGGTATCAAATGAGTTATTTGCCATCTGTTACATTGTCCGGTTCTTTTGCCAAACAAGCCTACCGTGGCAAATTTGATTTTTTTGATCGAAAGGGCGATTGGTTTACCGCATCGGCCATTGGTTTAAATATCGGTATTCCTATTTTTGACGGATTTGCAAAAGATGCAAAAATTAAACAATCAAGACTTGAATTAAAGCAAACAGATAATTCATTAGATAACTTAAAACTATTTATTGATAATGATGTAAAAACGGCGCAACTCAATTTTGCTTCTGCATTACAAACCCTCAATTTCCAGAAAAAAAATATGGAATTGGCCGAAACAGTATACAACCAAACCAAGAAAAAATATGAAGTGGGTACCGGAAGCAATTCTGAAATTACTGCTGCCGAAACCGATTTAAAAACGGCTCAAACCAACTACATCAGTGCCTTATATGATGCAGTAATAGCAAGAGTAGATTATTTAAAAGCAACCGGAAAACTTTAATTCATTCAAATAAACAAATCATTTATATGCAAAAAATATTTCAATTTTCATTTGTTGTGGGTACATTGGTTTTGATGGCTGCCTGTTCAGGTAAAACCACTTCTACCGAAATTCAAAAAGAAAAACAACAGTTAGCAGATTTAAAAAAGCAACAACAAAAAATTAATCAGCAAATCAGCGATCTGGAAAATAAACTGGCACAAGAGGATACCGCATTGGCTAATAAAGAAAAGGCAAAATTGGTGGTGCTTACAACCGTTACTCCCCAAACATTTATACACTTTATTAATTTACAGGGAAGGGTTGATGCGGTGAATATAGCTTACGTAGCACCAAAAGGTACCGGCGGTGTAGTAAAAGCTTTGTACGTTAAAAAAGGTGACAAAATTCATAAAGGCCAATTGTTATTACAGTTAGATGATGCCATTCCGCAACAAAGCTTTGCAGCAGCACAACAAAATACAGAAACCGTTCAAACACAATTAGCTTTTGCCAAAACATTGTATCAAAAACAAAAAAACTTGTGGGATCAAAATATTGGTACCGAGGTGCAATTAATTACTGCTAAAAATAATGTTGAAAATTTACAAAGCCAGTTGGCCACCTTACAAAAACAGTTGAACATTACCAAGCAACAATTAGATTATACCAAAGTATATGCTGAAATTGATGGGGTTGCCGATGATGTAAATGTGCGAGTTGGCGAGTTGTTTACCGGTTTTTCAGGCACATCTCCACAAATAAAAATTGTAAATACCAACAACTTAAAAGTAACCACACAGGTTCCTGAAAATTATTTGGGGAAAGTAGTTGTAGGCTCTCCGGTAAAAATTATATTGCCCGACATTAATAAAACCATTGATGCAACTATTAGTGTTACGGGTAATTTAATTGATGCCAATAATCGCAGTTTTTTTGCCGAAGCCAAATTGCCTTCCGGTAAAGAGTTTTATCCCAATCAGGTAGCCGTAATTGCCATTCAGGATTATAAAGCCATGAATGCCATTACCGCCCCCATTAATACCATTCAAAATGATGAAAATGGAAAATATGTGTTAGTAGCCGCTAAAGAAGGCAACCGTTTAATTGCTATAAAACGCCACGTTAAAATTGGAATGATGAATAATGATAATGTTGAAATTTTAAGCGGGTTACAGGTAGGTGATCAGATTATTACCGATGGCTACCAAAGTTTGTACGACGGGCAACTAATTACTACACAATTGTAGTACCGTTATAGCTATTGTTAACCTTATACATGCAGCTTTTAAAATATGTTTATGAGTTTATTAGAAGATATCAACAGTAAGTTTAAAGAGTTTGCGCCTACTAGCTGGAGCATTAAAAATAAAACAGCTATTTATTTAATCATGCTCTTTGTTAGTTTGGGTGGTATTTATCAGTTTGTTACTTTACCCAAAGAACAGTTTCCTGATATTGTTATTCCAACCATTTACGTGCAAACCATATATGTAGGTAACTCGCCTAAAGACATCGAAAATTTGGTAACACGCCCCATCGAAAAACAAATAAAGGGCATTACCGGTGCAAAAATTAAAAAATTTACCAGTACATCGCAACAAGATTACTCTGCTATTACTGTTGAGTTTGAAACTGATGTAAAAACAGAAGTGGCACTACAAAAAGTGAAAGATGCGGTAGATAAAGCCAAGCAGGATTTACCCACTGATTTAACACAAGAACCTACCGTTTTAGAAGTGAGTTTTAGCGATCAACCCATTATGTATGTAAACCTTAGCGGCGATTACGATTTACAACAGCTCAAAAAATATGCTGATGATGTAAAAGATGAACTCGAAAATATTCCTCAAATTAATCGGGTAGATGAAGTAGGCGCCCCCGATCGGGAGTTCCAGATTAATGTTGATAACTTCCGCATGCAATCTGCCGGAATTACGTTTGATGATATCAGTAATGCTGTACAACGCGAAAACTTAGATATATCCGGTGGTTTATTGGATGTAGGCAATATGAAGCGTAACCTGCAAATTAAAGGCCAGTTAAAAACCGCTGCAGATATTGCTAAAATTATTGTGCGCAACCAAACCGGTGGCCCTGTTTATTTGAAAGATATTGCTACCATTAAAGATACTACTAAAGAAAGTGAAAGCTTTGCCCGATTAGATGGTAAAAATGTAATTACATTAAACATCATTAAACGTTCCGGCGAAAACCTGATTGAAACCAGTGATGCTGTGAAAGCAGTAGTAGAAAAAATGAAAGGAACTGTATTACCCAAAGATTTAAAAGCAGTGGTTACAGGCGATCAAAGTATTAAAACAAGAAGTTCTTTTAATGATTTGGTTAACTCTATTGTAATTGGATTTGTATTGGTGTTAATAGTGTTGATGTTTTTTATGGGTGTCGTCAATGCCTTTTTCGTTGCCCTATCTGTTCCACTAAGTATGTTTGTGGCATTTGTATTCCTGCCCGGCGCCGACTTAATTGTAGGCTCGCATGTAACCTTAAACTTTATTGTATTGTTTGCATTACTGTTTGGGTTGGGAATTATTGTAGATGATGCGATTGTGGTAATTGAAAATACCCATCGTATTTTTATGCAGGGGAAAGGTAAAATACCCATACAAACTTCAGCACGTATGGCTGCCGGCGAAGTGTTTGTACCCGTGCTTGCAGGAACACTTACCACTTTGGCACCATTTTTTCCTTTATTATTCTGGCCGGGTATTATTGGTAAGTTCATGATTTATTTACCCACCATGCTCATTTTTACCTTAGCAGCTTCATTGGTGGTAGCATTTATTATGAACCCCGTTTTTGCGGTCGATTTTATGAATCATCCTGAAGATGAAGTAAAGCCTCCTAAAAAAGATTTTTTTAAGAAAACTTCTTTCTGGGTAGCAATAGCCATTGGTATTTTGTTAGATATTGCAGGATTAACTTTCTTCGGTAACCTGTTGCTATTCTTCATGATTTTGGTTGTATTAAACAGGTTTGTGTTAGATGATGCCATTCATTATTTCCAGAATTATGGATTGCCCTGGATCATGAATCATTATGAAACTTTATTACGCTGGGCATTGCATGGATGGCGTCCTGTAAAATTGTTATTGGTTACTTTCGGTTTATTAATTGTGGCAGTAGTAGGTTTTGCTATTGCTATTAGTACCAGTCATGTGGGTATTACATTCTTCCCGAAAGGAGATCCCAACCAAATTTATGTTTATCTGAAATTGCCGGTGGGTACCAATGTGTTGTATACCGACTCCATTACCCGTGTATTGGAAGGAAGGGTGAATAAAGTTTTGGGCATAGATGAAGCAAAAGGCAAAACCAATCCTATTGTTGAAAGTGTGATAAGTAATGTGGCAGTTGGTGCCAGTGACCCCATGAGTGGCGATAGAAGTACCAGAAGTGAATTGGGCAGAATTCAGGTTTCTTTTGTTGAATATGAAAAACGACATGGTGTTTCTACTGCACCTTATTTAGACCAGATTAGGTCTGTAATGAAAGGAATACCCGGTGCCGAAATTACGGTTGATCAGGAAAGCTCCGGCCCGCCTACCGATCCGCCCATTAATATTGAAATTGCCTGCGAAAATTTCGATAACTTAATTGGAACAGCCACTTCGCTAAAAAATTATTTAGATTCTATTCAGGTGCCAGGTGTGGAAGAATTAAAAATGGATGTTGATTTAAAAAATCCTGAATTAACGCTTACCATTAATCGCGACCGAGCTTTAACAGAAGGGGTTTCTACTGCACAAATTGGCCAGCAAATCCGAACTTCTTTATTTGGAAAAGAAGTATCAAAAATTAAAGAGGGAAAAGATGAATATAAAATTCAACTGCGTAGCCAGGATTATCAGCGCCAAAATTTAAATGATCTATTGAATATGCGCATCTCCTTCCGCGATATGGCAGCAGGTGGCGCCGTAAAAAATATTCCCATTAGTGCATTGGTAAAAGTAGAACCTACCACTACTTTGGGTAGTGTTAAACGGAAAGATCAGAAACGGTTAATTACCCTTCGCTCTAATGTATTAATCAATCAGGGTTATGATGCAACGGGCGTAAATCAGGTAATTAAAAAATACATTGACCAGTTTAAACCCAAAGTACCGGCAGGTGTTACCATTAAACAAACCGGAGAGGGAGAACAACAAGCCGAAACCGGTGTATTTTTAAGTAAAGCTTTATTAATAGCATTGGGGCTTATTTTAATTATTTTGGTACTACAATTTAATAGCGTTAGTAAACCCGTTATTATATTAACAGAAATTGTGTTTAGTGTAATAGGTGTTTTACTCGGCTTTGCAATATCTGGTTTGCAGGTATCTGTTGTAATGACAGGATTGGGTATTGTTGGCCTTGCAGGTATTGTGGTAAAAAATGGAATTCTGGTAATAGAATTTGCCGATGAACTAAGAGGCCGTGGTATGAAGACAAGAGAAGCAGTGATTGCTGCAGGAAAAACCCGTATTATACCTGTATTGCTTACTGCATTGGCTGCCATCCTTGCATTTATTCCTATTGCAGTTGGATTTAATATCAATTTCATTACTTTATTTTCTGAATTAAATCCTCATATCTTTTTTGGAGGTGATAATGTTGTGTTCTGGAAGCCATTGTCATGGACCATTATTTTTGGTTTGGCATTTGCATTCTTTATGACGCTTGTAATTGTACCTTCCATGTATTTAATAGCAGAACGTTTACGCAAGCCCATGCGCAGAATGTTTGGTGGAAAATGGATTAGCTTTTTGGCCATTCCACCTTTTACCATCATCTTCCTGTTATTGATTTTAATTACTTTATACAATCACAGAAAGCATGTTCAAAAAAGAAAGGGCCTGCAATTGAAACATGTAAATGAAGCTTTTATAGGAAGCTGGTTTTAAAACCTAAAGTTTTTCACAAAAGGCCGCTATGATATTTTCATAACGGCTTTTTTGTTTTTTATTTCTATTCAAAATACAGCAAAACCTTTTGTATTTTCACACAAAATTTTTGGTATGATTCAAAATCATGAAATTGACTATAGGATTATTGGTGAAGAAATGCAATATGTTGAGGTAGAATTAGATCCCAATGAAACCGCAGTTGCTGAACCCGGTGCCTTTATGATGATGGAAGATGGTATTATCATGCAAACTATTTTTGGAGATGGCAGTAACCAGAATAACGGATTGTTAGGCAAATTATTTTCGGCCGGGAAGCGCATGCTTGTGGGTGAGAATCTGTTTATGACTGCCTACACAAATGTTAGTGCCGGGGAAAAGCATGTAAGCTTTGCTGCACCTTACCCCGGCAAAATTATTCCTCTCGATCTTAATCGATTGGGCAACAAAGTAATTTGCCAGAAAGATGCATTTCTCTGTGCAGCCAAAGGGGTAAGTATTGGCATTGAGTTTCAAAGAAAATTAGGAACGGGTTTGTTTGGCGGGGAAGGATTTATAATGGAAAAATTAGAAGGTGACGGTATGGCCTTTGTACATGCATGCGGACATGTTGAACAAAAAGAGTTGCAACCCGGCGAGTTACTTAAAATAGATACAGGTTGTATTGTTGGGTTTACTGCAACTGTTCAATACGACATTCAATTTGTAGGAGGTATTAAAAATACATTATTTGGCGGTGAGGGGGTTTTCTTTGCCACACTCAGGGGGCCGGGAACCGTATGGATACAAACTTTGCCAATTAGCCGCCTGGCCGGCCGCATTTTACAATACGCAACTTTTAAAAGGAAAGAAGAAGGAAGTGTACTCGGCGGTCTGGGTAATTTATTAGATGGCGATGGCTGGTAAAATTATTGTTATGGTTGATGATATTCAACAAGCATTGGTACAAACCTGTCTGTTTTACTGGCAGGAAAATGTAAAGAAAACGGAGTATTGCTTTACCTTATTGTCTGAACAACAGGTTTGGCAGCAATACAATACCGTTAGTAACAGTATTGGCAATCTGGTATTGCATCTTTGCGGAAACATCAGCCAATATATACTGGCAACTTTAGGAGCGCAGGGTTTTCAACGCAATAGGAATGCAGAGTTTGAGCAAAAACCTCAATTATCTAAAGCGGCATTGTTAAAGCAATTGAATGCGGTTTTAGAGGCAGCCGTTCAAATAGCAAATAATTGTTCCTCTGATTGCCTGTTGAAAAACTATTCTGTTCAAATTTATGAAATGAGTGGCATTGCCATTCTTGTTCATGTAACCGAACATTTTTCTTATCATACCGGTCAAATTGCTTTGTTAACCAAACAAATGACCGGAAAAGATCTGGGTTTTTATGCTTTCTTAACTTAAAACATATATCTTTTTCTTTTCTCAACATCATGTTGCATGGCTCAAATGGGAATGACTGAAATGTATTAAATTTATGCCTGATGAAAAAGATAAATGCAATAATAATTCTGTGTTGGATGCTACTGCCCATTGCAATAATGGCACAGCGCAAAAAAGATACCCTTGCTTTACATACTGATTCAGCTCAGCAAATATATATTCAGCAACAAGCCAATCAATTGAAACAAATTGAATTAGAAAGGCAAGCCGATTCTTTAAAAAAAATAAACCTCATTCTTGCGTTACAAAATTTTTCCGCCACCAATACACAACAAAAACAAGCCTTGCAGCAGCAACTGGATGTTTTGAAACAAAAAGACAGCCTTCGTGTGGCCGTGCAAAAACAAAAAATTGATTCATTAAAAAAAATAATGCATGGTTATGTTGTAGCTCCTTTTGGTGATACCTTGTTTACTGTTTATACTTCATTAGGTAGTTTTTCTGCTGCCGACAGAGCAAATGCTATTAACAATCGAATTCAGGCATTGGCCGATAATTATAATTTTGCTGTTGATTCGCTAAGTATTGTGGATAATGAAAGTACGGTAGATATAGTGTTTCATGATTTAGTATTGATGAGTATTACAGAAAATGATGCGTTATGGGAGAATATGGGTAAACTGCAATTGGCAAATTCTTATTGGTTAAAAATTAAAACTGCCATTCAGAATTATCGCCAGGAAACAAGTTGGCAAAATATTCTTAAGCAAATTATTCTGGCATTAATTGTAATTGTTGTATTGATATTTGTAGTACATTATGTTATAAAATTATTTGTAAAAATTGAAACAAATATTGCTTCAACGCATCATGCACGGATTCAAGGTGTTAAAATAAAAAATTATGAATTACTTTCTGTTGAACAGGAAATAAATCTGATTAAGTCTGCGCTGCGTATTATAAAATGGATCATCATTTTCATCGCAATTTATCTTGCATTTCCGTTAGTGTTTGGAATTTTTCCATGGACAAAAACAATAGCTACAAAATTATTATCCTATTTTGTTGATCCGTTAAAAAGAATTTTACTTGGTATTTGGGATTATTTGCCCAACTTAATCACCATTATAGTCATACTGTTTGTATTTAGATTGGTTTTAAAAGGCATTCGTTATCTTAAAAACGAAATTGAAAAGGGCGCTTTATCTATTCCGGGTTTTTATGCAGATTGGGCAAACCCTTCTTATCAAATTGTACGTATTCTTTTGTTTGCTTTTTTGCTTATTGTAATTTTTCCCTATCTGCCGGGTTCAAATAGCCCGGTATTCAGAGGCGTTTCAGTTTTTTTGGGTGTGTTATTTACATTTGGATCCTCCGGTTCGCTCAGTAATATTATTGCAGGGTTGGTATTAACTTATATGCGCTCATTTAAATTGGGCGATCGTACTCGAATTGCAGATGTTACAGGCGATGTGATTGAAAAAACCTTGTTGGTTACACGCATTAGAACCATTAAAAATGAAATAATTTCTATTCCCAATGCTACTATTTTAAATAGCCATACCATTAATTACAGCAGCGATGCGCCGGAACGAGGTTTAATTGTGCATACAACCATTACCATTGGGTATGATACTCCATGGCGTCAGGTGCATGCTTTATTAATTAAAGCTGCATTAGCTACAACGTATGTTGAAAAAAATCCGGAACCTTTTGTATTGCAAACTTCGTTGAATGACTTTTATGTAAGTTATCAGATTAATGCCTACACGAAACAACCCAATAAGCAGGCAGAATTATATTCCCTTTTGCACGCCAATATACAAGATACTTTTAATGAAGCAGGCGTAGAAATTATGTCGGCGCATTATACCAATTTGCGAGATGGAAATCAGACCACTATCCCTTCTGATTATCTGCCTGATAATTATACTGCACCAGGTTTTAAAGTAAATACTGAAAAAATGAATCCGGATAATGCTAAAAATAAATCATAAATCGGGTAGAATTGCTATTCAGCATTTTTATAACTTTCTATTGAACTAAAGCCTAATTTCGTTGGCACAAAGTTGGTATGTACTATGGACCGTTTGACCCAAAAAATTTCTGCAACCGGCTATTTTTCTGAAAATAGTTTACAGGCTTTTTTACAACAATGGCAACAATGGAAATTGCCCAAGGATTATTTACTGCTAAAAGAAGGCATTGTTTCAGATTATATTTATTTTGTATCTTCCGGTTTGGCCCGTATTTATTATTTTAAACATGGCAAAGAAATTACCGAATGGCTGGCCATGGATGGTACTTTTTTTCTTTCTATTACCAGTTTTTTTAAACGTACACCCAGCAAACTGAATATCCATACCATTGAGCCATCTGTTATCATGGGTATACATCATGATGATTTGATGCGTTTGTGCGATGAATACCATGATGTGGAACGCTGGCTGCGTAAATTGTTAACCCGCTCATTGATTTCTTCTCAGCAAAGAATGGATGCCATACAATTTGAAACCGCCTTACATCGTTACCGGCGTTTGGCTGATGAGCATCCTACTATTTTGCAGCGGGTACCATTATCTTATATCGCTTCATTCTTAGGTATTACGCAGGAAACACTGAGCCGTATTAGGGCGCATCGTTAGTTTTTTGATAATTATCAATGAAAGGTGTTCACATTGGTATGAACTTTATGTTTCATTAATATATAATCATGAAACTTTCTACACTATTGCCTGCCCTTGCTATACTATGCAGCACACCCACGCTATATGCCCAATCGGGTAAAGCCAATGATTTAATAGCACGGATGACCTTGGAACAAAAAGTTGAATTAGTAGTAGGAATGGGTATGCGATTGCCCGGCCCAACTGCTGCATCAGATAAAAAAACCGATACCGGAAAACATGAAATTGCCGGATTTCAATTACCACCATCGCTACCAAAAGATGCTTCCATTCCCGAAAAAGTTCCGGGTGCTGCGGGCAGAACACATGCCATTGAAAGTCTTGAGTTGTCTTCATTAACCCTGTCGGATGGTCCGGCCGGCGTACGCATCAATCCATTCAGATCCAATCATCCTAACAAAACTTATTATGCCACCGCATGGCCGGTGGGAACTTTGCTGGCCTCATCTTGGGATACAGCATTGGTACAACAAGTGGGCAGGGCTTTTGGGAAGGAAGTGAAAGAATACGGTATTGATGTGTTACTGGCACCTGCCATGAATATACAACGCAATCCATTGGGCGGTAGAAATTTTGAATATTATTCTGAAGACCCATTTGTTTCAGGACATATTGCGGCAGCATTTGTAAACGGAATTCAACAAAACGGAGTAGGCACCTCTATTAAACATTTTGTTGCCAATAATCAGGAAACAAATAGAAACAGCGTAAATACCATTGTGAGTGAAAGGGCATTACGTGAAATTTATTTAAAAGGTTTTGAAATTGCCGTGAAAGAAGCCAAACCATGGACAGTGATGTCATCCTACAATTTAATTAATGGAACGTATGCCTCAGAAAGCAAGGATTTACTGACCAGAATTTTACGCGATGAATGGGGCTTTAAAGGTTTGGTGATGACCGATTGGTTTGGTGGAAAAGATGCTGTTGCACAAATGAAAGCAGGCAATGACTTACTGATGCCGGGCACTATTTTGCAATACAATGCCATTCTAAAAGCAGTAAAAGACGGAACTTTAGATGAAAAAATTATTGACCGAAATGCCGCAAGGGTGGTTGATTTAATTTTAGAATCGCCTACTCATAAAAAATATGCTTATACCGATCAGCCCAATTTAAAAGCAGATGCGGCACTATCCAGAAAAGCGGCTGCTGAAGGTATGGTGCTGTTACAAAACAATAACAACGCATTACCATTGATGAATACCACTCAAAAACAAGTGGCTTTGTTAGGCAATACATCCTATGATATTATTGCCGGAGGAACCGGAAGTGGTGATGTAAATAAAGCCTACACTGTATCATTAGAACAGGGATTATTAAATGCTGGTTTTACCATTGATAAAAATTTAATAGATGCTTATACTGCTTACATTACAACCGAAAAAGCCAAACAACCTAAACCCCGTTTCTTTTTTGAGTTGGTACCTCGTGTAAAAGAAATGGATTTAGAATTGCCTTTGTTGCAAACTGAAGCCGATAAAGCAGCGGCTGCAATTATTACCATTGGTAGAAATGCAGGAGAAGGTGCCGACAGAAAAGTAGACAATGATTTTACTTTATCAGATGCCGAAAAAAATATGATTCGCCAGGTTTGCGATGCCTTTCATGCAAAAAATAAAAAAGTAATTGTAGTATTAAATATTGGCGGTGTAATAGAAACAGCCAGTTGGCGTAATATGCCGGATGCTATTATATTGGCCTGGCAACCTGGTTTAGAGGCAGGAAATGCTATTGCAGATATCATTAGTGGTAAAGTAAGTCCTTCCGGAAAATTAGCAGTTACTTTTCCCATAAATTATCAGGATGAGCCTTCTGCAAAAAATTTCCCGGGAAAAGAGTTGCAACCTGCCCGGCACAAAGGGTTCTCTTTAATGGGTAATCCGGCTGAAGTGGTGTATGAAGAAGGCATTTATGTTGGTTACCGTTATTTTAATACATTTCATGTACAACCGGCTTATCCTTTCGGTTATGGATTATCGTATACTCATTTCTCAACAAAGTCTATTCACCTCAGTACTACTGAAATGAAAAAAAATATTACTGCTTCTGTAACAATTACTAATAAAGGCAAAAGAGCCGGAAAGGAAGTAATTCAGGTATATATAACGGCACCAAAAAGTGATATTGATAAGCCTTCTGAAGAGTTAAAAGCCTTTGTCAAAACAAAACTATTACAACCCGGCGAATCGCAAACCTTAACATTTATCATTTCACCTGCCGATATTGCATCTTTTCAAACCACGCAATCTGCATGGATTGCCGATGCGGGTACTTATACCATTAAAATAGGCAATTCGTCCGAAAACATTCTACAAACAGCCACTTTTCAATTGCCACGACAAATGATTACAGAGCATGTAACCCATTTGCTGGTACCAAAGCAGGCTATTAATGAATTGAGTATGCAATAAATTACAGCCCCTATAACAACCAAAAGTGCAATTCAACTCCAACCTGTTGCACAAATAAAAGGCAGCGTTTTTAGTTGCCTTTTTTTATGGGTTCCAAACTTTAGCATTTCATTGCAACAGGCGTACAAAATTCTGTTACCTTTAAAATTATTCTGCAAATTTCATTTAAAATATATTAAAAATAAATTATGCAATTTTCGGCACAACAAATAGCAGACATGCTTCAGGGTACAATAGAAGGTAATGCCACAGTAACAGTATCTACTTTATCCAGAATAGAAGAAGGCGTAACGGGTTCGTTATCTTTTTTAGCCAATCCTTTGTATACGCAATACCTGTATACCACAAAGGCTTCTATTGTAATTGTGAATAAAGATTTTGAAGCAAAAGAATCGGTAACGGCAACATTAATAAGGGTAGAAAATGCACAAACTGCTTTTGCAAAATTATTAGAACTATACAATCAGATAAAGCTGAATAAAACCGGTATTGCACCCAATGCACATATTGAGCCATCGGCAATAATTGGTGAGCAAATTTATGCCGGTGCATTTGCTTATGTTGGTGAAAATACGAGAATAGGCAATGGTGTTAAAATATATCCGCAGGTATATATTGGCGATAATTGTGTAATTGGCGATAATACCACCTTGTTTGCGGGTGTTAAAATTTATTCAGAAACACACATTGGAAAAAATTGTATTATTCACTCCGGTACTGTTATTGGGAGTGATGGTTTTAGATTTGATCCGCAAAATGAAGGCAATAAAAAAATTGCACAGATTGGTAATGTTGTAATAGAAGATGATGTTGAAATTGGCGCCAATTGTGCTATTGACCGTGCAACATTGGGTTCAACTATTTTAAGAAAAGGCGTAAAGTTTGATAATTTAATACATATTGCCCATAATGTAGAAGTGGGCGAAAATACTTACATCGCAGCACATGGAGTGATTGCGGGATCAACAAAAGTGGGTAAAAATTGTATGTTTAGCGGACAGGTTGGTATTGTGGGTCATTTGCAAATAGCCGATAATACAATTATTACAGCACAATCAGGCATATCCAAAAGCATTACAAAGCCGGGAGAAGTTTATATGGGTTCACCAGCCTTTGATGCCAATAAATACAGAAAGGCTTATATTCATTTTCGTAATTTAGATCAGTTGGCACAACGGGTAACTATACTTGAAAAAAAGCTAACTGATTAATTGAATGCATTAATTTTTAAAGCCAATTTGCACTAACTATCTAAAGGAACCATTTTATTCAGATCGGGGTCCCAAACTTTTAAACGAAGGCAGGCAATAATATCTTTAGGACGCAAACTGGTTACCGTTGCTTGCTGTAGGGCAGGTATATGTGCCATTGCTTCGGGTAAGCGGTAAAAAGGAATTTTGCAATTGAGGTGATGAATATGATGGTAGCCAATATTTGCAGTAAACCATTGCCATAAGGTACTCATTTTCATATAGCTGGAAGATTCTAATGCAGCAGCAGCATAACTCCATTCTGTATTGCAACGGTAAGTAGCACCGGGAAAATTATGTTGCGCATAAAATAAATATGCACCCAGCATGTGTGATAAGAAGAAAGGCAGAAAGAATACAAAAAACCAAATTTGCCATCCAAAATGAACCCATAAAACAATGGCGATGCCAACGTGTATCAGCAAAACGATGGCAGAATCCCAATGTCTTTTCTTTGAACTGAGAAACGACCGAACACACATGCCAAACATAAACATAGTAAAATAAGAAAAGAACATATTGAGTGGATGCCGGATAGCCAGATAAATACTTTGCTCTTTTTTATTCGCAGCATAAAACTTTTGTTTGGTCATAATCGGATAGGAACCAATACTGGCGCTGTACAATTTAGCATTGTTGTTGTGGTGGTGATCATGCGAACGTTTCCAGATACTTGGCGGTGTTATCATGTAAGCACCAAAAATGGTAAATAAAATATTGGCAGCAAACGATTTGTTTAAAATAGTATGATGCTGAAAATCATGAAAAATAATGAACATGCGGGAAAGCAGTAAAGCACTGAAAATGCTAAAAGCCAATTTAATTAGGATGCCCGGTAGTAAAAAAGAACCTGTTAAACTTGCAATTAATAAAACTGTAGTAGAAAGTGTATAATACCAGCTCTTCCAGCGAATTTCTTTGGCAAACGGTTTGGTGGATAAAATTAATTCCTTTTCGGAGGAAGTATGCATTAAACAAACGTATGAAAAGAATGGAAATAAAACATACAATTGCTGTTAATTCACACAAATTTTTTTGATTTATAAGTGTTTAAATCGTTCTGCTGCTTCCAGAAGTGTTTCTTCCTTTTTGGCAAAGCAAAAGCGAAGTACCTTTTCATCGGTTTTATGATGATAAAATGCAGAAACCGGAATGGTGGCTACACCGGCTTTTTGTACCAATTCAACTGCAAATTCTGTATCGGACTTATTAGATAATGCAGCATAACTGTAACATTCAAAATAGCTTCCGTGTGAAGGAATACAAACAAAACCCGTTTGCTGCATTAATGTTCTAAAAAAATCGCGTTTTTTTTGTATTTGCGCACCCAATTGTACATATTTATCCTCTTCCTGTAAATAAGTTGCCAAAGCATATTGTTTGGGGGTATCGCAACTAAAGCAATTAAACTGGTGTACTTTTCTAAATTCCTGCATTAATGGTGCTGCTGCTATGCAGTAACCCAACTTCCAGCCTGTACAATGATAGGTTTTTCCAAACGAAAAAATGATAAAACTTCTTTCTATCAAATCTGGATAGCGTAGCAGGCTTTGGTGCGGGATAGCATCAAATATTAAATGTTCATATACCTCATCACTCACTATCATTATCTTGGTCTTGGCTACCAGTGTTCTCAAAGTCATAATATCCTGCTCGCTTAATACAGCACCTGTTGGGTTATGGGGTGAGTTGATGATAATGGCTTTTGTTTTGGAATTGATTTTCTGCGCTACTTCATGCCAGGGAATTGAATAATCGGGATATTGTAATGCAATAAAAACCGGTTTAGCGCCATTTAAAACAATATTGGGAACATAGCTGTCGTATGCCGGTTCAAAAACAATCACTTCATCGCCGGAATATAAAAACGAAGTGAGTGCGGTGTAAATGGCGTAGGTGCCGCCCGGGGTAATGGTAATTTGTGTTTCAGGATGGATGGAGGTGTTGTACAATTTTTTTACCTTTTCGGCAAGGGCATTCCGTAGAGCAGGTAAACCATTGGTATGCGTATACTGATTGCAACCATCTGTCATGGCTTTTTGTATCAAATCAATTAAGGCCTCATCCATCATAAAATCAGGAAATCCCTGCCCAAGATTAATGGCGTGATGCTGTTGTGCCAACTGGCTCATTATAGTGAAAATGGTAGTACCTACCTGCGGTAATTTTGATACAATGTGCATAGCCCTTTTTTATAAAATGGGAAGATAGTAAACTTAAGGTGCCAAAATGCCAGCCACCCTTTTTAATTCAATTTCTGCAGCTTTTGCGGCATAATTTAAATTCACCAATTTATAACCTGCTTCTTCAAAACTTTGTTGTGCGGCTCTTACTTCCAAAATAGTAGCCTGCGATAAACTAAAACGCTGCAGGGTTAAATTCACCAATTGTTCGGTTAACCGGTTAATGGCGTATTGGGTGGCGATCAAATCTAATGTATGGATATACATTTGATATGTTTTTGTGAGATCGGTTTGGTAATTTAAAATGGTGGCATCTTTTTGCACTCTTGCAATGTGTGTATTGATGGCAGCAGCTTGTTGTTGCCGTTTTAAAATGCTTCCATTATAAATGGGTACGGATAAACCAAGCCCAACATAAGGGCCATACGACTGGTTTAATAAAATTTGCCCGCCATTGCTGGAATTTCTTCCGTAATTCAATCCGCTATTAACACGCAAGGTTGGATACCGTTGTGCAGCAGTTTGTTTTTCGGCGAGTGTGTTAATGGTAATTTGCTGATCAGCCGCTACAATATCCGGATTCTGGTTAAATTTATTTAGAACATCTTCTAATTTTATATTGTTTTCAATAGCAATAGAATCAGTAAACATTGCAGAAGAATCTGCGGGCATACTGAGTAGATTAAACAAATCAGCTTTTCCTTGTTCCAGAATAATTTTTTGTGATTGAAGGTCCTGCTCTTTACTATGTAAATCAATTTCAGCCTGAAAGTAATCAGCATCATTGGCAAAGCCAATTTTGCGTTTCACTGCTATAATTTCCAATTGTTTTTTGGATACTTCAATACTTTGTTCCAAAGTTTTCATATAGCTGCGTTGCCGAACTACATCAAAATATTTCGTCATTACTGCCGCAATCGTATTTTGTACCTGCGAATTAAAAAAAGATTCGCTTTGTGCCTGAATCATTTCTAATTGTTTTTTTGTAGTAATTACTCTGTAACCATTATACAACACCATAGTACCTGCAATGCCGGCATTTAAATTATTACTGGTGGCGCCATTGCGGGTTAAATCTCTATCGCCGGTTACACTGTTGATTTTTTGATTGATGTTGACAATACTTTCCTGATTGGTAGCAGTACCTGTTATGGTTGGTAAGCCCCCAGCCACACCTATATTGTTGTTTATTTTGGCAATTTGAATATTGCTTTTGGCAATTTGAATATTAAAATTATGTTGAAGTGCAAGGTTCACAGCCTCGTTTACAGAAATTGAGCGTTGGGCTGCTGCTTGCAGCATGCAGCAGAGCATAACAGCACCTGATAAAATTGCTTTTCTCATAAACCATGAAATTAGCTATGGAGCTATGTTGTATCAAATAAATTTTATGAGCGGATGAAGGGTTACTGTACCAGTGTTCCTACATTCATTCCTTCTACTACTTTAAGCAGGTTACCCGGTTTATTCATATCAAAAACAATAATGGGTAATTTATTTTCCATGCAGAGTGTAAAAGCTGTCATGTCCATTACTTTCAGGTTTTGGTTAATACATTCCTGAAAGCTGATATTTTCAAATCTTTTGGCATTGGGTTCTTTTTCGGGATCGGCGTTGTAAATACCATCTACCCTTGTACCTTTCAAAATAACATCTGCTTTCATTTCAATGGCTCTTAATGAACCGGCAGTATCTGTAGTGAAATAAGGGTTGCCTGTGCCGGCACCAAAAATAACTACCCTACCTTTTTCTAAATGACGCAATGCTTTTCTGCGGATATAGGGTTCGGCCACCTGCTCCATATTAATAGCGCTTTGTAAACGGGTATATACGCCAATTTTTTCCAGCATTGCCTGCATGGCCATTGCATTGATTACAGTTGCCAGCATGCCCATATAATCGCCGTGTGCCCTTTCAATACCACTTTCAGCTTCATTCATGCCTCTGTAAATATTACCGCCTCCAATTACAATGGCTACCTGAACACCAAGGTTGGTTACTAATTTAATGTCTTGTGCATATTGTTCAATGATTTTTGGATCGAAGGGATCACCATTTTTTACATCACCAACAAGGGCTTCTCCGGATAGCTTCAGTAAAATGCGTTTGTATTTAGGCAGCATAATTAAAAGAATTGATTATACTGCAAATAACCTGATTTTTTGCAGAAGTTTCAAAATGAATAAAGGGAACCTTGTGGGTTCCCTTTAAAATATAGTCATAATAAATTATATTATCCCAATGCAATACGCTTAAAAGAAACTACTTTTAAATCAGCATCTACCGATTTCAGGTAATCGCCTACGCTTTTGCTGCCATCTTTTACAAATGCCTGCGCCAGTAATGTTTGCTCTTTAAAGAAGGCATTTAATTTGCCATCTGCAATTTTAGCAATCATTTCTGCAGGTTTACCGGCCATTTTAGGATCGGCGGCAATTTGTTCGGTAACAATGGCTCTTTCTCTTTCTACTACATCTGCAGGAACAGAGTCGGCATCAATTGCTACAGGGTTCATAGCTGCAATTTGCATGGCCAGATCTTTACCTGCTTCAGCAGCGGCTTTATTTAAACCAACCAACACACCCATACGGTTGGCACCATGAATGTATGAGGCAACATAAGGTGCTTCAATTCTTTCAAATTTCTGAATGCCTATTTTTTCGCCGATAGCAGCTAATTTATCATTAATTAAATCGGATACTTTGGCACCGTTTACGATTACTTCGTTTAATTCTTCAGCACTTTTTACATTGTTGGCCACTGCTGCATCAGCAATAGATTGTGCAAAAGCAACAAAATCGGCATTTTTTGAAACGAAGTCAGTTTCGCAACTAATGCATACAATGAAGCCGGTTGTATTATCGGCAGTGGTTTTTGCAATAATAACACCTTCTTTTGCTTCACGATCGCTACGTTTAGCAGCAACTTTCTGACCTTGTTTGCGCAACCAGTCAATAGCTGCTTCAAAATCGCCATTGGTTTCGGTTAAAGCTTTACGGCAGTCCATCATACCAGCGCCGGTTGCCTGGCGCAATTTATTAATATCGGCTGCGGTTATAGAAACGGATGTACTCATTTGTAAAATTATTTAGTCATTGAAAAAATTTTTGCAAAGTTACCTATACTTTTATAAACGCTGTGTTGTTTACAGGTTATGAAATGTTGAAGAAAGTACAGGTGTTGCAGTGTGCGACGCAACGGAAGTTGGAATAAATTACTACAGCCGGGCACAAAATAAATGATTCATTCGGGCTCAATGTACCGTATATATTTTATCTGCCACCACCTGCAGGTCTGCGACTGTTGGGCACTCTGCGTTTTGGTGCACCGGCACCTGGTTCTGCACCACGGCCACCTTTACGGGTACGTGCGGCTTCACTTTGTGCTTCAGCTTCCAGTCTGCGTGCTTTTGCTTCTAATTCGTTTGCATCATCGTTGGTATCTTCTTCTTCTTTATTTGCCTGACGTTCTGCCAAACCTTCTGCAATAGCAGCGGTTAAATAATTGGTAATGATGGCAATTGATTTAGTGGCATCATCATTAGCCGGAATAGGGAAATCAACTTTGTTAGGATCGCAATTGGTATCTACCATACCAAAAGTTGTAATACCTAAACGTTTGGCTTCTGCTAAAGCAATATGTTCTACACCAATATCTACTAAGAATAAAGCTGCGGGCAGTCTGCTCATTTGGGCAATACCACCTAATACTTTTTCCATTTTTTCTTTATCGCGGCTAAGCGTAAGGCGCTCTTTTTTGGTTAGGCTGTCTGCACTGCCATCGTTCAGCATTTTTTCAATGCTCTGCATTTTTTTAACGCTTTTACGAACAGTATTAAAGTTAGTGAGCATACCACCTAACCAACGTTCAGTAGCAAAGGGCATGTTTACGCGTTTTGCGCATTCAGCCACAATTTCTTTAGCCTGCTTTTTGGTAGCCACGAACATAATTTTTTTACCGTTCTTGGCAATTTGCTTCATAGCGGCGGCTGTTTCCTGAAGATGGTCTACTGTTTTGTTCAGGTCAATAATGTGAATCCCTTTTTTTTCTGCATAGATGTAAGGTAACATTTTAGGATTCCATTTCTTTTTTAAATGGCCAAAATGCACACCGGCTTCTAACAACTGCTGCTGTAGTGAAGTATTATTTTCCATTGTGTTTGTATAAATAGTTTGAATGATAGGGTTTGCGTAATCCAATACTGATTAACGTTTGCTGAATTGGTAGCTCTTACGGGCTTTTTTATGACCAAATTTCTTACGTTCAACACTGCGGGGATCACGTTTTAAGTATCCGGCGGCTTTTAATACAGGCCTAAACTCGGGGTTTACTTCTAGTAAAGCACGGGCTATGCCTAATTTTGCTGCTTCGGCTTGGCCTTTTAAACCACCACCTTGTGCATTGATAACTACATCAAATTTGGTAATTACTTCAGCAGTCTTTAAAGGGGCCTCTACCTGGTTTTGTAAGTAAACCAAAGGAAAATATTCTTTATAATCTTTGTCGTTCACGGTAATTTTACCTTCACCCTTACTAATAAAAACCCGGGTTACGGCTTCTTTACGGCGACCAACTGCGTTTTTTTGCTTTTCCATTTATTTGGAATTGATGTTATAAATTAGATTAAAATTTTAATTCTTTGGGTTGTTGTGCACTATGTGGATGCTCGCTGCCTGCATAAACAAACAATTTATTGAACATTTTGCGGCCGAGGCGATTTTTAGGTAGCATGCCTTTAATGGCTCTTTCTAAAAGCACTTCAGGTCTGCGTTTTAATAAATCTTTGGCTGCTTCTTCTTTTTTACCGCCGGGATAACCTGAGAAGTTAATGTACATTTTATCATCCATTTTATTGCCGGTTAAAACAACTTTATCGGCATTGATGATAATAACATAATCGCCACAGTCTACATGCGGTGTGTAGTATGCTTTGTTTTTGCCTCTTAATACAGCGGCAATTTTTGAAGCAATGCGCCCTACGGTTTGATTAGTACCGTCTACAACATACCAGTTGTGCTTAACGGTAGCCGCGTTTGCATGCTTGGTAGTGAAATGAAGATGACTCATAATATGGTTTGTTTAAATGATATCGGGGCTATCCCCCCGGCGAATGTCCCATTTTTTTGGGATGGCAAAGGTAGGTGTTCTATTGTTGAATTTTTAGTGTCTTGACGATCTTTTTTAATAGCGCTTTCATAACTAATTGATTTTCAATAAAAATTTTGATTAAAAATTTTCATCGTGTTATAAAACTGCCTTTTTTAGGTGCTTTTTATTTTGCTTTTTTGTTTTGATTGTACAATGAAAAGTAATTTCCCATGAATGATGGCATAAAAAAAGCAGCTGTGAAAAGCTGCCGGAGTCTTTAAAACTTATTCATCTTTATTGAAATAGCTTAGGATAGGTTTTGTTCCAAGGTGTTGCCTGCTGATAAGCTTCTGCAATGCGCAACAGTGTGCCTTCATCGTATAAATTACCAATAAAAGTAATGCTGGTGGGTAAATGAAACCTTTTATCAAAACCCGTGGGAACGCAAACCACCGGGTTGCCTGTTAAATTGGTAATGGCCAACTGGTTGCCACTGCCACGGGTGGGACAAATAACTGCATCGTATTGTTGCAGTAATGCATTTACTTTTTGCATCAGCAAGTAACGGTGCCTATTGGCATTGATGTATTCTACGGCGGGTATTAACCTAGCTTCTCTAAACTGGTTGGGCCAGTCGTAACGGCTTTGCCGGGTCATTTCATCATCTAAATTACCGCGGGTAAATGCATCAAAAGCAGCGGCACACTCAGCACCAATTACAATACTCATAATATTGACATTGTAAACCCCACTGTCGGGAAAATTAACGGGAATTAATTGAACCCCCATTTTTTTAAATGTTTCTAACACTTTCCATTCATTTCTGGAGGTATCGGTTATATTATCGAAATAGTTTTTGGAATACGCTATTTTATAAGCTTGTATGGGTTTATTAGGCGTGTAATTAAATGGGCGGTTTACAGCCAATTCATCTATTCCATCGGTACCATGAATGGCATTAAATACAATAGCCGCATCATTTGCAGAGCGGCAAATGGGGCCAATTTTATCTAAACTCCAGCTAAGCGTCATAGCGCCTGTTCTGCTAATACTGCCAAATGTGGGGCGTAAACCGGTAACGCCACATGTGGATGAAGGCGAAACAATACTTCCCCAGGTTTCTGTGCCAATGGCAAAAGGTACCAATCCTGCTGCAGTAGCGGCTGCTGGACCTGCCGAAGAACCGGATGACCCTCTTGTTAAATCCCATGGATTTTTGGTGCGTCCGCCAAACCAATAATCGCCCATGGCCAAGGCCCCTAAAGTAAATTTAGCTACTAAAACGGCACCGGCTTTGCGTAATTGTTCATATACAAAAGCATTTTCATCAATGGTTTGGTTTTTGTAGGGTGCTGCGCCCCAGGTAGTTTTATAGCCTTTTACAGCAAATAAATCTTTCAATCCATAGGGTATGCCATGTAACATGCCTTTGTATTTGCCGGCGGCTATTTCAGCATCGGCCTGTGCGGCTTGTTGCAATGCTAAATCTTCAGTAAGGGTAATAACGCATTGCAAGGTATCGCCAAATTGTTTGATGCGTTGAATGAAAAATTTGGTGAGTGCAACCGAAGTAATTTTTTTGTGTTGAATTAAATAAGCCAATTGAGGTATGGAGTAAAATGCTAATTCGTTTAAATGGGTGGGTAATACCACTGTTTTAGGCATTTCCCAATGAATAGGTAATTGTTGATTAGAAAAATGCATGCCGGCTACTACCGGGCTTTGCCACAAGCTCATGGGCACATCGTTAGGCAGTGATTGGCGGTGTAACGATTGGTAAGTGTGATAAAATTGCGTTATACCCTGTTGCATGGAATCTAATTCCTGTTGGGTAAAAGAAAGATCGGCTAATCCGGCAGCTATGCTAATTTGTTCAGTGGGGATGGTATCTTTTTGTGCCTGAAGAAATAAGGGTAAGGCGAAAAAGCATAAAATGGTGATTGTTCTCATGTTTAAGTGTTTTGGTTAGAATGAATGATGCGAAAAAATGCAGCAATGGGTATTAAACTATCATGTACTGCCCATTTCACCTGTGAACACAAATGTGCTTTTCTTGCAACGGAAAGTTATGGAACCTTTTTTAGAAATCAATACCAATCCATTTGCGTTTATTCTTTTCGTATTTCTGGAAATTGAACTTATACAATTTGCCGGGTCTGTGTGGCACATCCTGTTCCATTTCACCTATATCAATTAAAAGGCCCATGGCAGCAAATTTTTTTCTGAAATTACGGCGGTCTAATTCAATGCCTAAAATGGCTTCATATAAATTCTGTAATTCGCGAAGCGAGAATTTTTCGGGTAATAAATTAAAGCCCAACGGATGTTCCTGAATTCTTTTTTGTAACCATTGGTGGCAGGTATCTAAAATTTCTTTATGATCAAAAGCCATTTCTTTGATAGAATTTACACTATGCCAGTGCAACTCATTGTCTAATATTTTTACTTCGTGGTGTTGTATGTTGAGTAAAGAACAATAGGCAACGGTTAACACCCTGCCGCCCGGGTGCCGGTTGGGTTTGCTAAAAGTGCGTACCTGATCTAAATACACATCTGTCATGCCCGTTCTTATTTTCAAAACCCGGTAAGCTGCATCGTCTAATTCTTCATTG
The DNA here is from genome assembly GCF_004100315.1 of Hydrotalea sp. AMD. Classification (NCBI taxonomy): domain Bacteria; kingdom Pseudomonadati; phylum Bacteroidota; class Chitinophagia; order Chitinophagales; family Chitinophagaceae; genus Hydrotalea; species Hydrotalea sp. AMD. The sequence continues at coordinate 73,580 of NZ_SCKY01000008.1, read as the reverse complement.
TCTTCTGCAAAATCGCCCAACAAGGTCCATTTACCTTTGTACATTTCCAAGTCACTCCTAATTAATAAAACCTTTAAATCTTGTCCGTCAAATCCAAATATTACACAGTCAACCGTAATAGGTACACGGGGATAGGAATTAACTAAGGCATGAACATCGGTAATCAGTGGCCGTTTCTCCGGCAATTCGGTTTGGTGGTTGTTCAGTTTCATTGTTGGCAAGTATTTTCCTTACATCTTAAAAAATGTATGGGAATTTTGGGGCAATGAAGGTAATACTTTTAGGCATTGTGTAAATTTTACATGGGCAAAAAAATTGAATTTATGTGCAAGGCAGTAAATTTGAAGTTAATTTTTTAGCATGTATAACACGGAGCATATTCATAGTTTATCACGTTTAACACAACAATGGCTTCAAAAGGAATCGGCGCCTGATGCAATGCAGCATGCTGCTGCAAATATTGAAGAGTTGCGTGAAGTATTGCGATTTCATGAATACCAATATTATGTAGCCAACACCCCCCTGATTAGTGATTATGAATATGACAGGTTGTATAAGTTATTAGAAAAAACTGAAAAAGCGCATCCGGAATTAATTACGCCTGTTTCTCCTACACAACGGGTGGGTAATAGTTTGAATCAAAACTTTTTAACGGTAGCCCATTTGGTACCCATGTTAAGTTTGGAAAACAGTTATAATAAAGCCGATTTGTTAGACTGGGATAGAAAAGTACGGGAATTGACCAATTTGTCCGTGGTTGAATATACACTGGAACCAAAATTTGATGGTGCCGGCATTTCACTGGTATATGAAAACGATATTTTAATTCGCGCTGTTACCCGTGGCGATGGGGTAGAAGGAGAGGATATTACCAACAACATCAAACAAATTCGTTCCATACCCTTAACAGCGCCTTTTTCTAAACATGGTATTCAGTTAATTGAAATAAGGGGTGAAGTAATTATGAGTAAGCGAGCATTTGAACTGTATAATGAAAAATTAGCAGAACAGGGTTTACCCATCATGGCAAATCCAAGAAATGCCGCTTCGGGAAGTTTACGGATGAAAGATCCCAAAGAAGTTGCTAAACGCAACCTGGAAGCATTTTTATATCACGTAAGTTATTACACAAAATTTGCTGATAGCGAAGTAAACGCGTCTGCTTTATTACAAACCCATGCAGGCATGTTACAATTGCTTTGGGAATGTGGATTGCATGCACCGGTAAAAGAGCAAAAAATTGTACAAGGCATTGATGGAGTGATAGAACAGGTTGAAGCTTTTGAGCATTTACGTGATACAATGCCTTATGAAATAGATGGCATGGTGGTAAAGGTGAACAGTTTATCATTACAGGATCTATTAGGAATGACGAGTCACCACCCACGGTGGGCCATTGCCTATAAGTTTAAAGCACGTCAGGCCACTACCATTTTAAATTCGATAGAGTTTCAGGTAGGCAGAACAGGTGCCATTACACCGGTGGCAAAGCTAATACCGATAGCCATTGGCGGGGTAACGGTATCCAGTATATCGGTACACAATGAAGAGTACATCAAAGACAAAGACTTAAAAATTGGCGATACCGTATTAATTGAAAGAGCCGGCGATGTAATACCGCAAATTGTAAAATCGTTACCTGAATTAAGAACCGGCCATGAAAAAGCCATACATTTCCCTAACCATTGCCCGGTATGCCATAGCCCACTATTTAAAGAAGTCGGTGAAGCGGTTTGGCGTTGTGTAAACATAGAATGTACGGCTCAGGTGGTAGAAAGAATGGTTCATTTTGTGAGCAAAGATGCCATGGATATTAAAAGCCTGGGAGAAGCTAATATCAGGCGTTTTTATGAATTAGGGCTGTTGAAAGATATTCCGGGCATTTATAAACTCGATTTTCCTGCTATTGCACAATTGGAAGGATTTGGAAAAAAGTCGGTTGATAATTTACAGCAAGCCATTGAAGCCTCTAAAAAGCAACCACTTCACCGGTTAATTTATGCGTTGGGTATACGTTTTGTTGGAGAAACAACTGCCAAAACATTGGCCAATGCTATTACCCATTTGTTCGATTTGGGAAAAATGGATACATTGGCGCTACAACAATTAGAAGATGTTGGCGTTAAAGTAGCAGACAGTATTCGTCATTTTTTTAGCAATCGCCAAAATATGGCTATGTTAGAAGAATTAGAGGCTTTGGGTATTCAGTGTTACAACGAAAAACGAACAGAAACGCAAAGCAGCACCCTGCAAGGGCAAAGTTTTTTATTTACAGGTACACTCACCAAATTTAAAAGAAATGAGGCAGAAGAGATGGTAGAACAACGGGGGGGCGTTATTGTTGGCAGTGTTAGCAGCAAGCTCAATTACCTGGTAGTGGGGGCAGATGCGGGAGGGAAACTGGAAAAAGCAAAAAAGATTAATACAATTAAGATAATTGATGAAAATGAATTTCTATCTTTATTGCAACAATAAATAACCTTTAACTATGTTTGAACACCTACCCAACGAAAAGTGGCGCCAGTTCTCCTTTACGAACTCAGATGCCCTTCAAAAAAAATACATGGTAAGCAACATGGGAAGAATTGCCTCTTTTACCACCAATTTTAAAAAAGACGGCACCCTGCTAAAAGGCTCTGCGATAGAGGGTTATCGCATCATTCGCCTGAAAGTAAAGGATAGTTATACCCATTTTCTTTTGCACAGAGCTGTGGGCGAGTTATTCCTGAAAAAACCTAAGGCAAACGAAAAATTTATTATTCATCTCAATCATAATAAAAAAGACAACCGTGCCGAAAATTTAAAATGGGCTACTCAGGAAGAAGTGATTGAGCACAATAAAAATAACCCCCGTGTAAAAGCAGCCAGAAAAAAACTGCTTCAAAGAACATCTGAACTTAAAAAGGGATTGAAGTTAACCCTTGCTCAGGTGAAAGATATTAAAAAAATGCTAGCTAACCCCAAGCGTAAACTAACCTATAAGCAATTGGCCGAGAAATATGGCGTAAGCGAAATGGCCATTACACGTATTAAGCGGGGTGAAAACTGGGGCCACGTTAAAGTGTAACCTATTTTTGAATTGATAAAATATTTTATTCAATACTTTGTTTTGTTAACGGAATTCCATTTGCGTTTCTTGTTAACATTTTTATTTGTATATGTTACAACTATCTACCCTCCGTTTTCTGCAACACTTGGCAAAGCACAATAACAAAGAGTGGTTCAATGAAAACAGAGTAAAATACGATGCGGCACGAGCCGATTTTATTGCATTCACAACACAAATACTATCCGGTTTTTCAAAGGTGGAACCCGATTTATTACCGCTGCATTCCAAAGATTGTATTTTTCGCATCAATCGCGATGTGCGTTTCAGTACCAATAAAAGTCCTTATAAAACCAATATGGGCGCTGCATTTAGCAAGGGTGGCAAAAAATCAATCCTGGCAGGCTATTATTTTCATTTGGAACCGGGAAAAAGTTTTGTAGGTGGCGGTCTTTGGATGCCGGCAAAGGAAGTGATCCAAAAAGTACGGCAGGAAATTGATTATTGTTGGGATGAATGGAGAAATATCATTAAAGCAAAACCTTTTCAACAGCAGTACGGCGATTTAAGCAGAGAAGAAGGCATGTTTTTACAGCGTGAACCCAAAGGTTATGATAAAGAAAATCCGGCTATTACTTATTTAAAACTGAAAAGCTGGATTGCCACAAAACCCTTATTGGATGAGGATTTAACCAATAAAGTCCTGCTTCAAAAAGTTATCCGGGCTTTTGAAGCACTGCAACCGGTTATTCATTTTTTAAATCGTGCTATTGAAGGTTAATGATTAAAAAAGTCAGTCGGTTTGCAATAAGAAAATGCTTTGCCTAAATTTTCAATTACATCGGTTGCCAGTAAACTTTCTTCTGATTGGATTTCTAATGCCAGATCAGCTGCCAATCCATGTAAATACACACCTAATTGTGCAGCTGTTTGCGGCGCATAACCCTGTGCCAGTAAAGCTGTAATAATGCCGGTTAAAACATCGCCGGAACCGCCCTTGGCTAATCCAACGTTGCCACTGGTATTAAAACTACCCTTTCCCTGATGTGCTACTAATGTATAATGACCTTTTAAAACCACTGTAATGGCAAGGGCAGCAGATAATTGCACTGCTTTTTCAATTCTTTCAAATTCATTAGCCGATGTACCAAATACCCGGTCAAATTCTTTAGGATGTGGTGTAAGAATGGTTCCGGCCGGTAATTGTTGCAACCAATCTTTATGTTGTGCTATAATGTTGAGGGCATCTGCATCAATAACCATAGGTTGATCATAATGCGCTATTAGCTGTTGAAGCAGTAATACTGATGCATCATTCACATCCAATCCGGGGCCAATACCTACAGATGTATAAGGGGTAAAATCATTCAAGCCGGCTTCTCTCATTAATAGCATTGCCTCAGGATAGCGAATATTTAATGTAGCAGCAGCTTGAGCAGGCACCTGAGTGGTAACCAATCCACATCCGCTTCGCAAGGCAGCACCCGTTGCCATGAGTGCAGCACCCATTTTTTCTGTACTGCCTGCAATGAGTAATGCATGTCCAAATGCGCCTTTATGTGCAAACGGATTTCTAACGGAAATGCATTGTTGTATGCCATCCAATTCAATCATTGAAAATGTAGTATCCAATTTTTGTAGAAATTGGGGGTGTAGCCCAATATCCAAAATATGTACTTTCCCAAAATAGGGCGCATTTTCGGCTGCCAAAAAACACAATTTATAGCATTGAAAAGAAAGGGTATGTCGGGCACTTACAACGGTACCCCCATTTACACTACTATCAATAAACATACCTGTAGGAACATCGATGGATATTATTATTGAATGAGCTTTATTGATATGCTGTACAATTATTGCATATAAGCCACTTAGTGGTTTATTCAGTCCTGCACCGAGTAATGCATCAATAATCACTGCATTTTCAGGAATAATTGGTAATAAAGCTTCTGTAGAAATATATTGAACAGCCAGACCTAATATATGCAGCCGGTGTAAATTTTCCTGAAAATTATCGGTACCTGGCCTGCCAAATTCCAAAATATAAACGGATGGTATAATGCCGGCCTCAAATAATTGGCGGGCAATGGCTAATCCATCGCCTCCATTATTGCCTTTGCCGCAAAAAATAAAAACAGGTTGTTGTATAAAATTTTGCTGTAATAGCCATTTGGTGCAGGCTAATGCTGCCCGTTCCATTAAATGGATAGATGCAATGGGTTCGTGTTGCACGGTAAATGCATCCCATTGTTGCAGTTGTGCAGCCGATAATAACTTCATACCCTAAATTTATTCAAAAAAATTACACCTTCCCGCCAGTTTAAAACTTTAAGGAAGGTGTAAAAAGATAAAATCCATAATACTACAGCAAATGATTATCCATTAAGTATTCGGCAATTTGAACGGCATTGGTAGCAGCACCTTTGCGCAGGTTATCGCTCACTACCCACATATTCAAAGTTTTGGGCTGTGTTTCATCTCTACGAATACGGCCAACAAAAACTTCATCTTTTTCATGCGCCCAAAGCGGCATGGGGTATAATTGTGCAGCATCATCCTGTTGTACAATTACTCCGGGTGCTTTGCTCAACAAGTTTATTACTTCCGCTACATCAAATTCTTTTTCAAATTCAATATTTACACTTTCGCTATGCCCGCCCACTACCGGAATACGAACGGTGGTTGCCGTTACGCGAATACTGTTATCCTGCATAATTTTTTTGGTTTCATTCACCATTTTCATTTCTTCTTTGGTGTAACCATTGTCTAAAAACACATCAATTTGAGGAATTACATTTAAGTCGATGGGGTATTTATAAGCCATTTCTCCCTGAATACCTTTTCTTTCATTCATTAACTGGTCAACCGCTTTTTTGCCTGTGCCGGTAACACTTTGGTATGTACTTACCACAATACGTTGTATGGTATAGGCTTTGTGAAGGGGTTGCAAAGCAACTACCATTTGAATGGTAGAACAATTTGGATTTGCAATAATAAAATCATCTTTGGTTAACACGTTGGCATTTACTTCAGGCACTACTAATTTTTTAGAAGGATCCATGCGCCAGGCACTGGAATTATCAATTACCTTAATGCCTGCTGCTGCAAATTTGGGTGCCCATTCTAAAGAAGTACCACCGCCTGCAGAAAAGATAGCAACTGCCGGTTTGGCTGCAATGCCCTGCTCCATACCAACTACAGTATGTGGGTTCCCTTTAAAAATAACTTGTTTGCCAACAGATTTTTCAGAGGCAACGGGAATTAATTCAGTAACGGGGAAGTTTCTTTCTTCCAAAACTTGTAACATTTTTGAGCCTACTAAACCGGTAGCTCCAACTACGGCTACTTTCATTGTTTGTTTTTTTTGTGAATAAATGATGTTTGCTTGCTTTACGCTCTGTGTTATGTTTATTGAATGAAGTGTATAACAATAAAAAAACCTTCCTTTGAAGGGAAGGTTTTAATTTATGTTGCCTATACACAAACAAAGTACCTTCCCGCTAAACAGGTTTTTTGATACGTTTGGTATAGATTACTTTATTCATTGCGGGTGCGAAAATAGACTCAAAATTCATTCCGTCAAAATTATTTTGCTTTACCTTCACTTCTAAATTGAGAATTATGATACGATCTGCAATTGCTGGTATTGGCATGTATGCTCCTGAACAAGTAATAACGAACAATGATTTGCTGCAATACATGGATACCAGTGATGCCTGGATACAGGAAAGAACAGGAATAAAAGAGCGTAGATATGCACACCGTACCAATGAAACCACAACTACAATGGGTGTAGAAGCCGCTAAAATAGCCATTGAGCGTTCCGGAATTACGCCTCAGGACATTGATTTTATCGTTTTTGCCACCCTTTCACCCGATTATTATTTTCCCGGTTGCGGTGTTTTATTGCAACGTGCTTTAAAAATGAAAGAAGTGGGTGCTTTGGATGTCAGAAATCAATGCAGTGGATTTGTGTATGCATTAAGTGTAGCAGACCAGTTTATAAAGACCGGCATGTATAAAAATATATTGGTGGTAGGTTCTGAAAAACACAGCTTTGGTTTAGATTTTAGCACCCGTGGTCGTAATGTAAGTGTTATTTTTGGTGATGGTGCCGGTGCCGTGGTGCTGCAGCCAAGTGAAGATACAAATCGTGGAATTTTAAGTACACACTTGCATAGTGATGGTGAATCGGCTGAAATTTTAGCCATGTATAATCCCGGAACCCATGCCAACTATTGGGGCACTAAAAATTATGCAACCTTTAATGATGCACCCATTGCAGATATGTTTATGAGTCATGCTATGATAGACAATGCAGAGAATTTTCCGTTCATGGATGGCCCCGCCGTTTTTAAAAAAGCAGTGGTAAAATTTCCGGAAGTAATTAAAGAGGCCTTGCAGGCCAATGATTATCAGCCGGCCGATTTGGATATGTTAATCCCCCATCAGGCCAATTTACGCATAGCGCAGTTTGTACAACAGCAATTGGGATTACCCGATGAAAAAGTATACAATAATATTCAGCATTATGGCAACACAACAGCGGCATCTATACCCATAGCCCTTTGCGAAGCTTGGGAGCAAGGCAAAATAAAAACAGGTAATCTTGTTTGTTTGGCTGCTTTTGGCAGCGGATTTACCTGGGCAAGTGCATTACTAAAATGGTAATGCTTGCTTCGGTTTCATTCCATTTGTATTCTCTATTTTCTAATTGTTGCAAACATGGCCCGTAAAATTATTTATTTAGTGAATCCCATTTCAGGTGCCACTAAGAAAGACGCCCTTATTCAGTTAATTGAATCTGAAACAAGTGCCCGAAATATTCCTTTTGAAATTTTACCAACTTCGCCCATTGCTAATTATGATATAGTAAAAGATAAAATTGAAAACGAAGGTATTACCGATGTAATTATTTCCGGGGGCGATGGTACCGTTAATCAGGTTACCCAGGCTTTGCGCCATTACAAAGTTCATTTTGGCATTATACCCGTAGGTTCAGGTAACGGATTAGCCTTTGCGGCAAATATTCCTAAAAAACCAAAAGCTGCATTAAAAATTATTTTTGATGGTAAAGCACAACCTGTTGACGCGTTTACTTTAAATCATTATTACTCTTGTATGCTTAGCGGACTAGGTTTTGATGCCCAGGTGGCACATCGTTTTGCTATGAACTCAAAGCGCGGATTATTTACTTATACAAAAGAAAGCCTCATCAATTTTTTTAAAGCACAGCCTTTTCAATTTGAAGTTCAACTAAACGATTTTTCATTTTATACCGATGCCTTTGCAATTACAATTGCCAATAGTAATCAGTTTGGCAATAATTTAACTATTGCACCAGCCGCTAGCTTAAACGACGGACTTTTAGATATTGTAATTATTCAAAAAATGAATAAAGCCAAAATACCTTTTGCTTTACTTAAACAAATAAAAGGTAATAACCGTTTGCAAGAATTGGTAAATGAAATTACGCATAAAAACGTTATTTACTTTCAAGCACCTGCCATTACCATTCGTAATTTAAAGCATGCCCCCATGCACATAGACGGAGAGCCGGTTGATAGTAGCGATATCATAGAAGTTAAAATGATTCAGAATGCGTTTCATTTGCTACAACCAAATGTGTTAAACTAATTTTTTATACATTTTTAGCCTTTAAATTTTGGTGTATATCCGTTTAAATTTATATCTTACAAATTTGTTTAAAAAATACATTCAAGGCATTGAAAATGAACAAATAAAAGCATTTTCCTTTTTCTTTCAAATTTAAAAATTACAACATGAAAAAAGTATTAATTGCCCTCGATTACAATCCTTCTGCACAGTTAATTGCCGAAAAAGGATATCAGTTAGCCAAAGCTATGCAGGCTGATGTTTGTTTAATACATGTGGTGGCAGACGCAGGCTATTATGCAGTAGACTATTCACCCATTATGGGTTTTGGTGGTTTTAATACTGCTAACACTATTGAGTTGGTGGAAGAATTAAAAAAACAGGCCGGTGAATTTTTATCTTCCGCAGTTAAACATCTGGGCGATGATAAAGTAAAAACATTTATTCTTGAAGGCAACACGGCAGACGCTATTTTATCATATGCAGATGAATATAATGCGGATATTATTGTAATAGGCTCGCATAGCCATAGTGGGTTAGATACTTTGCTATTAGGTAATGTACCGGCTAAAATTTTGAAACATACTAAAAAACCATTATTCATAGTGCCTACCGGTCAATAGTTTATTAATGTTTTAGTATATGAACCCTATAACCCTGCCGGAACAATTGAAAGTTTTTGGCACCAATGTACATACCGGGCTTACCGATGAGCAGGTGTATGCCTTACAAAAAAAATTTGGCGCCAATGAGGTGGTAGAGAAAAAAACACCTGTTCTCTTGCTTTTTTTGCGCCATTTCTGGGGTCTAACAGCTTGGATGTTAGAAATAACAATAATTGTTTCTTTCTTATTGCATAAAAAATTTGACGGATGGCTTATTGCAGGACTATTATTGTTTAATGGAATAGTTGGTTTTTGGCAGGAGTTAAGGGCCGCAAAAACGGTAGCATCATTAAAAGTGAAACTAACTGTAACGGTTAGGGTTTTACGAAATGGTAAATGGCTAAATCTTCCCTCTCATGCGGTTGTTCCTGGTGATGTACTAAGAATAAGAACCGGCGACTTTTTGATAGCCGATATGCAAGTTATGGAGGGAGATATTCAGGTAGATAAATCTGCTTTAACCGGCGAATCTGCCTTAATTAAGGCAGGCATAAACGATGTAATTTTTTCAGGTTCTATTGTAAAAAATGGTGAGTGTACAGCCTTAGTAATTGCTACGGCTGCTAATACTGTCTTTGGTAAAACTGCCGGTTTAATTATGACTGCGAAACACAAGATGCACATGGAAGAAATTGTGACAAAAGTGGTGCAGATTTTATTTTCTATAGTAGTAGTTGTGTTGGGTATAACAGTAGTTGATGCATTGATGGGCGGTGCGCCTTTTTTAAATACGCTTCCTCTCATTTTAATATTGCTTGTATCAGCAGTACCTATTGGTTTACCTGCCATGTTTACTATTAGTATGGCTAAAGCATCGCAGGAGTTATCTGATAAAGGATTACTTGTTAGTCGTTTAAGTGCTACAGAAGATGCAGCTACATTAACAACGCTATGTATTGATAAAACAGGAACCATTACAGAAAACAAACTTTCTTTACAAGAATTAAAATCTGCTAATGGTTTTACTGAAAATGACGTTTTATTATTCGGCACATTAGCCTCAGTAGCCGCTAATAATGATGCCATTGATGAGGCTTTTTTTGCAAAAATGAAATCTACCGGTATTAGTACAGTGGAATATCAACAAAAATCTTTCACGCCATTTTCAGCTGCAGCTAAAAGAACAGAAGCCACCATTACCCATAATAATGATGTTTTTAAGGTAATGAAAGGGGCTTATGTTACCATCCAATCCTTATGTACAACTATAAACGTTGAATTAGATGCAACAGTTAATTCGTGGGCAATCAAAGGCTTTAAAACACTTGCGGTAGCCATTCAAAAAAACAATACTACCCAATTAGTGGGTATTGCAGCTTTATATGATCCTCCTCGACCAGATTCTGCTGAAATGTTCGCTGCTATTAAAGAACTGGGGGTAACTGTAAAAATGCTTACGGGTGATGCTTTGCCGGTTGCCAAAGAAATTGCTTTGCAGGCAGGAGTGGGGAATAGAATTATTGCTATTAATGAAGTACGGGAAACATTACAGCAGTCAGGTACCGTTATTAAAGAATATGATGGCTTTGCCGAGGTTTTACCGGAAGATAAATACAATATTGTAAAAATATTGCAGCAGGAAAAACAAATAACAGGAATGACTGGCGATGGTGTAAATGATGCGCCGGCTTTAAAACAAGCTGAGGTAGGTATTGCGGTGAGCAGTGCCACAGATGTTGCAAAACAGGCCGCTAGTGTTATTTTGTTGCAGGCAGGCTTAAAGCAAATAGTTGATTTAATTAGAGTAGGCAGAATAACACACGTTCGCATTACCAATTACACGGTTAATAAAATAGCTAAAACATTGCAAACTATTTTGTTTGTTTGTGTGGCCTACCTCATTACTAATACTTTTGTTGTTGGCCCCATTGATATGGTATTAATGTTATTTTTAATTGATTTTGTAGTGCTGGCATTGGCAACTGATAAAGTTAAATGGAGCAAATCGCCTGCCAACTGGAATATAAAACCTATGGTTTTGAAAGGTTTTGTTTTAGGTATATTATTGTTTGTAGAGTGTTTGGTATGGTTCTTATGGGCATCCCATCATTTTAAAATTACACAGCCGGAAATGTTACACACACTTGGCTTTGCAACATTGTTTTATTCAGGTATTTGTGCGGTACTAACCGTACGTACCAATGGCTGGTTTTATCGAGAACCTATTAGTAACACTTTATTGTGGGTAATTATTGCAGATATGTTTTTGGTACTGATACTGCTGCCTGTTGGATTTACAGGTTTTGCAGTATTACCAATAATACCTGCAGTATGTACCTTATTGTATTTCTTGTTTTGCAATTTGGTAATTAATGATGCTATAAAAGTATGGCTGTTGCACCGTTTGCGGGTATCTGTATAATGTTTATACTTTTTTCAATTGTAACAATATTACATCATGCCCATTAATAGTTGCTTTAAAACTGTGCCGAGTATTTCCTTCTACCCGTTTTTCCCAAATATTAAATATTTGGTACGTGTTTTTTGTTGCATCTAATATTGCTTTTGAAAAATAATCATAAATTGGTTTTTCTTCCCAATTCATTTCAACAGATACAGGTTTTGTGCTTCTATTCAAAAAACAAACAGCCCAATTGCCATTTTCAAGCGGTTTTAACCAGGTTTCAACACTATCTTTTTCCTTGTAGGCAAATCCTTCAATTCCCAATTTATCCTGATCAACAGCAATGGCATCTTTGTTAATCAAAATATTTTTTGTTGCGTTACTCATTTTTCTTAAATCGTTACCGGCAATTAATGGTGCAGCCAGCATGCACCACATAGAGAAATGCGCCCTGTTTTCAGCTTCGGTTAAACCATTGCCTACTTCCAGCATATCGGGGTCATTCCAGTGTCCCGGGCCGGCGTATTTACGCAGGCCTTTTTGTAAGTCAATAATTTTTAAAACACCAAGCGCATGCCAGGTGCCCATATCTTTGGTTCCTGCAAATACATTTGAAATATCGCCGGTAGTGCGCCATAGGTGGCCCACATTTTCTGCCCACTCCCAGGGCTTATTTTGTCCCCATTCGCACATGCTGAAAACAATGGGTCTTCCGGTTGCAGCCAATGCTTTACTCATGGTGGTATACGCTTCTTTTGCATTAATACCTTCGGTATTGCACCAGTCAAATTTTAAGTAATCCACCTCATGCGCTGCATAATAGCGGGCATCCTGGTATTCATAGCCCCTGGTTCCCGGGTATCCGGCACAGGTTTTAGTTCCTGCACAGTTGTATAAACCAAATTTTAATCCTTTCGAGTGTACATAATCGGCAACTGCTTTCATGCCATGAGGAAATTTTTTTGGATCGGCTATCAGATTGCCATTCTTATCGCGTTGCATAGCCATCCAGCCATCATCTAATACCAAGTATTCATAGCCTGCATCTTTCATGCCACTGGATACCATCACATCGGCAATATCTTTTACCAACTGTTCATTAATGTTGGTTTGAAATGTATTCCAGCTGTTCCAGCCCATAGGCGGGGTTAATGCAAGACCCTGAACTTTTTGTGCATGCACCTGTAATGAACAGATGATTAGCAAAAACAAAGTAATTTTTTTCATATTGTTTTTTTTTCATGGTTGACTGTTATTTTTATGCAGACAGAATGGATGCAATGTTTTGTAATTCTTCCTGTGAAAAAGTATAATTGTTCAATGCCATTAATGAGTCGGTTAATTGTTCTGCTTTACTAACGCCAATAAGTACCGATGTAATGCGTTTATCTTTTAAAACCCAGGCCAATGCCATTTGTGCCAGCGATTGATTGCGTTTACCTGCTATTGCATTCAACGCATTCAGTTTTTGAATTAGTTGGGGCGTAATTACATTTTCTTCAATAGCGCCATTACCTCTATGGCTGGCTGCACGGCTGTCGACAGGTATTCCATTTAAATATTTATTGGTTAAAACACCTTGTGCCAATGGTGAAAATGCAATACAACCCACACTATTTTTTTCTAAAACATCTAATAAACCATCTTCTACCCATCTATCTAACATTGAGTAGCGTGGTTGATGTATTAAACAATGTGTACCCATTTGTTGCAATAGTTGAAATGCTTTTTCGGCTTCGGCAGGCGGGTAGCTGGATATACCAACGTATAGGGCTTTACCTTGCTGAACCATTAAGTGTAAGGCTGCCATGGTTTCTTCTAAAGGTGTATTTGGGTCGGGGCGGTGATGATAAAAAATATCTACATAATCCAATCCCATTCTCTTTAAACTTTGGTCTAAACTGGCCGTTAAATATTTTTTTGAACCATAATCGCCATAAGGGCCATCCCACATTTTCCAACCTGCTTTTGTACTGATAATGAGTTCGTCCCGATAGGGTAAAAAATCTTCTTTAAAAATTTTACCAAAATTACTTTCAGCCGAACCCGGTGGTGGCCCATAATTATTTGCTAAATCAAAATGGGTAATGCCTTTATCAAAGGCTAAGCGTAAAATAGCACGGGCATTGGCCTGTGAGTCAATATCGCCAAAGTTGTGCCATAAACCTAAAGAAAGGGCGGGTAATAATAAACCACTGTTGCCGCATCTGCGGTATTCCATGGCTTCATAGCGATGAAGGCTTGCTTGATAATGCATTTTGTTTTGTTTAAATGGTGCAATAAAGTTGGTAAATAGCGTACTTATTTGTGTATGGTAACTGAACTTCAGGTTTTAGAAGATACTAAGTTAAAATAGTACAGGCATAAGATAAACTTGTTTAAAAATAATTGATGTTCATCAAATTGTTTTAGTTATTCAGAATACTGTTTGTCTTTACCTTTTTTCTAAGTACCTTTTGAACCTGAAATTGCAGTTCTTTTTATTTAAAAAATTGCCATATGTTAAAGTACCTGATTCCTGTTTTTTTATTGGTTTCGATTGCTGAAATTAGTTTTGCTGACAATTTATTTTTGAATGAACATCCTACATTAGCCATTGGTGCGGCCGCCCCCGATTTTAATTTGCCAGCTACAGATGGTAAACACTATACTTTGGCATCATTCAATGATGCTAAAATTTTAGTGATAGTATTTACCTGCAATCATTGCCCTACTGCACAGGCCTATGAAGACAGAATTATTGCATTAACCAATACCTACAAAAATAAAGGCGTTGCCGTGGTTGCCATTATGCCAAATGATCCAAAATCGATTCGTTTAGATGAATTAGGGTATACAGATCTTAGTGATTCGTTTGATGAAATGAAAATAAGGGCTTCCGAAAAACATTTTAATTTTCCCTATTTATATGATGGTGATAATCAGGAAGTATCAAAAAAATACGGCCCCATCGCTACGCCGCATGTGTTTATTTTTGATGCAGGAAGAAAATTGCGTTATTCAGGTAGGGTTGATGATGTTGAAAAGCCGGGCAAAACCCCACACCATACTGATGCTGCCAATGCCATTGATGCACTTTTGCAAAACAAACCCGTTACCGTTACTACTACCAAAGTATTTGGTTGTTCAATTAAATGGGCCGAAAAAAGTAATTGGATAACCCTGGCACAACAACAATGGGCGGCAGAACCGGTAACATTACATCCAATTAGCACCGATAGTATTCAGTATTTATTACAAAATCATTCAGATAAATTACGACTAATTAATGTGTGGGCTACCTGGTGTGGCCCGTGCGTAACTGAATTTCCGCAGTTTATTACCATTAATAGAATGTATAGGGGCCGCGATTTTGAGTTTATTTCCATTAGTGCAGATGATCCAGCCAAACAGATGAAGGTATTGGAGTTTTTAAAATCACAGCAGGCTTCCTCCCGTAATTATATTTTTAATAGTGATGACAAATATAAATTAATTGAAGCTATTGATCCAAACTGGCAAGGCGCTCTGCCTTATACCATTTTGGTAGAACCGGGCGGAAAAATTGTTTATGCTAAAGAAGGAGCCATTAATCCTGCTTTGATGAAAAAAACAATAGTAGATAATCCCTACATCGGGCGGTATTATTAAAAATAAAATGGTAACACCCTAACCATAAAGCGTTACTACATTTAATGGGAAAAAATAAAAACATGAAAAAAACAATTCGATGGGGAATTATTGGTTGCGGAAAAATTGCCGCAAAGTTTGCAAGCGATTTAAAATTAGTAGATGATGCAGTATTGTACGCAGTTGCAGCACGATCTTATGATGCAGCCGCTGCATTTGCTGTTACGCATCAGGCATCAAAAGCTTATGATAATTATACAGCATTGGTACAAGATGAATCGGTAGATGTAATTTATATTGCTACGCCCCATAGTTTCCATTATGAACATACCATGTTGTGTATTGCACACGGTAAAGCAGTTTTATGTGAAAAGCCATTTGCCATTAATACTTTGCAGGCCACGGAAATGATAAATTTTGCAAGAAAACAAAAAGTATTTTTAATGGAAGCCTTATGGACCAAATTTCTTCCGCATTATCAACAACTCATCCAGATGATTCAGGAAGGGAAATTAGGTGTACTACAATCGGTCTTAATCAACTTTGGGTTTAAACCACAGGCTCCCGTTTCGCCTCGTTTGTTCGACCCTGAACTAGGTGGTGGAACCCTAATGGATATTGGTATTTATAATGTTTTTATGGCATTAAGTATATTGGGTAAGCCTCAGCAAATTCAGGCTGTAATGGTGCCTCATGCTGCAACGGGTGTAGATGAGCAATGTGCAGTTTTGTTTACCTATCCCAATGGTGCAATGGCACAATTGTTCTCTTCATTTGTAACAACATTACCTACCGAGGCAGAAATTGCAGGAACCGCCGGTAGTATTCGTTTAACATCCAGATTTTATGAGCCTTCGGCAACCATTCAATACTATCATTTCACTATTCGTGAAACAACTGAAATTCTGGTGCCAAAAGAATCCGGTTTCGGGTATCAATACGAAGCACGGCATGTAAACCAATGCCTGCAGAAGGGTTTAACAGAGAGCCCGGTTATGGCACATGCTGACACTTTGTTATTGATGGAAACGCTTGATGCCATTCGCAAAACAGCAGGCATACGCTATCCGGAAGACGCTTATTAGTAACAAAGTAGTAACCATAAAAAATTGTTGGTGAAATAATTCGAAATGTCTTTTTTAATTGATAATTTGTAAACAATTATTGTTTCACCAAAAAATCTTGTATGAAAAAATTAATGATGGGTCTGTTAATGGTTATAGCAACCCTAATGGCTGTACCTACAGCAACAACTGCGCAAACTGTTGCCAAAAAAACCATAGAAGCAAAAAAAGAAGCTACTACTAAAAAAACAAAAACAGCTACAGCTGCAGCAAAACAACAAACTGCAGCAGCACCTGCTACTAACACACCAGCAAAGCTTATGGCTAAGCCGGCTAAAAGTTATTCAAAACCTGCACCGTCAACCGCAGCAGCCGGTAACGACAAAGTAATTGGTAAAGATGATAAAGGAAGAACCATTTATGAAGGGAAACGTGGCGGCCATTATTATATCAATTCAAATGGCAATAAAACGTACATTAAAAAAAATTAATCTAATTTTCACTGCTTCATCTGTTTACAAAAGAAAGATGAAGTAGTGATTAATATTGTTCATACCAATTGAAATATTTTTCAATAATCTGATCTTTTTCACGGGCAATATAGCTTAACAATGCTTTTCCAATTGCGGAATGTTTTTTTCCTTTCAGCCAAATTAACTGCCAGTTTGTAATAATTGGGAAATGTTGTAGTGGAACAATTTGAAGACTTCCATTCAATAACTCATTTTTTATACCAATTAATGGCATAATAGAACTGCCTAATCCTGCTAAAACTGCCTGCTTTACTGCTTCATTCGATGTTAGCTCTAATTTTTGTTTCACTTTTAGTTGTTGTTTTTCAAAAAATAATTCCATGGTTAAACGGGTACCGCTGCCTTGTTCTCTGAAAATGAGGGGCATTTTTTCCAATATAGATATATTGTGTTTTTTTTGTTTGAAGTTTTGTGCAGTATTGTTTACAAGGTATAATTTGTTTTGAAGTAATTGGATGTTTTCAATGGCCATATTTTCCGGCAATACAGAAACCATTGCAAAGTCAATGGCATTATTTTCTAAACTTTCCAATACTTTGGCTTTGTTGGTAACATCTAATGAAAGTTCAATTTCAGGATGCTGTTGCATAAATCCATCTAAAAAATAAGGCATTACATAAATGCCGGTAGATACAACGGCAATTTTAAGTTTGCCACTCAACAAGCCTTTATATGAAAGTGTTTTGTAATTAATGGCATACACTTCTTCTAAAATATTATTGGCTGCTGCTGCAATTTCTTTTCCAAAATCAGTCACAAATAATTTCCTGCCAATAATTTCAGTTAAGGGTAATTCAAACTGATCCTGAAAATTTTTTAATTGAATGGAAACTGCCGGCTGGGTTAAATTTAATTCTTCAGCAGCTTTTGTTATACTCTTTGTTTTTGCAATAATTGAAAACACCATGAGTTGATGTAAAGTGTAATTCATAAACATTATTTATGTATTTCATTATAAAGATAAATAAAACACAATGAAAAGCTACCAATACTTTTGC
This sequence comes from Hydrotalea sp. AMD, assembly GCF_004100315.1. Lineage (NCBI taxonomy): Bacteria > Pseudomonadati > Bacteroidota > Chitinophagia > Chitinophagales > Chitinophagaceae > Hydrotalea > Hydrotalea sp. AMD. The sequence continues at coordinate 55,705 of NZ_SCKY01000008.1, read as the reverse complement.
GCCGTTAAATGAAACAGATATGAAAAAAATAACAGTAGCAAAAGGCGATGGCATCGGCCCCGAAATTATGGATGCCACGTTAAAAATTATGATGGCAGCCGGTGCACAATTAGAAATTGAAGAAATAAAGATTGGTGAAAAAGTATATTTGGCGGGAAACAGCTCTGGAATTGATCAGCAGGCATGGCAAAGCATCAGAAACAATAAAATTTTATTGAAAGCGCCCATTACAACCCCACAGGGTGGCGGTTACAAAAGTTTGAATGTTAGTATCCGAAAAACATTAGGCCTGTATGCAAATGTGCGTCCATGTAAAAGCATGTTTCCCTATGTTAGCACAAAACATCCGGAAATGGATTTGGTAATTATTCGTGAAAATGAAGAAGATTTGTATGGAGGTATTGAGCATCAGCAAACAGATGAAGTGGTCCAATGCCTGAAATTAATTTCCAGACCCGGCTGTGAACAAATTATCCGATATGCTTTTGAATATGCTAAACAATACGGCAGAAAAAAGGTTACCTGCTTTACAAAAGATAATATTATGAAACAAACAGATGGGTTGTTTCATCGGGTATTTAATGAAATTGCACAGGAATACGCTGATATTGAAAATCAACATTTGATTGTTGATATTGGTGCAGCAAAATTGGCCAATAGCCCTGAATTGTTTGATGTAGTTGTAATGCCCAATTTATATGGCGATATTTTATCGGATGTGGCTGCTGAAATAGCAGGCTCAGTAGGTTTGGCAGGCTCTGCCAATATAGGTGCTACCTGCGCCATGTTTGAAGCCATTCATGGCTCTGCACCGGATATTGCCGGTAAGAATATAGCCAACCCATCCGGGTTAATTCAGGGTGCCATTTTAATGTTAAACCATATTGGTCAGAATGAGGTAGCAGAAAAAATACAAAACGCATGGCTTGCTACCATTGAAGAAGGAATACATACATTTGACATTTATAAGGCAGGATTCAGTACTCAAAAGACAGGTACTGCCGAATTTGCCAATGCTGTTATTGAAAGGCTTGGAAAAAAACCAAAACTGCTTCCATCTGTTTCCTACGCAAAGGGTATTACGTTAAAAATTCCTCCCTATCAGCGAAAATTGCCTGCTCAAAAAATATTGGTAGGTATTGATGCATTTGTTGATTTTCCTGATATTGAGCCTAATGACCTTGCCATACGCTTGCAAAAACTGAATTCAGCTGCATTAGAATTGATCATGATTACTAATAGAGGTACAAAAGTTTGGCCCAATGGTTTTGATGAAACGTTTTGTACCGACCACTGGCGTTGCCGTTTTTATGCTAAAGCCAGTCAGTCTGTTCAAAAATCAGACATTCTTCAATTACTACAAGCTGCAGCAGAGCAGGGAATTGATTTTATTAAAATGGAAAATCTGTACACTTTCAATGGGATAAGGGGTTTTTCATTGGGGCAGGGTGAATAGGTTTTGGGAATTTACTTACAATATTTTTTTAGTTCTGGATTCAAGTTGCTTTTAATTAAGCAACTTTTTTGCTTACAGATATTTTTTATTTTGCTGAATTGGTATTTTTTAAACAGTTCTGTATTGTGCAGAAAGCTTAATTATAAATTTAATTTCCAATATAATTACACAAACATTCGTTAGTATTTAATAAAAATGTCAATATTTAAATAAATTTTTAAAAAAACCAGCCAAATCGCTAAAAATTGTCGAATTTTGCGTTCTTGTTTTTAATTGCTTGATTTGTATTTAAAATTAAATTCCATGAGCACTACACCTACTACCTTGTTCGATAAAGTTTGGGATGCACACGTTGTTCAACATATAGATGATGGCCCTGATGTTCTGTTTATTGATCGTCACTTTATACATGAAGTAACCAGTCCTGTTGCCTTTTTAGGTTTAAAAAACAGAGGGCTTTCTGTTATGTTTCCTGAAAAAACATTTGCCACTGCTGATCATAATACACCTACCATTAACCAACATATGCCGGTGCAGGATCCACTTTCTGCCAATCAGTTGAAAGCTTTGGAAGATAATGCTGCCAAATATGGTATCTCACATTGGGGTTTGGGCAATCCTAAAAATGGTATTGTGCATGTTGTTGGTCCGGAAAATGGCATAACGTTACCCGGAATGACGATAGTGTGTGGCGATTCACATACCTCTACCCATGGTGCTTTTGGTTGCATTGCTTTTGGTATAGGTACTTCTGAGGTAGAAATGGTGCTTTCATCGCAATGTATTATGCAACCCAAACCTAAAAAAATGCACATCAATGTGTATGGAAAATTAGGAAAAGGCGTGTTGCCTAAAGATGTTGCTTTATATATCATCTCTCAAATTACTGCCAGTGGTGCCACCGGTTATTTTGTAGAATATGCCGGCGAAGTGTTTGAAAACATGAGTATGGAAGGCAGAATGACCGTTTGTAATATGTCTATTGAAATGGGGGCACGTGGCGGTATGATTGCACCTGACGATACCACATTTGCGTATTTAAAAGGAAGAGAAAAATCGCCCAAAGGTGCTGCATGGGATTCGGCTTTGGCTTATTGGAAAACTTTAAAAACAGATAAGGATGCAACATTCGATAAAGAACTGAATTTTAATGCTGCTGATATTGAACCGCAAATTACTTATGGCACCAACCCCGGTTTAGGTACCGGGATATCTAAAAAAATACCTGCTGCTGCCGAAATTGGCGGCAGTGAAAACTCTTACAAAAAATCGTTAGAGTATATGGGCTTTCAGGAAAATGAACCCATACTTGGTAAGAAAGTAGATTATGTGTTTCTGGGAAGTTGTACCAATGGGCGTATTGAAGATTTTCGTGCATTTGCCTCATTAGTAAAAGGCCGTAAAAAAGCTGATAACATTACTGCCTGGTTAGTACCTGGTTCGCATATAGTTGAACAACAAATTAAAGAAGAAGGTATTTTAGATATTTTAACGGAAGCAGGTTTTCAATTACGTCAGCCCGGTTGCTCAGCCTGTTTGGCAATGAATGATGATAAAATTCCTGCAGGTAAATATGCTGTTAGTACCAGCAATAGAAATTTTGAAGGCCGGCAAGGGCCCGGTAGCAGAACTTTATTGGCCAGCCCATTGGTAGCGGCCGCCGCTGCTGTTACAGGTGTAGTTACCGATCCAAGAACTTTAATGCAATAATCGTTTACAAATAATCAATTTATGGCTTACGATAAATTTACCGTTTTAAAAAGTACAGCTGTTCCCATGCCCATGGAGAACATTGATACCGATCAAATTATTCCTGCACGCTTTTTAAAAGCAACCGAAAGAACCGGCTTTGGCGATAATCTGTTTCGCGACTGGCGTTATAATGCTGATAATACGCCTAAAAAAGAATTCGTGCTAAATAATCCCTTATACTCCGGTAAAATTTTAGTGGGTGGAAAAAATTTCGGTAGTGGTAGTAGCCGCGAACATGCTGCCTGGGCCATTTACGATTACGGTTTTCGTTGTGTGGTATCCAGTTTTTTTGCAGATATTTTTAAGAACAATGCATTGAATATTGGTATTCTTCCCGTTCAGGTAAGTCCCGAATTTTTAGAAAAAATTTTCAAGTCAATTGAAACAGATCCTAAAGCTCAGTTTATCGTTGATCTGCCGGCTCAAACATTCACTATTGCAGCAACCGGTGAAATAGCTGCTTTCGATATTAATACATATAAAAAATATAATATGCTAAATGGGTTTGATGATATAGATTATCTGCAATCCATTAAACCGACAATTCAGGCATTTACTGAAAAAAGTTTTTATTAATTGACAATAATGGGTTGTATGCGAATAGTTTACAACCGGAAAGGATAGGTATCGTATGCATGAAAATAAACTGCGGCACATTGAAATAATGGATACTACCCTGCGGGATGGTGAACAAACCAGTAGTGTATCTTTTTCTGCTTCAGAAAAATTAACGATCGCACAATTATTATTAACCGAAGTAAAAGTAGATAGAATTGAAATTGCCTCTGCACGTGTATCAGAGGGTGAATTTCAGGCAGTAAAAAAAATTACACAATGGGCAAGTGATAATGGCTATCTCGATAAAATTGAAGTACTCACTTTTGTGGATGGCACTACTTCAATTGAGTGGATGATGGAAGCCGGGGCTAAAGTGATGAACCTGCTTACCAAAGGTTCGCTGAATCATTTAACCCATCAGTTAAAGAAAACACCCCAACAACATTTTAAAGAAGTTGGTGAAGTAATTGCATTGGCGCAACAGCATAAAATTGATTGTAATGTGTATTTAGAAGACTGGAGTAACGGGATGCGCCATTCTAAAGATTATGTTTTTGAATATCTTGACTTTCTGGCAACACAACCAATCAAAAGAATTTTATTGCCCGATACACTCGGTGTTTTAATTCCTTCTGAAACTAAAGAATACATTTCTTCAATTGTTCAGCGCTATCCTGATATACATTTCGATTTTCATGCCCATAACGATTATGATTTAAGCATAGCCAATGTATTAGAAGCAGTGAATGCCGGCGCCAAAGGCGTACATTTAACAGTAAATGGGATGGGCGAGCGGGCAGGTAATGCACCTTTAGCCAGTGCAATTGCTGTTTTGAATGATTATGTAAAAGATGTAAAAACTTCTGTAGCTGAAAAATCGTTGTATACCGTAAGCAAATTGGTTGAAACATTTTCGGGTTTCAGAATTCCGGTTAACAAACCTGTGGTTGGCGAAAATGTATTTACACAAACTGCCGGAATACATGCCGATGGCGACAAAAAAAACAATTTATATTTTAACGATTTAATGCCCGAACGCTTTGGACGTCAGAGAAAATATGCATTGGGTAAAACCAGCGGTAAGGCAAATATTGAAAACAACTTACAACAATTAGGGATTCAGTTATCGGATGAAGATTTGAAAAAAATAACCCAGCGTATTATTGAACTGGGTGACAAAAAAGAAGTGGTTACACAATCTGATCTTCCTTACATTCTTTCAGATGTATTAGACAGTAATTCTATTGAAGAAAAAGTACATATTGAAAATTATGTTTTAACACATTCAAAAAATCTGCGCCCATCGGTTACCCTGAAAATAAATATGGAAGGGGAAATATTTGAAGAACATGCACAGGGAGATGGGCAATATGATGCTTTTATGAATGCATTAAAAAACATTTATGCATTAAAGAAAAAGGAACTGCCGCAATTAACTGATTATGCAGTGCGTATTCCCCCCGGCGGAAAATCAGATGCTTTATGTGAAACCATTATAACCTGGTGCTATCAGAACCGCGAATTTAAAACCAGAGGATTGGATAGCGATCAAACAGTATCTGCTATAAAAGCCACCCAAAAAATGTTAAACCAGATTTAAAGCAAGTAAATAATTATGGTGCAAAAAAAAATTTTAATAGTTCCCGGCGATGGTATTGGACAGGAAGTAACCACAGTAGGAAAAAAAGTATTAGATACTATTGCAACCAAATTTTCTCATCAATTTACCTACGATACTGCTTTAATTGGGCATGTGGCTATAGAGGCTACCGGTACCCCCTTGCCGGAGGAATCATTAGTTAAAATGAAAGCGTCTGACGCGGTTTTGTTTGGTGCTGTGGGTCATCCTAAATATGATAACGATCCAACAGCAAAAGTGCGTCCGGAGCAGGGTTTATTGAAAATGCGTAAAGAGCTTGGTTTATATGCCAATATTCGCCCCATTAAATTGTTTGATGAATTACTATACGCCTCCAGCATTAAACCTGAAATTTTAAGAGGTGCCGATATTTTATTTTTTAGAGAGCTAACTGGCGATATTTATTTTGGCGAAAAGGGAAGAAAAAATAATGGCGATACTGCTTACGATGTAGCCGAATACAGCCGTTATGAAATTGAACGTATTGCCCGGAAAGCATTTGAGGCTGCAAGAACACGGCGTAAAAAATTATGTTCGGTTGATAAAGCCAATGTTATTGAAACCAGCCGTTTGTGGCGTGAAGTAGTACAACAGGTAGCATTAGATTATCCTGATGTAACTGTAGAACATCAGTTTGTAGATGCTACAGCTATGTTGCTGATTAAAGATCCTAAACAATTTGATGTGGTTGTAACCGCAAATTTGTTTGGCGATATATTAACCGATGAAGCTTCACAAATTGCCGGTTCAATGGGTATGCTGGCCTCTGCTTCCATTGGCGATGGTACCGGGGTTTATGAACCTATTCATGGTTCTGCACACGATATTACCGGTAAAGGCGTTGCCAATCCGTTAGCTTCCATCCTTTCTGTGGCATTAATGTTAGATATTTCTTTTGGATTGAAAGAAGAAGCAAATACAATTATAAAGGCTGTTGATGCGGTATTGAAAGCTGGTTTTAGAACCCGTGATATTGCTGATGCAACAACAGTTGCTGATAAAATTTTGGGTACTCAGCAAATGGGAGATATAGTGCTGCAACAGCTTAATGCTTAATTATTTCAAATTGTAAAATGAAAAGTATTCTATAGCAAAGTAAACAGATGAATGAGCATACATTTTTAAAAACTGAATGTTGATGCAACTTGTTTATTTTGGTTGTAAAAACTTTACCCATATATAAATGTCTAACATAACGTTGTTTTTAATGGCTGCCTTGTGTTGTATGCCTTCTAAGTAAAATTTATTTTTTTGCAGCACTTTCATTGATGCTGTGTTTTTGGAAAATACACATGCCTCTATTCTTAAATATGTTTTGTTTTGTTCAAGCAGTTGCAAAAGCTTTTCTATTGCTGCTGTTGCTATGCCCTTACCCCAAAAAGGTTCTCCAATAAAATAGCCAATTTCAACAACATGCCCGCGCTCATGTTCCTGTGGCACAAAACCGATACTTCCTACTAATTGATCATCTACCCAAATTGCATAATTCTGATAAGGATTTTTTGAACCATGTATTTCAATCCATTTTAATGCATCGGTAACAGTATAGGGTTGTGGAAAAGAATCTCTTACCTGATTAAATATATTTCTGTTATTGGCAATCACAGCTAATGCAGCAGCATCTGTTTTGTGCCAAATTTTTAATGTTACCGGTAACATGACATGTGTATTTAATAATTTTAAAATGCATGTATTAGAAGCGAAAGGAATTAAAAATTAATTTTCCGATGTTTCTATTTTTCTAGTTAAATAATTCGTATAATCCGGTAGTGTAAGTTCATATGGTTCATGCATAAAAGGCGATGTCATAATGAAATCTGCTGTTGAACGATCGCATGCCATGGGTATGTTCCAGGCTACACAAAGTCGTAACAAAGCTTTTACATCACTGTCATGTGGTTGCGCTTCCATAGGATCCCAAAAAAAAATCATGATATCAATTTCGCCGGTTGCAATCATACTGCCAATTTGCTGATCACCGCCTAAAGGGCCACTTAATAATTTTTTTACAGGCCGATCTAAGGCTGTTTCTATTAATTTACCGGTGGTACCGGTTGCAATTAACTCGTGTTTGGCCAATACTGTTTTATTGTATTCAGCCCACGCCATTAAATCTGCTTTCTTATTATCATGTGCTACCAATGCAATTCTTTTTCTTTTTGTCAATAATCTAAACTCGGCCATATTGTTTGTTTTTATTTGGAGCTTTGAAGATACAATTTGCGCATAAACTTTGGGTATTGGTTATAAAAAAAGCCATCCCCCAGAAGAGAGATGACTTTACACTTACTAACCTGTTAAATCCAAAAATACTTATTTATGATTTTGCCGGAATGGGTTCAGCCGGAGTTGCTGCTTCTAATATTTTAGCTCTAATTTTAGCTTCAATTTCATTGGCCAAATCAGGATTATCGAGCAGCAATTGTTTAACGGCATCACGACCCTGACCTAATTTATTACTATCATAACTAAACCAGCTACCGCTTTTTTGCACAATACCTAATTCAACACCCATATCAATAATTTCCCCAATTTTACTAATACCCTGTCCAAAAATGATATCGAATTCGGCAGAACGGAAAGGTGGTGCCACTTTATTTTTCACCACTTTTACTTTTACACGGTTGCCAATGGCTTCGTCTCCATCTTTTATTTGAGAAATTCTGCGAATATCTAAACGAACGGAAGAATAAAATTTCAAGGCGTTACCGCCTGTGGTTGTTTCCGGATTGCCGAACATTACCCCAATTTTTTCGCGGAGCTGATTAATAAAAATACAAATGGTATTGGTTTTACTGATTGTTGCTGTTAATTTTCGCAAAGCCTGGCTCATTAAACGGGCTTGCAAGCCCATTTTGCTATCGCCCATTTCACCTTCCAATTCGCTTTTCGGCACCAATGCAGCAACAGAGTCAATGACTACTACGTCTAAGGCTCCGGATAGGATTAATCGGTCTGCAATTTCTAAAGCCTGTTCGCCATAATCGGGTTGAGAAATTAAAAGATTATCTACATCTACCCCTAATTTCTGCGCATATACACTATCAAAAGCGTGTTCCGCATCTATAATGGCGCAAATACCTCCTTTTTTCTGTGCTTCAGCAATAACGTGTGTGGCAATGGTTGTTTTACCTGATGATTCCGGGCCATAAATTTCAATCACTCTTCCTTTGGGTAAACCACCAATTCCCAGCGCAATATCTAATCCAATGGAACCGGTAGAAACCACTTCATTCAATCTTTCGGGTTTTTCATTCATCATCATTACACTACCTTTGCCATAGTCTTTATCAATCTTATCCATGGTTAGCTTCAGCGCTTTCAATTTATCTGCATTACTCATAACTGGTTATTTTCTTTCAAAATTAATGATACCACGAAGTTAAAGAAATAAAATTACACACACTAATAAATTTAGCAAATTTTGCTAAAAAAATTACTTAAAACTTATTTCAAAATTTTTTTGGCTTTTCTTGCACTAATGAAAACCATGTCATATTTTTCGTAATAGTTTAAGTAACTTCATAGGCTATTCTGCAAAATCCCATACCCTGTATCCGTTTGTATTTAATTAAATCTGCTGAACATGAAAAAAATATTGCTTCGGGTAGGGTTGTTTTTGCTATTGCTGATAGTAGGATTATTGGTTTACCTTAAATTTTTTTTTCCAAATGTGGGCAATGCACCTATAATAACAGTAGAAATTACACCTGAAAGGGTACAACATGGCGCCTATTTGGCCAATCATGTTACGGTGTGTATGGATTGCCATTCTACCCGCAATTGGAAGAAGTATACCGGGCCATTGACTCCCGGCACAGAAGGAAAAGGGGGCGAATATTTTGGAGAAGAATCTGGTTTCCCGGGTAAATTTTATTCCAAAAATATTACACCTGTTAATTTAAAAAACTGGACCGATGGCGAAATTTACAGGGTGATGACTACGGGTGTTGATAAAAATGGGAATGCCATTTTCCCGGTAATGCCCTACACTTATTTTGGAAAGATGGATAAAGAAGACGTGTTTGATATCATTGCCTACATTAGAACGCTGCATCCTATTGAAAATGATATTCAACCCCGTTCCATCAACTTCCCCATGAATTTTATTTTAAATACACTGCCTCAAAAAGCAGTACCACTTAAAAAACCTGCTAAATCAGACACACTTGCTTACGGGCATTATTTGGTGAGTATTGCCGCTTGTATGGAATGCCATACACAAAACGATAAAGGAAATTTGAGGATGGAATTGACTTTTGCAGGCGGACGAGTCTTTAAAATGCCCAACGGAAACGTAATTTCTGCCAATATTACGCCGGATGCAGAAACAGGTATTGGTAACTGGTCTAAAGAAAGTTTTATTGCCCGGTTTAAAACCTATAGTAATATCGCTAATTTGGAAAATATGACACCAAATAAAGTAAATACAATTATGCCCTGGTCTATGTATGGTGGAATGGATACCAGCGATTTGATAGCGATTTATGTTTACTTAAAATCCTTACCACCTATCAAAAACAAAGTGCAGCATTTTGAATTGAATGTTATTCAAAATAAATAGTGAAAAAAAATATATTTATTGGGGGGACAGAGCTTCCGGGGTTTTAATTGAATAGCCGTTGTATCATAATTTGTCTGTTAAAGATGAATACAAAAAATGTTAACTGTCGCCGAGTTTAACTTATAATTGTGGCAGATCTCTCTATAATTCTGACAAAATTTTTTAATTTGAATTGTAAATCAGGTACTTACAACGGAAATACTGAATATGAACTTTATAAAAACTACAATAACTTTTGATGATTTTTATGGTATAGCAACGCATAATTAGATCGATACAGATTTTTTTAACATGATAATTTTTTAAAAAATGTTATAAATGAAAAAATTTAAAATATCTACTGCTCAATTTGAGAACAAAAGTGGTGATAAGAATTACAATCTTTCAATTATTGAAAAACTATCGGAAAAGGCATCTCAAGAAGGTTCTAATGTAATTGCATTTCATGAATGTTCTATTACTGGATATACATTTGCACGACAACTTACAAAAAAGCAAATGCTTGATTTAGCTGAGTTCATCCCTGAAGGTCAAAGTATTTTAAAATTGAAAAAAATTGCAAATAAATTTGATATAATTATATTAGCAGGTTTGTTTGAGAAAGACAAAAATGATAATTTATTTAATGCCTATGTTTGTGTTGATAAAAATGGTATGGTTGCAAAATATAGAAAACTGCACCCTTTCATTAACCCTTATTTAACTGAAGGAAAAGCTTATTGCATTTTTGAAATTCATGGATGGAAATGTGGAATCCTGATTTGTTATGATAATAATGTAATAGAGAACGTAAGAGCTACAACACTTTTAGGAGCTAATATCATTTTTATGCCGCATGTTACTATGTGTACCCCTTCCACACGACCTGGTTCGGGATTTGTTGACCCAAAACTTTGGAAAAACAGAGAAGCTGATCCAACATCATTACGATTAGAATTTGACGGAATGAAAGGACGAGATTGGTTAATGAAATGGTTGCCCGCAAGAGCATATGATAACGGGGTATATGTCGTTTTTTCAAATCCAGTAGGAATGGACGATGACCAATTAAAAAATGGATATTCTATGATAATTGACCCTTTCGGAGATATTCTTGCAGAGTGTTGCACTTTTGAAGACAGTCTGGTAACATCCACTATCACGCCAGAAAAACTTATTCAAGCTGGTGGGCATCGTTATATTAATGCAAGGAGACCAGAATTGTATAAGGACATTATTGGGCAAAATCACAAATCGGAACAGACAGTTGTATGGCTAAACACTAATGAAAAAAATAAAATATACCGCAAATAACTATAATAGGGTATCCAATGTACAGTTGAATAGAATTAACCCCTTTATAGCACTACTTCGCATTTTCAAATACCCTCTTTTGAATCTAAGATTCAATGGTTTCATCCATTCATCCCTGATTTACGTTCCCACCTTTTATTTTTGGCTATATTAGCAACCAAACTTTAACCCACTGCTTCAATGATAAAACCCATTCTTGTAGTAATTGTATCACTTGCTATTTTTATATATGGATGCCATAGCAAAAGAGAAAACAATGCTGCCCAAACACCACCATCGGTTATACCGGTTGTAGATGTATTAATTGCAAGGCCGCAAAGTATTGTTTCGCAAATTGAAGCCAATGGAACTGTTGTTGCTAATGAATATGTTGAACTAAAACCCGAAGTAAGTGGCCGATTAACCTATTTGAATGTGCCCGAAGGTAAATATGTTACCAAAGGCACTGTTATTGCTACTATGAATGATGCCGATTTACAGGCACAATTGGCTAAATCGAAAGTATTGTTGCAGTTGGCAGAAATAACAGAGGCTCGCAATAAAAAATTACTCGCCATTAATGGCATTAATCAAAGCGATTATGATGCATCACTAAACCAGGTACAAAGCATACGGGCAGATATGGCGTATACCCGGGCGCTGATTGATAAAACTGTAATCAAAGCTCCATTTGATGGTGTAATGGGATTGCGACAGGTAAGTCTGGGTGCATATTTAACACCTGCCAATACCATTGCCACTTTGCAACAATTGAATCAGGTTAAAATAGATTTTACCCTGCCGGAAGAGTATGCCCGTTATATTCGCAAAGGCAATACCGTTATGGTGCAAAGCGATGCCGCTGTTAAACCGATACAAAAAGCCACTATTATTGCCGCTGAACCACAAATTAATACAGCTACCCGTAACATTAAGGTAAGAGCTGTATTGGAAGAAGGAGGGGTTAATCCCGGCGCTTTTGTAAAAGTACTGGTAGCTACTAATCAGGATAAAAAAGCCATTTTAGTACCTACCAATGCACTGATACCCGATGATAAAAATAAACAGGCAGTATTAGTGAAGCATGGAAAAGCTTTTTTTGTAAATGTAGAAACAGGTTTACGGCAAGCCGATGCTATTGAAATTACAAAAGGTATTCAGCCTGGCGATTCTGTTGTGGTAACAGGCGTTTTATTTGCCCGTCCGCAAAATGCAGTTCAGGTGAGAAGCATTAAACAACTGACTGATTTTAGTAATTAATGCTACCCGGATTTCTGCTATTGTTCAACTTATAGATACACCGATACATGAATATATCTGTTTTATCGTTAAAACGTCCGGTATTAGCTACTGTGATGAACCTCATTATTATTTTATTCGGAATAGTGGGGTATACTTTTTTGGCTGTTCGCGATTATCCGGCAATCGATCCTCCGATTATTACCGTTTCCACCAACTATACCGGTGCTAATGCCGATATTATTGAGAGCCAGATAACAGAACCACTCGAAAAACAGATTAATGGCATTCCCGGTATTCGATCTATTTCTTCTTCCAGTAGTTTGGGCAGCAGCCAAATTACCGTTGAATTTAATTTGGGTACCGATTTAGAAGCTGCTGCCAGTGATGTACGCGATAAGGTAGGGCAGGCACAACGGGGACTTCCGCAAGATATAGATGCACCACCAACAGTTTCAAAAGCCGATGCCAACAGCGATTTTATTTTAATATTGGCCGTACAAAGCCGCACTAAAAGCTTATTAGAACTAAGTGATTATGCCGAAACAGTTTTGCAACAGCAATTGCAAACCATTAAAGATGTAAGTTCCATTAATATATTCGGACAGAAAAGATATGCGATGCGACTATGGCTGAATCCGGCTAAAATGTTGGCACATAATATAGCATTTACTGATATTGGCAATGCACTACAAACTGAAAATATAGAATTGCCCCCCGGAAAAATTTATGGGAATAATACCGAAATGGTGATAAGAACCATGGGGCGTTTAACCAATGAACAACAATTTCGAGATTTAATTATAAAAGAAGATTCAACAGGTATTGTTCGGCTGAACGATGTAGCAAAAGTTGAATTAGGGCCTGAAAATATAGAGCAATCCTGGAAGTACAATGGCGTCAATGCAGTAGGGTTAGCTATTATTCCACAACCCGGCGCCAATAATATTGAAATTGCGAATGAGTTTTATCGCCGTCTTAAACAAATAGAATCTTCCAACAAATCTGATATTCAGTTTCATGTATTAATAGATAATACCATCAATATCCGAAAAAGTTTGGCCGAGGTAAAAGAAACATTACTCATTTCTTTTGCCTTGGTGGTATTGGTTATTTTCTTCTTTTTCAGAAACTGGCTAATTGCATTGCGACCGTTAATCGATATTCCCATTTCATTAATCGGAACTTTCTTTGTAATGTATATTGCCGGCTTTTCCATCAATATTCTAACCCTGTTAAGTATTGTACTGGCAACGGGTTTGGTGGTGGATGATGGTATTGTAGTAACAGAAAATATCTTTCGGAAGTTAGAGGAAGGCATGCCGATAAGAAAGGCTGCTTTAGAAGGCAGTAAAGAAATTTTCTTTGCAGTAATATCTACTTCCATTACGTTGGCTGTAGTATTTCTGCCGGTTATTTTCTTAGAAGGATTTGTGGGCCGCCTGTTTAGAGAGTTTGGGGTAACGCTGGCTGCTGCGGTTTTAATTTCTGCTTTTGTTTCCTTAACTATTACACCCGTTCTGAATGTGTATTTAAATACCAAAAATGCGCATGAAGGTTGGTTTTATAAAAAAACAGAACCTTTTTTTACCGGAATGGAGGCTTTATACCAACGTACATTGCAAGGCTTCATGAAAATAAGATGGATGGCCTGGGTTATTGTTGGTATATGTTTGGTATTAATTGGTTTTTTAATTAAAAACCTGCAAACAGAACTGGCACCAGTTGAAGACCGCAGCAGTATACGCTTTGTGGTAACTGCACCGGAAGGCACCAGTTATAATTATATGGTAAACTTTGTAGATAAGTTTGCCAATTATTTGTATGACTCTATACCAGAAAGAGATTTTGTTTTTGCCAGAACACCTGCCGGTCCGGGAAGCAACACATCACAGCCACGTTTGGGCTTAATTGATCCTACATTAAGAACCCGTAGCCAGGCAGATATAGCTAATGAACTCCAAAAAAAATTAGGCCAGTTTAATGATGCCCGCATTTTTGCTATTCAGGAGCAAACTATTTCTGTTGGTTTGGGTTCAAGAGGTTCTTTGCCTATTCAATTTATTTTGCAAAATCAGGATTTGAATAAACTGAAAAATATAATCCCTAAATTTTTAGAAGAGGTTCGGAAGGATAAAACTTTTGCCAATGCAGATGTTAATATCAAGTTCAATAAACCGGAAGTACAACTTACAGTTGATAGGATGAAAGTAAAAGACCTGGGCTTAAGTACTGCCGATGTGGTTGGTGCCATTCAGGCTGCATTCAGTGGTGGACGATTGGCTTATTTTATCATGAATGGTTATCAGTATCAGGTAATTGCACAGATTAATCGGTCAGGAAGGAATAATCCTGATGATATTAAAAATGTATTTCTTCGTTCTAAAACAGGCGAAATTATTCCTTTGGATGCGGTAGTTCATTTAGAAGAAAACAGTAACCCGGCTACGTTATATCACTTCAATCGCTATAAGTCGGCTACTATTTCTGCTTCATTGGCTGAAGGTAAAACCATTGGTGATGGTATTAATGCCATGCAGGCAATTTCAAATCAGTTGTTAGATGAAACTTATCACACGGCGCTGAATGGCCCGTCCCGGGATTATGCAGAAAGTTCTTCTAACATTCTGTTTGCTTTTATCTTAGCATTAATACTGATTTATTTGGTATTGTCGGCTCAGTTCGAAAGTTTTCTGGATCCGTTTACCATTATGTTAACTGTACCACTGGCGCTGGCAGGTGCTTTGCTTAGTTTGTTTCTTTTTCACCAAACACTCAATATATTTTCTGAGATTGGTATGATTATGTTGATTGGCCTTGTTACTAAAAATGGTATTTTGATTGTAGAATTTGCCAATCAAAAAAGAGGCAATGGGTTAGAAAAAGAAGCAGCAGTTGTGCAGGCTGCTACTCAACGCTTAAGGCCTATTTTAATGACGAGTCTGGCTACTTCATTAGGCGCTTTGCCTATTGCACTGAGTTTAGGGGCAGCTTCAACCAGTCGTATTCCCTTAGGTATTGTTGTGGTAGGCGGTATTTTGTTTTCACTAATTCTTACCCTGTTTGTTATTCCTGCTGTATACACATATATTTCCGGAAAACACAAGCGTAAAGAGTTTGAGATTATTGAATAAGGCAGGTGCTTTTAATTTGTCAATTTGTATGAACTGATGAAAATCAGTACATGTATTGTATACTTACCATTAATTTTGTACAAAAAAATGCGTTTAGATATTGCGAATATCCGGAAAGATTATAAGTTGCAATCTTTTGACGAATCAGATTGTGCTGATAATCCGTTTACTCAGTTTGAAGCTTGGTGGAACCAGGCTATAGAAAGTGAAATTGATGAAGTCAATGCCATGACGTTAGCTACTGCTTCAAAAACAGGGTTACCTTCGGCTCGTATTGTATTGTTGAAAGATTATAGTGAAAAAGGCTTTGTTTTCTACACCAATTACAATAGCTATAAAGGCAGGGAGTTAGAAGAAAATCCACATGCTGCATTGGTATTTTTTTGGAAAGAATTAGAGCGACAGGTGCGTATACAGGGTTTGGTAGAAAAAGTTCCTGCGTCAGAAAGTGATGTCTATTTTCAACAAAGGCCTGTGGGCAGCCGTATTGGTGCCTGGGCATCGCCTCAAAGTGCTGTTATAGCCAATCGGTCAATTTTAGAAAATGAGGTATTGTTGTTTGAAAATAAATTTAAAGAAACTGCTATTCCACGCCCTCAGCACTGGGGTGGATATGTGGTAAAGCCTACTGCCATTGAATTTTGGCAGGGTAGAAGCAGTAGGCTACACGACAGAATTCAGTATACTTTACAACCCGGTGGCAGCTGGAAAAAAGTTCGACTGGCACCATAACGGTAATGGGTTTACTGTTTCTGTTGGCTATGCTTTGGTTTTTTATAATTGAGTACCATTTAATTGCACAATTATTCCGAAAGTTTTATTTTATTGAAGTAATTGTTTTATTTCCGGACTGTTATAATCGCCCATACCGGTTTGCTGGTGAATAATTTTCCCATCTGCATCAAAAATAAAAGTGGTAGGAATCCCCTCTACATTAAATAAAGCAGGAAGTTCCTGCGCAGGATAATACACGGGCATGGTATATCTTTTATCTTTCATAAACTGGATGGCTTTGCTAAAATCATCATCCATTGAAAGAAATACAAAAGCCACTTTACTGCTGTCGGTGCTGCTGTATAAAGTTTGTAAAGAAGGCATTTCGGCACGGCAGGGCGGGCACCAGGTGGCCCAAAGATTTACTAAAACTTTTTTTCCTTTGAATGCATCTTTGATGTTGATTACATTTCCGGCTGCATTTTTTATATTGAATATTGGTAATGCACTGGCATTGCTGTTAACAGCAGGTGGTGGAGGCGACGGAACTGAGTTGCTACCTGGAGCCTGCATATTTTCATTATTCCCACTATTTTTACAGCCTGTAAATGTGATAAAACTTGTAACAAATACAAGTATTAAAAATTTGGTTATTATTTGTTTTATTGACATGAATCTATAGTTTTAAATTTAAAAAATTTTTTTATTTTATTTATTTTTTTTGATATGTTTACTGATTACAATGTGCACACAAACCTTTAATGAGTACATCGGTTTGATTGGTTTGAAAACCTTTGGGCAATACAATGGCCGGCGATGTAATATGGTCCAGGCAATATGTGGTGCCGCATTTGTCGCAGATAAAATGAATGTGGTTATCATGGTGATGCCCTTCGGAACAATCATCTTTACACAATGCATATAAAATGGAATTATCCGGACTGGGAATGGTGTGAATTAAACCTTTCTCAACAAAAATCTGCAATGTACGGTAAATAGTTACCCTATCAAACTGATCGCCGGTTTTTTCTTCAATTGCAGCATGGGTTAGTGCACCGTTCGATTGATGAAACAGTTGCAAAATAGCCAGTCTGCTGGGGGTAATACTTAAACTGTTTTTTTTTAATATTGAATTGATTGCATTGGGCATATTGCAAATAGGTATTTTATTTCGCCTTGTTATTATCGGGTTGTTCTTTTAATAATTCCTCAATATCGTGTTTTAATTTATCTAATTCATCTTTTTTCAGCGTATCATACACCTGGCCGCGTACAATGCCGTTTTTATCTACCAGTGCTACAAATTGGGTATGAATAAAATCATCTTTTATGTCGTTTACAGCATTTTTAGGATCATCAATGCCATAACTGTAGCGTGCCATTTTATACAAACTGTCTTTTCTTCCCGTTAAAAATTCCCATTGTTGGGTATTTACCTGCATTGAGTCTGCATACCTTCTCATTCTTGGCACTGAATCTGTTTCAGGATCGCAGGTGTGTGAAAGTATCATAAAATCTGGTCGTCCTTTAAACGTTTCATAAATGGATTTTAAATTGTTGTTCATTCTTGGGCAAATGCCTTTACAAGTGGTAAAAAAATAATTAACAACACATACCTTGCCTGCAACATCTGCATTGGTAATATCTTTCCCATCCTGATTGGCAAAACGGAAAGGTTGCACCGTACTTCTTTCCGTTAAGGTACTTCGCTTAAACATGTCGGTTACTCTTGAAATAACAAACATGAAAACAGCAATTAATGCAATAAAAAACAAACCATAACCTAAAGCCTTCTTATTCATCTGCTCAAATTTAGACTACAAATTTACGGTAACGTTCAGATAAATGTATTTTGTGTAATAGTGCCATCATTCAATTTCTAAATAGATCGTATATTCTTCGTAAACTTTAACAATTCAGCTGTTTTTAAAAAAGAATTTAGTTGGTTACAAAATTTAAGATAATTGTAAAGCAAACGGTAATAAAATTGTCAGCCCAATTGAACAAAATGGAGAAGAAATTACTCAATTATTCAAGAATTACTTAAAATTTATTACTGCAAATGAAAAGGTTACAGTAAAGCAGTATGCAATTAGTTTCCGTATGTTTTAAGAATTGATGCAACTGATAAATCCTCATCAAATCAATAAGTGGCCAATGAGTACCATACCCGGAAGGTGATACCTGATAAAAATTTCTTTGAAGATTGTTGGCTGATTTTAATTTAGGTGATATTTTTTCCAACGATATTTTTAGTTGTTTCCCATCAATACTTATAATCATTGATGTTTCATCGAACGTGATGTCTTGTCCTGTATGGTATACATTGCAATCATGGTACTAATTTTTAAAGTATTGGTTCCAGGTGTCTACAATCAGATCGAAGTGCTGGTAGATAATTTTTTTTAATTTCTCTATTTGCTGACGGTGTCATAATTATGTGCGAAAGCTTCTTTTATTTTAACCTGATCAACCCAAAACCAGAATTTACATTCCATGTCACCTTTTTCTGCATGAATATGAATGGGTTCATTCCCCTTGTTAGAGTAGAAAAAAGTTGCAACCAAAAATGTAAAAGACAGTAGGCAAACTATGCAAGTTTACTGAATTTGTTGGACAGATTTTACCAGATTTTATATCCTTCTTTGAAATATTTTTTTTGCAACAAAGTTGCATTATATTATCTTTGCAGCATGCAATTCAAAAAGGTAAACTGGGACATGTTGGGCATTGTTACTTCGGTAGCCTGCGCCATTCATTGCGCTTTATTACCCATTGTATTAACCAGTTTACCCCTGTTTGGAATAGAAATTATTCACAACCGGGCTTTTGAATTCTTCATGATTTTTTTAGCATTTGTAATTGGGGCTTTTTCACTGCTAAGGGGCTATTTATACAAGCACCATCAATTAAAGCCGCTCATTATTTTTTCGGTAGGCATTCTGTTCTTGCTGGCAAAGCAAATATGGCATCACTGGGAAATTGTTTTATTAATACCGGCGGTTATTTTAATTGTATATGGGCATTTGTTAAACAATAGAACCTGCAGTTACCGTTCGGCCAGTGCCAATGATGCTGCAAAAGTAATGGTACCAACAGATCATTTGCATCAAAAAGCAGTATAAAATTCATTGAATTTTTGAATAAAGCAGCCATTTAAAATTGCATGAGCCCTGTCAGGCTTTAAAAGGGAGTATCTTCTTTTCTAAAATAATATTTGTCTAATCCCAAACGGTTCATGTATTGGCGGTAACATTGTTCAATATAATATCCAAATTCCAGATCGTTCAGCATTTTTAATATATCATAATCAGGCCTGTATTTAACCATAAAACTGTCTAATTGCGGAGAAGAAAGCCCGGTAATTTTTTTTACAAAACCCTTATTGAAACGATGGTCAATATAGGCATCCTGCTCCTGCTGAATTAATCTGCGTTGTAATGATTCTATACTTTGATTGCGTTTGCGGCGAAAAAGGTTAATAATTTCATCTAAATCTAAACCTACAGTAACACTGCCTGGGTTATAACCCGATGGTCCATCACTTAAACGAAGGCCCGGTTTTCTAAAGTTAAAAATTTTGGCATAGTCCTGTCTGTTTTGAATTGAATCTAATCGATAATTACGATTCCGAACACTTACATCGGGCAAATTATATGCGTTTAGAAAAATTTGAATATTGAATGCGTCTGTATTAGAAATGGTGTCAACCGGATATTTCATGGTGGTTTTATTCAGTAATGAAAACCAGATAGAGTCATGTGGATTGACCATTATACTGTAATGCCCCAGCGAATCGGTAAGTGTACCCCTGCCGGAAGAGGTAATTACAGCCACTGCTTCTATAGGCCTTCTGGCAGAAATATCATAAACAGTACCACGTATCGGAAAAGCTTTAGCGGGTTGCTGGCCATGCAATTCGGCTATTCCACAAAAAAATAATATGGTAAGTAAGTAAAAATATTTAGTCAAACTGTTCAATTGGTGCTGTAATATTAAAGCCAAATCTATAAAGCAGCGCTGCTTTAAGCAGGAATTAACATGTTATTTGAAGATTTTTTTAAAACAGCCTCGTTAAAATTTATTTTCTATAATATAAGGCAGCATATTGCGCCAGGTTGGCCAGTCATGTACCACATCGGGGCCCCATATTTCCAAATCGTTCCAAATACCTTTATCCCATAAAACTTTCGAGAATCTTTTTCCAGACTCGGGGTCTTCATGTGTACCGGCACCGGAATAAATATGAATATGATGGCTGGCTTTAATTTTATCTAAATACCAGTGATCAGCCAGATTGAGTATGTAATGAATAGGGCTGTTATAATACACTTGCTCATCCCAATAACCTTTTGTATATTCTGTTAAATCATATACGCCACTCATGCTAATGGCTCCATTGATGATATCAGGTCTTTTTAAAAATAAATTCATGGCATGCAGGGCACCAAAACTGGCACCACAGGTAAAAATATGTGTATTGGCACTGGTGTGGTTCCGAATATAAGGCACCACTTCATTGTGTACATATTCATTGAACTGATTTTGGCGAATGGCTTTGTGGGCTGGTTCCATTTCATTATTCATCCAACTTTGTTTATTCATGCTATTGATACTGAATACTTTAATTTTTCCGGCATAAATAAATGGTGAAAGGGCTTCAATTAACTGAAAGCGTTCATATTCCAAAAAATCGGCGGCGGCAGTGGGTATTAATAAAACCGCAAATCCAAAATAACCATAAACGGCAATGGGCATTTCTTCCTGCAATGCCGGACTATACCAGGAAGTTATTTCTTTTACCATACAGGAATTATCAGTTTACAGGCAGTTTCTTTTTATTTCTTTCCAAACATCTCTAAAACACTGGGCTGCATAAGTGTTGGCTGCATAGGTTTCTAAAGGAGCCTGATGTATGCCCATTTTTTCAATATCACTAAGATAAGGGATATAATTTTTTAGAAATAGCTTGTCTTTATAAAATTCGTTCATGGTTTCGTGATGCAAATTTTTTCGGTGGTCTACCATGCTGAAAAAACATTTTATTTTTTCGATATTTAAATCATTGTCTTTAAAATATTGCAAAACAGTTTCAAATGAGCGAATGGATAAAGTGGTAGGGATATTGGGCATTAAAATCCAGTCGGCCGTAAAGAAAATAGCTTCATGCAGAATAGATAATCCCGGCGGGCAGTCAATCATCACCAGGTCATATTCTTTTTTAAAACTGTTAATGAGCGCCGCAAATTTCTTTTTAAACTGTTTCATTTCATTCAATAAAACATCTGCATAACGGGCAGAAAGATCGGCAGGTATTACCGATAAATGTTCATAGGCCGAAGGCATTACCGCATCGGCAATATCCATTTCCTGTAATAAAATTTTTTTCGACTCATTTTTTGTGCCGGGTGTAACAGCAAGGTAAAAGGAGGCAGAACCCTGGGGGTCTAAATCCCATACCAATGTTTTTTTACCTTCTTTAGCAGCTAAATAAGCCAGATTAACGGCGGCGGCAGTTTTGCCAACACCTCCTTTCAGATTGTAAAATGCTAATGTGACCATACCTTAAATATACAAAACATTTGAATGCATGAAATATTCTATACACTTTTTTTGCAAAAGAATGGCCGGAAAAATGAAAGAATGATTTGTGATAAAATTATACTGACAAAATTAGCCAAAGATACTGAAGATGGGAATCAGAATGGGAGGATGCCAATCAGGTTATATAATTTTATGCAACTCTTTTAAGTGTTTGCGCAGGTGATTGATAGCTGTATACAGTGTAACCACAAATCCATTGTGCGGCATATTTTGCTATAAAACTACCCAAAAGAATGGGGATAAAGAGGCTATAGCCGCCTGCTACCAAACCACAGGTTAAAAACAGTGAGGTGAGCGGTGCATCAATTGCAGCACTGAGCATAGCAGCAGCACCTACCAATGCAAAATTAATGACAATAAGATGTAGACTAAAATAGTGATTCAATACCAAGGCCACCAACATACCCAGAACGGCACCGGTTACAATACTGGGTGCAAATACACCACCATCGCCGCCGGCACCCAATGTTAAAGAGGCGACCAACGGTTTTAAAAGCACAATAGTCAGAAGTATACAGGCAAAAGTGATGGAAAAAGCCGCTTCATTGGCTTTGTTGATTAACGCAGGTAAAGCATGATAACTATCACCATATAATTGAGGAAAAAACAGGATGGCAATACCTACCAAAATGGCACCCACATTCACACGGATAAAATTATTGTTGATTTTTGCGAAACGTGCCTTGGTAAAAATGACCAACTTGGTAAAACACACCGCCACAAAGCCGGAAATAATGCTCAGTAAAACAAAATAGGGGATGGCTTCCATTTTCCATCCGGCCACAGAAAATTTAAATAACTTTTCTCCTTCCATGGCTTGCAACATGAGCCAGGAAACACCGGCTGCAATACCACTACTCAATACTATGGTTTTTGAAATCTTTCTTGCTATTACCTCAATCGCAAACAGAAATCCTGCCAAAGGGCTGCCAAATAAAGTGGCGATACCTGCCGCAACACCAGCAGTTATTAACTCGGTTTTATAAATATTTGCAATACTGCCCTTTTTGTGTGCAGTGGCACCCACTGCTGCAGTTGCCACCACGGTAGATACTTCTACACCGGTAGATCCGCCAAAAATAACTGTTAAAAAACCATTGAAATAATGCGAGGGTATTTTATAGGTGGGCAATTCATTTTTTCTATTGGAAATGGTAGTATAAATTTCTTTAATGCCTTTGTTTTGTTTGCCTTTAAAAAGGTATTTTCTTAAAAAATAAATCAGTGTAATGCCAACCGAAGGTAAAATGAAGAAAGCGAACTTAAAATGACTTGCAGTTTTAAAAATTTGTGTTTCATAGTGTGCAGTAATCATTTTTAAAGAATCGGCCAGTAATATAGAAAGTAACGATACAATTATGGTAGTAATCAATAATTTTAAATAGTGAATGAGTATAATATTATAACGCATGCAGTGCAGAATTTAATGAATACATTTCAACAGATTGGTAAACAAGGTGCATGTACCAAATTGATTGCAAAATTAAATATAAGTGATGCAGGTATTTGTTAAAATGCTAATAATCCGGTTAAATACAGGCTGCACATCAAACTGCAATTGATGAAGAAACAATTATTGCAATGCTGAAATTATTGAAGGGCAGGTTACAACAAATTATTTTCAATAGCATATTTAATCAGTTCTGCATTGTTGTGAACATGCATTTTACTTAGAATACGTGCCTTATATGTACTAATGGTATTTACGCTAAGTGATAGGGCCTCAGATATTTCTGAAATTGTTTTTCCTTTAATAATGAGCTGTAAAACCTGAAATTCACGATCTGAGAGTTGTTCGTGTGGTGCTTTTTCAAAATCATCGCCATAAGCTTCGGCTAATATTTCAGCTACTTCCGGGGTAATGTATTTTTTCCCTCTTAATAATGTATTAATGGCTGTTACCAATTCTTCGGGGGCGCTTTCTTTGGTTAAATAGCCGGAGGCGCCGGCACGTATGGCCCTAAGTGCATATTGTTCAGGCGCATGGGTACTGAGCACCAGAATGGGTATGTGCGGACTAATATCTTTAACTTGTTTAATGGCATCTATACCCGATAACCCAGGCATGGAAATATCAGAAATTATGATATCCCACTTTTGTTTCCTCACTTTTTTAATTAAATCGGTACCTTCTGAAACCTCTTCTATTTCTGCAGAAGGGAAAGATTTTTCCAATATCATGATTAACCCTTTTCTCAACACATTGTGGTCGTCGGCTAAAATTATTTTCATGTGAATATTTTATTTTCTAAATTTTCAATATAAAATTCACACATAAAATTTTCTTTGCTGAGCAATGCAATCGCAAGAAAGTTTTATGGTTCATTTCATAGGAATTTATCCAATCCGTTTTTTGCTTTTTTAATGGACCTTGTTGCAAATATATCTACTTCATGAAAAAACACCCTGAAAGATTATGCAACTGGTAAGATAGACTTTTTTTTGATACTACAAAGCGCAGGTTAAAATGATTACAAAGGGTGGTATTAAAAGTACATCAAAAAAATGGCATCCCTGGAAAGGGACGCCCATAAATCCTATATCCTATGAAAAACCAAAACGTTTTTAACCCCCTAACCCAGAAAACATTCTGTAATTCAATACAGCAAATGTGAGGTTTTTTAACCAATCACCACTTCACCCATTAGTATGATTTTTTCTAATAGAATTGGAAGAATATGACGCCATAAAGCAGCTTTATAATCCATAAATGGCAAATAGTTGCAAAGTAGGCTGCGGCTATATTTTATTGGCATAAAATGGCAATAATTTCAAAGCAGTTTTTTTCAACCACATTTATGCGGTTTTTTATTGCAATTACCTACAGCCAGTTGCGCAATTTGGCAATGGCTGCAGTGCGGGAAGTAACTTCCAGTTTGCCATATATATTGGCAATATGTGTTTTAATGGTATTCACAGATAAATAAAATGCTTCTGCCATTTGCTGGTTGGTTTTGCCATCATAAATGGCATTTAAAATTTCAAATTCCCGTTCACTCATGGGTTTTACCAAATGCCTGTTAATGGCTTTTAGTGAAAGTATGGGGTAGGCGGCTTTGTGTTGCTGCGCATGGTTGTGCAGGGCAATTTCCAGATTTACCAGTACATCTTTTTCATCGAAGGGTTTTACAATATAGCCCGCAGGTATGGTTTTAATGGCACGTTCCAAAGTAAGCCTGTCGGCATGTGAGGTAAGGAATACAAAGGGTAATTTGTATTTGGCATTAATTACTCCGGCCAGATCAATGCCATCTCTTTCTTCATGCAAATTAATATCCAATAAAATAGCATCAGGTAAATTGGTCTCTAATTCCTGTAAGGCATCAGAGGTATTATAGGCAATACCGGATACACAAAAATCAAGATTGGTTAGGCATTGTGCAATATCAGCAGCAATCAGCGGCTCATCTTCAATAATTAATATTTTAATTTCACTCATATACAGCAGTTGCTTTTTTGTACGAAGGAATGATAAGGGTTACCGTGGTTCCTTTTGTGCCGTCAATATACAAATCTGCTTTCAATTTTTGAATAAATGAATGTATTAACTGATAACCCATTGTAGTGAATTGGTGGTGTTGAAAATCATCGGCAAGCCCAACACCATCATCTTTTACCTGTAAAATTAATTTATCCTGCCACGTGTGGAGTGAAACCCAAAGATGTCCGGAATCCCTACCCTCAAATGCATATTTTAAAGCATTGCTGATAAGTTCATTTAAAATAAGCCCAATGGGTATCAGGTTGTCTATTTCTAACTGAACCGGGTCTATTTGCATGTTGAGGTGAATTTGCCCTTCATTTACTTTATAAGAGTTAAACAGATTGGTGGTTAACTTTTCAATATATTCCTGCATATTTATGCCAGCAAAATTTCCTTCAACATATAAATTTTGATGGATCAATGCCATTGCTTTTACCCGGTCTCTGGCTTCTTTAATGGCAGCAACGGCTTTTTCGTCCTGTATGGTTTTGCTTTGCAGGTTTAACAGGCTGCTAATTACCTGAAGGTTGTTTTTTACACGATGGTGTATTTCTTTTAAAAGTACCTCTTTATCAGCCAGTGATTGTGTAATGATGGTATTTTTATGGGCCAACTCATTATTTAGTTTTTCTTTGTTGTGATACAATATTAAGATGGTACCTAAACTGAAAGTAAGCATAATTAAACCAATACTGTAAAAAATAATAATATTTTTTTTGTCTTTCAACGCCAGGCTCTTTAGCTCATTGTCTTTATTCAAAATTTCAATTTGCTGGTCTTTTTGTTTGGATTCGTATTTTGCAGATAAATCATTGATGTTTCGTATGTTTTCTTCTGTTCTTAATGAGTCTGCATTTTCTTTGTAGGCTTTATAATAAATCAGTGCTTTTTCAGAATCGCCAGTAGCTTCATAGGCGTCGGTTAGTATTTTGTAGAAATAGCAGTTGAGTTCTATTTTATTGTTATCGCCCACTGAAGGCAGGTGTAAGCCCTGTTCCGCATAATTAATGGCGATGGGATATTCTTTTTTGCCCAAATAAGCTTCGCCTAAACCTACCAGCAAATAGGAATAAACGGTTACATCCTTATTGATATTTGGTATAACAGCAATTTTATTAAAATAACCCAGGGCACGGTTGTACTGATTTTTCCCATTGTAACAGAAACCCATGTTTAAATAGGCGTTGTGTAACAGGTTGGGTGACGAAGCTTTTTCTGCAAAACGGATAGATTTGTTTAGAAAATAAATGGCACTATCGTATTTTTTTTGGCGTTGGTATACATCGGCCATGTTACTGTAAATATTGGCCAAATCGTCGGTATCTTTTCTATCAGTATAAATTTGTAAAGCTTCATTCAGGTAATAAATGGCATTCGTATAACTTTTGGTAAGACTATACAGTATACCAATGTTATTATAAGTGTCTGCTACCTGTAATTTATTGTCTAATTTATTGCGGGTTTCCAATGCTCTGAAATGCCAAAACAATGCACTGTCTAAACGCCCTTCCAAATAATAAGAAAGTGCCATATTATTTTGTGCATTGCCCAATCCTGCTTCATCATTGTGTTTTAAATTAATGTAAATAGCTTTTTGTAATAAAAATCTCGATTTGTAAAATTCATGTTGTAAATCATAGGCCTGCGCCAGATTATTAAATACTTTGGCCTGTAATAATTCATTGGGCAATTGATTGCAAAGTAATAAAGCTTTTTCGCCATATAAAACAGCTTTTTGCGGGTCAATGGAAAGATAGCTAAAGCATAATTTGTACAATCCTTCTATTTTAATACTGTCTGTAGTACCATTATAGACCATTTCTTCCAGTGAATCTAAAGTGGGCAACTGGCCAAATGAATGGATGGTAAAGGCGAAGGTAAAAAGTACAAAAGCAGCAAATGACTTCATTCTTCAAAAATAAAGGTATATAGGCAAGTGATTGTACTAAACAATATACTCTATTTTATTCGGAAAAAGAAAAAATAGAAGGGCTGCCAGATGAGTTTTTTGAATAGCGATTTAAAAAAAGTTGCCTTGGTATTTTAAAATAAGCTTATCTGCCGCGCTTGAAGGTTAAAAAAATATTTTTTTTGAAAGGTGAGGCGTATTTTAAATAATACAAAAGTTACCTGCTATTGGGTTTTTGCATTTTTTAATGTTTCTAATTGTTCCTGTAAAGCAAACATTTTATCGCGCAGATGGGCGGCTTCAATAAACTCTAAATCTCTGGCTGCTTTTTCCATTTGTTTTTTGATTTGCTGAATGGCTTTCTCCATTTGTGGAATGGTTTGATAAGTAACTTCAGCTTCTGCAGCTACTAATGTGTTCAACTGAGCTGCATCATCTGTACCTGTATTTTCTTCATTCTTAATATCCAAAACAGCGGTTTGCTGCATAATTTGCGCAATTGATTTTTTTATGGTGGTGGGGGTAATATTGTGTTCAATATTGTAGGTAATTTGTTTTTCTCTTCTGCGGTTGGTTTCATCAATGGTGCGTTGCATGCTTTCGGTAATCTTGTCTGCATAAAAAATTACCAGCCCGTCTACATTTCTGGCTGCACGACCTGCTGTTTGTGTTAATGATTTTTCGTTACGTAAAAAGCCTTCTTTATCTGCATCTAATATCGCTACCAAAGAAACTTCCGGTAAGTCAAGCCCTTCCCGTAATAAGTTTACACCTACCAAAACATCAATTTCTCCGAGGCGCAGTTGCCGGAGTATTTCAACACGGTCTAATGTATCTACATCACTGTGAATGTATTTTGATTTGATGTTAATGCGGTGCAGGTATTTATCCATTTCCTCTGCCATACGCTTGGTAAGGGTAGTTACTAAAACGCGGTCGCCTTTGCGTACACGCTTATCAATTTCATCTAATAAATCATCAATCTGGTTAACAGATGGGCGTACTTCAATGGGTGGGTCTAATAAACCTGTAGGCCGCACCACTTGTTCAATTACTACACCGCCCGTCTTTTCCAGCTCATACTCTCCTGGGGTAGCACTTACAAAAATGGTTTGTCCAATTAAATTTTCAAATTCATGAAAATTCAATGGGCGGTTATCTAAAGCGCTGGGTAAACGAAAACCATATTCTACCAACACAAGTTTCCTGCTTCTGTCGCCTCCATACATGCCTGCTATTTGTGGAATGGTTTGGTGGCTTTCATCAATAACACATAAAAAATCTTTAGGGAAATAATCTAATAAGCAAAACGGACGGGTACCGGGTTGACGACGATCAAAAAAACGAGAATAATTTTCAATACCATTACAATAACCCAGTTCACGAACCATTTCCAGATCATACTCCACCCGCTCTTTAATACGTTGAGCTTCAATAAACTTACCAATACGGTTAAAATATTCTACCTGCTCACGCATCTCATCCTGAATTTCATAAATTACCTGTTGCAAAATATCTTTTGGTGCCAGGTATAAATTTGCCGGGAAGATGGCTGCATTTTCCAATGTGCCTATTCTTTTTCCGGAAATCAAATCCAGACTTTCAATGGTTTCAATTTCATCGCCAAAAAAACAAACCCGGTAACCATAATCGGCGTAGGGTAAATTGATATCAACGGTATCGCCTTTTACACGGAAAGTTCCTCTGCTAAATTCAACCTGCGAACGGCTGTATAATGCATTGACCAAAGCATGTAAAAAGCCTTGACGAGAAATTACCTGACCTTGCTGAATACGAATAATACCATTTTCATAATCGGTTGGGTTTCCCATGCCATAAATACAGCTAACGCTCGCCACCACAATAATATCTCGCCGGCCGGTTAACAGTTGTGAGGTAGCCTGTAGGCGCAGTTTGTCTAACTCCTCATTAATGCTTAAATCTTTTTCAATATAAGTATCACTCACTGGCATATATGCTTCCGGCTGATAGTAATCATAGTAGCTAACAAAATAACCAACGGCATTATTGGGGAAAAACTGTTTAAACTCGCCATACAGTTGTGCTACCAGTGTTTTATTGTGCGTTAGCACCAACGTAGGGCGTTGCACTTGATGAATAACATTGGCAATGGTAAATGTTTTACCGCTACCGGTAACACCCAGTAAGGTTTGATAGGTTTCGCCGGCTTGTAACCCATTTACCAATTGTTGAATGGCTTCAGGCTGATCGCCGCTGGGTTGATAAGGTGCATTTAACTGAAAAGGCATGTTGCAAATTACTGCAAAGCCTTAAGAAAAAGCATTTTTGTTCAGGTAGATGTAAGAATGAAATTTTTTTGAAAAGCAATATGGATAAAAAAATAGTGCAGTAATAGCAAGTGAAATAAAACGAATTGAACCATTAATCCTCCAGCTTTTTAAAATTTAAACGGATGTTTTCATATTCTTTTGTACTGGTGTAGGTTAATGTTTTTCTTCGAATTCTGAATGGAACTTTATCTAATTCATACAACCTTTCTACAGGATAAATTCTGGTAATATAGCCGTGTTTTTGATTCAATGTGTTTGGAATGTGTAAAGCAATAAAGTTGTAGGTTTGTACAATCATTGAATCAAAATCATGGGTAAAAATTTGTACAACATTTTTTGATTTAGAAAAATTTACGTCATATAAAATAGCGTTGTTTTTAAACAGGCTCACTGCTTCAATATAAATAGGATCTTCTTTGTCGGCCAATAATGAAATTTTATATACCATTAAAAATGTTGGTACACAGGCATGATTATAGATATTGTCTATAGTCACATAAAGGTTATAAATAAAAATTATTTTCTGATTGTTGTAAATTTGGTTTTTCTAAACACTGAAAACGATTAAAAATGGAAAATATCACAAATCACGAAACAGCAACACACAAAATGAATGGTGAATTCAAATGTCCCTTTACCAATGGAATGCTGAAGAAAGGTGCGGGTGGTGGCACCAGTATTCATGACTGGTGGCCTAACCAGTTGAAACTAAATATTCTCCGCCAGCATTCTTCCCACTCCAACCCTATGGGTGATAAGTATAAGTATGCAGAGGAATTTAAAACACTCGATTTAGCTGCAGTAAAAAAAGATATTTTCGAGCTGATGACCACCTCTCAGGACTGGTGGCCGGCCGATTATGGCCATTATGGCCCGTTCTTTATTCGCATGGCCTGGCATAGTGCCGGCACATATCGTATTCACGATGGCCGCGGAGGGGCAGGCTCCGGCTCTCAAAGATTCGCACCTTTGAACAGTTGGCCCGATAATGCCAATCTGGATAAAGCACGCAGGTTGTTATGGCCCATTAAACAGAAATATGGTAAAAAAATATCTTGGGCCGATTTGATGGTACTTGCGGGTAACTGTGCACTTGAATCAATGGGTTTCAAAACCTTTGGTTTTGGTGGCGGCAGAGAAGATGTGTGGGAGCCTGAGCAAGACATTTATTGGGGCTCAGAAACCGAATGGTTGGGCGATAAGCGTTACACCGGCGATCGTGAACTGGAAAATCCGCTGGCAGCCGTTCAAATGGGCCTAATTTATGTAAACCCGGAAGGTCCTAACGGTAATCCCGATCCGTTAGCTGCTGCTCGTGACATTCGCGAAACGTTTGGTCGTATGGCTATGAACGATTATGAAACAGTGGCATTGATTGCTGGTGGGCATACTTTCGGTAAAACACATGGTGCGGCTGATCCTTCTAAATATGTTGGGCGTGAACCAGCAGGTGCAGATATTGAAGAACAAGGGTTAGGCTGGAAGAATACTTTTGGAACGGGCAACGGAACAGATACCATTACCAGTGGTTTAGAGGGAGCCTGGACAAAAACACCAACAAAATGGGATAATAATTTTTTTGAAACGTTGTTTGGATATGAATGGGAACTCACCAAGAGTCCGGCCGGTGCATATCAATGGAAGCCCAAAAATAATGCAGGTGCCGGAACGGTGCCAGATGCACAGGACCCCTCAAAAGGCCACGCTCCATTTATGCTAACCACCGATTTGGCATTGCGTTTAGACCCTGTGTATGAAAAAATATCCAGACATTTCTATGAAAATCCCGATGAGTTTGCAGATGCTTTTGCAAAAGCCTGGTTCAAATTAACACATCGTGATATGGGGCCAATTGCACGCTATCTCGGCTCTGAGGTACCTAAGGAAGTGCTCATCTGGCAAGATCCCATCCCTGCTATTACATTTCAATTAATAGACGATAAAGATATTGCTGCACTCAAGGTTACAATACTGAATTCCGGCTTGTCTGTTTCTGAACTGGTATCTACCGCCTGGGCATCTGCATCCACTTTCCGTGGCTCTGATAAACGTGGTGGTGCTAATGGTGCCCGCATTCGTTTGGCGCCACAGAAATACTGGGAAGTGAACAACCCTGCTCAGTTGAATAAAGTGCTGGATATATTTGAAAGCATTCAAAATAAATTCAATGCTTCACAATCGGGCAATAAAAAAGTTTCACTGGCAGATTTGATTGTTTTGGGTGGATGTGCTGCTGTGGAGAAAGCAGCAAAAGATGCCGGATTTACAATCACTGTTCCTTTTACACCCGGACGTAATGATGCTGCACAAGCGCACACCGATGTGGAATCATTTGCAGTATTAGAGCCTGTTGCTGATGGATTTCGCAATTATAAAAAAGCAAACGCTGCCTATGCTGCATCGGTAGAAGAAATGTTGATTGATAAGGCACAATTGCTTACACTTACTGCTCCTGAAATGACGGTGTTGGTTGGTGGAATGCGTGTTCTGAATACGAATTACGATCATTCAAAACATGGGGTATTTACCAACAGACCCGAAACATTAACCAATGATTTCTTCCTTCATTTGCTGGATATGCGCAATATGTGGAAGCCAACTTCTGATGCTAGAGAATTTTTTGAAGTTCGTGACAGAAAAACAGGGGAGGTGAAGTTTACTGCAACCCGTGTAGATCTCATTTTTGGATCAAACTCAGAACTCAGAGCTATTGCTGAAGTGTATGGATGTGATGATGGAAAAGAAAAGTTTGTGCATGATTTTGTAGCAGCCTGGAATAAGGTGATGAACCTTGACCGTTTTGATTTGGCCTGATTACAAAACCATGATAGATAGTTTAAAAAGGTAGTCTGAAAAAGGCTACCTTTTTCCTGACTTCCGCACTTTGTATTAAACAAAACACATATAATTAATAATCAGTGATTTAGGTTGCCAAAAATGCTTGTTTTGGGTGTTAATTTGAGTGATTACTTTTGATTTATGTTTATTCGAAGAGTTGGGGCTAAAAATAATCGCACCTATATTCATGTTATAGACAAAAGCTCTGGGGTTTGTAAAGTTGTGCAAACATTCGGAGGAGTTTCATCATTTTCACCATCCACTATGCTTCTTTCGGGAAATCGGCTCCTTCAGTTACCGATGCCCAAGTATCAAAATCATGTTGTAACTCTGCTAACTTAGCTCTTGCGCCGCGTAATGCGGCAGCACCTAATAACAGGCGCAAGGGTGGATGTTCCGCTTCCGTAACCTGTATCATGGCTTTGGCTGCCCGTACAGGATCGCCGGGCTGATGGCCACTATAACCCCTGATATCGCCCATATTCTTCCAGGCAGTTCCTGCATAATCTTCTATTTGAATAGATGTGTTTTTGGCTGATCGGCCGGCCCAATCGGTTCTAAAACCACTTGGCGCAATAATGGTTACATGTATGCCCAATGGCGCTACTTCTTTATACAAAGCTTCACTTAAACCATCTACTGCATATTTGGTAGCATTATAAAAACCAACACCCGGAAAAGAACGCAAGCCTCCTATGGATGCAATATTTAAAATATGACCGCTTCGGCGTTTCCGCATATACGGTAATACAGCCTGCGTTACCTTCGCCAATCCAAATATGTTAATTTCAAACATCTTTCTTACTTCAGCTTCCTCGCTTTCTTCTATCGCAGCAAAATAGCCAATGCCGGCATTGTTCACCAATACATCTATTTGTCCGAATTGATGGATGGCTGTTGTAACTGTACGCATAATCTCTTCCTGTTTCGTTACATCCAATGGCAATGCAATGGCCGTTCCCGGATGCTTACTTACCAAATCTTCAATATCGGCTGTTTTGCGTGCAGTAATCACTGCCCGGTAACCTTTTGCCAGTACTTCCTGCGCCAATGAGCGACCAAAGCCGGTAGAACAACCGGTAATCAACCAAACTTTTTCCATTATTTTTTCATTGTATGTGTGAATAAATTGTTGTTGTATGCAGTGATGCATTTATAAACAAACCCCATCGGTAGTACAAAATCTGCCCGTGGTTTCATTTGTTGCAACAGGCTGCTCTTCTTCCTGAACTTTTTTAAATACTTTCAGAAAAGTGGCCGGTTCCTGCGCACCAGATACGGCATACTTTTGATTGAACACAAAAAAGGGCACACCCTGCACACCGATTTGCTGTGCTGTATACTGATCGGCCCTAACAGCATCCACCAGTGCATCTGATTGTAACATGGCCAGTACGGTTGCTTTTGTTATCCCTGCTTTTTCACCAATATCGGCCAGAACAATTGCATTGCCTATATCCTTTCCCTCCGTAAAATAAGCAGCCAGCAATAATTCTTTTACCTTGCTCTGCACACCATACTCTTTTGCTAAATGCAACAGGCGATGCGCATTGAATGTATTATTTACAATCGCTTTATCGAATTGAAAATCCAATCCAACGGCTTTTGCCAGGTCTTGCATATAATTATTCATCTCCTTTCCTTTTTCTAACGGCACGCCCTTTCTGTTAGCCAAATATTCATGAACCGAAGTACCTGCTGTAGGTTTAAAATCGGCATCTAACTGAAAACTGCGCCAGATGATTTCAACTGTATCTTTCCCATCAAATGATGCGAATGCTTTTTCAAATTTTCGTTTGCCGATATAACAAAACGGGCAAACCACATCACTCCAAATTTCTACTTGCATGGCTTTCTGTTTTAGCTTTATGGGTTGGTTGACCAGATGGAAGCATCTTTTACAAACACCCTCCTGTTTAATTTTAATTGTGCTATCGCCAATTCGGCAAAATCTTCCGGATGCATCAGTTTTTCTTCATTGTTATTAATGAGGTTGGATTTTATGGCCAGTTCTGTAACCACCGTACTGGGTGCCATTGCCGTAACGCGAATATTGTGTTTGCGAACTTCCTGCATCAACGATTCGGTTAACCCCATTACCCCAAATTTAGAAGCGCTATAGGCACTGGTAAGCGCCGAACCTTTTAAACCTGCAGTGGAAGATACATTTACAATATCGCCTGTTTGGCGTTCTATCATTTCAGGCAAAACGGCACGGGTTACATAATATACCCCAAATAAATTTACTTTTATTTGTTGCTCCCATTCCTCAGGTACCAGTTCTAAAAACTTGCCGAATTTTCCGGTACCTGCATTGTTAATTAAAATATCAATAGGCCCTAATGCCGTATGTATTTGCGCTACAGCATTTTCCACGGCAACGCGGTTACTTACATCGGCAGTGGCGATAGCGGTATTTACACCCAATGCGTTTAATTCATCGGCTACCTGTTGTATGTCTTTTTCTGTTCTGGCCATCAGGCCAACATGCACACCCTCTTGTGCTAAGGCTAACGCTAGTGCCTTGCCGATGCCTTTACCTGCACCGGTTATCAGTGCTGTTTTCCCTTTTAAAGATTCCATAGTCTAAATAAATTTAAATGATGATAATACTTATAAAAAAATATTATGATAATAATTCAGATGTTTGCAAAAACGGATAATCGGTATATCCTTTTGTGCCGGGTGTATAAAAAGTGCTTTGATCGGGTGCATTCAAAGGTGCATCTTGTTGAAACCTTTCTACCAAATCAGGGTTAGCCAGGAAAGGTACACCAAATGATACCAAATCGGCATCACCTGCATCCAGTACCGCATTCGCACTTGCCTTATTAAATCCTTTATTAATCATCAATGTGCCTTGATACAAAGGTCTGAAATGTTTGGCTACCTGTGTTACGGCAAAAGGCAAATGATCAACCGGTGCAAAAGGCTCGGTTAAATGCAGGTATGCCAATGGATAGTTGTTTAATTTTTTTACAATGTATTCAAAAGTAGGTATGGTGTTTTCATCCATGGTAATTCCAAACAATCCGTTTAAGGAAGGGCTTAGTCTGATACCTACACGTTGTATATCAATTACCTCTTTCATAGCTTCCAGTATATCAAACAAAATACGGGCATGGTTTTCAATGCTGCCGCCATAAGCATCGGTACGATGGTTAGCAGTGCTATTAAAAAACTGGTGCAACAAATAACCATTGGCACCATGAATTTCCACTCCATCAAAACCTGCTGCTACTGCATTAGCAGCGGCTTGTTTAAAATCCTGAATGGTTTGCTGAATGTCTGCCAAAGTCATTTCTTTTGGAACAACAGTATCCACAAATCCGTTAACGGTATATGATTTCTCATTGGGATTAATAGCAGAAGGCGCATGTGGCAACTCGCCATTATGAAAATCCGGGTGCGATATACGGCCCACATGCCAAAGCTGCACAAATATTTTTCCACCTTCTTGGTGTACTGCTTTGGTTACCAGTTTCCAACCCTCCACCTGCGCTGCACTATAAATACCGGGTACATTGATATAACCCACACCCTTTTTATTAACGGGTGCCCCTTCAGTAATCAGTAAACCGGCGCTTGCCCTTTGTGCATAATACTCGGCAATTAATGCGGTGGGCGCATTTTCGGCATTATCGGCTCTGCTCCGCGTCATTGGTGCCATTACTATTCTGTTGTTTAAACTAAGTCCTGCTAAATTGTACGGTGTAAATAAAATGTCTTGTTTCATTGTTAAATGGTTTACTTTTTGTTTGTTGAATGATTGATATTGTGTTATATAAAAATGTATGGGTATTAACTGCTATGCTTCATCTGCTGCAGATTGTACCACAACATGCAGTCCGGTTAATGCCATTAAATGGCTTGCCAATTGTATAGCTGCCTCATCTTGCCCATCAATGATGGCTGTTGCTGCAACAATACTTACTGATACTACTTTTGAATGTGGCAGCAACAATTGTATGGGCGCATTTTGTCCCTCGCCGTTTTTTATTTGCAGCACGGTTTTACAGGTAGATACTTCGGCAATTTTTTGGGCAACATATTCCTGTTCGGCCAAAGGCACGGTAATAATTATTACATCGGCCTCCCAAGATGCCTCCTTACTACAGGTAAGTATTTCTGCAGTATGCAACTGTTGATTGATTTCCTGAATTTCATGGAATAATGTTGCTGTTTGCAGTTGGTCATTATCCATTAATAATAGCCTGTATTGTTTGCAAATTGATTTTGCAATCATTGTACCCGCTTTGCTATTTACACCAATAACGGCTACGGTATTGTTATAGCCCTTTGTCTTCATGCTGCAAAGCTACAGCATTGTTTTATGGAGGCACTTGCGCCAGAACAAGAAAAACACTTGATGTAGATCAAGCCGTTTATTTAGATTTCATTAATTTTTTACGGATACGGCTCAGGGTTTCGGGTGTTATGCCCAGATAAGAAGCAATGAGATTTTGGGGAATACGTTGCAGCAACTGCGGATTGGCAGCTGCCAGCCGGGTATATTTTTCTTCGGCAGAATAGCTGATGGTATTGACCAATCTTTTTTCTTTAGAAATAATGTTGTTTTGAAAAAGTATGCGGAAATAGCGTTCCATTACCGGTACTTGCAATAACAATGCTTCAAAATTATCGAGCGTAATCATCAATAATTCAGCATCTTCAATGGCATCAATATTGTATTCAGAAACATCTCCCGATAAAAAGCTGTACGTATCGGCCATCCACCAGCCTTCCCATGCAAATTGTATCATGTGTTCCGTACCTTTTTCATCTACATGGTACATCCGCAATAATCCCTTCTCTACAAATAACAGGTATTTACATACATCCCCTTCCTGTAATAAATACTGCCGTTTACGCAGTTTTTTGGGAATGAAAAAAGATTTTAATACCGCAACATCAGTTGCCGAAAGGGTTACTTTTTCCTGAATATGCGCCAATAAAACATCGAACATCTATACAAAAATACAAAGAAAATAAGGGTAATTCATATAATTACACAAGAGAAATAAGCAATGTTTATATATTATAACGCTAAAAATAAATGATTAATTACAATAATTTATTTTTTAAAAATTCATATAATTGATCTTTATTTAAATTATGTGCAATTATCCTCCCTTCTTGATCAACTAAGAAAGTATCTGGAATATACTTTACCTGCCAGGAAATAGCTATTTTATTATTCCAGTCATTCACTTCTATCCAATGTGGTTGATCTTCATTCAAGGCCTGCACCCAATCATTCTTGTTAGTATCTAATGAAATACCATAAATTTCTAAACCCAAGGAATGATATTTTTGATAAAGCTTTTGTAAATCTCGTATACTTTTTCGACAGGGTCCACACCAACTAGCCCAAAAATCTATTAGAATGAATTTAGCTTTTATTGAAGTTAATTTTATTTTTTTTCCGTTTATGTCAGGAAGTTTTATTTCTGTTACTTTATTACCAATAGTAGGTAGTTGTGCATGCAACGAATGGGTATAGGCTAAAAAATAAAATAGGAATATATAATTTTTCATGTGTATAATTTTTAAAAACAGCTAAAAGAAGGAGGTGCTATTAAAATTTCAAACTCCTTTTAGCTGCATAATAGTTTATATTTTCTTAGAAGTGAACATTCATGCCAATATCTAATGCATAATCTGAAAAAGCTGCATCACCATGTGTATAAATCCCTGTTATCATTGTTTGGTTTTTATCGGGTACACTTTGCGTCCTATCGCGAATAAGCGCAATAGGAATGTAAGCATATAATGAAACTTTATGTAATCGATAAGTAAATCCTGGTTCAGCAGAAATAATAAACCCGGGTCTTCTAAAACCATCACTTCCACCAATTAAATCATGAACAGGTAAACATTCGTCTCTTAATCCTAATGATGCAGAAAATTGATGTGTCATATAATTAAGTCCACCTCTAACCATATATTGATCAGGCACACTCATCACATCACTCCCAACTTTTACACTCATTGCAGGAGGCAGCCCTCCTCTTGCAGTTGATACACCATTTTGATCTCTTGGATTAGATAAATAATAAAAATTGCCATAAAGGCTCCACTTACTATTAAAATTATAATACCCATTAATTTCTAATGTAATCCCGGTTCCGCCATCCCCTAATTGAATTGATTGATCAACAGGACCTAATACTTTTGTTGAGTCTGAAGTATGAAAATAATCCTGGAATCTATAATCTCCGGTTGGCAGTTTTAGCCCAAGTCCTGCTTGTAAATTTCCTTTACTAAATTTATCAGGATTGAATAACCAACGGTAAACAGCAAAACGAATATCGCCAACCCCAAATGAATGGGTAACATATCGATGAATTTTATCGTGTTCATATAAAGATGATCTTGAATTAGCTTCTAATGGTATATCTAACATAAATGACCACCTTCTATCAATATTTCGAACAATTGCCACATCCATTGTATATTGATGATTAATAACATTAGTTCCATTTTCAACACGTTGTTTTTGCTGATCCGTGCCTATAAAGTGTTTATAAGATTTAAAATAACGATTATTTACAATCATGTCCCAATTGGAAAGTGTATCTGCATCATCATGGCTTATTGTATAACTTCCAGAACTCCGAATAGCTACACAACCTTGTGCATTTAACTGATTCGTAAAATTAAAAAAATTAACAAACAGCAATAAATATATAATAAATTTCATTTTAGAAGATTTATATTTGATAGAATAATAAATACAAGTATCATATGCCGATTATTCAGCAATGATTTTAGATTTTTACTTTCAAAAAATTCAAAAATGTTTACAATTTGGACAATAAAATATATTGCCAAAAAAATAATTAAAAGTAAAAGAAATAAAAGTTAAGCTATTTGTGGAGGCTCATCAGGAACTCGAATATTTGGGCAGATAATTTTTTCATTTATCTCATAAGAGTAATGAAATAATATTCTATGGAACAGATCTATTTTAAAGTTCGTCGAATAATTGTCGTAATCACCTACACCTTTTTTAACTGAGAAATTTTTTGTGGAAGTTGAATGAGTTGTTTTTTCATTAGACTGAAAAACCAAATCATTAGCAAGGTTTGCGAATTCTTCTTTTGCATTCAGCACTTTCACCATTTGTTCATTGGGCAAACATTTTACTTCCAAAGTATCATGATAAAATCGCATTTTTACATAATTATATTGTATCCCTTTCACCATAACCTTTCCTTGAATACTTTGAAAGGTATTTGTTTTTTCTACATAAGGAGGTAATGTTGTTGAAATTTTAAAAGTTACTAAGTCTACTTCATTATAATTAACTTTATTTAATTTATTTTCCATGGAAATATTTGATCGCCATTCCATATATTGAAACAGAACCCGATATCCTATCAGGTTAAACCAAAATAGGAATAGTAGCAGTATGGCAGCAATTTTCCTAAGCATGAAAATACAAAGTAATGAATTTTTCTTGTTTATAAAAACAGCTAATAATTTTATTAGCTGTTTTTGAATTTGAATTAAGATTAAAGAGTTAAGAATTTGCTTGTTCTTGAATACTTTTAAGTTTTTTTAAATTATAAATTTTGCAACAAGTAAGTAGCATTCATATAAGATTTAGCCGCTTAATCCTACTCCCCTTCCACTACAAATACCCTATCAGGCTCATCTTGCTGTTGCTGAATATCAGTTAATAACAAAACATTATTTTGCAACTGTGCCAGTACCGGCTGCCCGGATTTTAAAGCATACACTTTCTTTATTTTGTTAAAAGGGAATTGTGGAAGCTGCAATGTGGTTACACTATCACTTAGTATATGCACAAATAACTTACCATTGGTTTGGGTAATGGCACCCCAGTTTTGCGGACGCAAATACCCTCCCTGTGTACCATAAATACTACTGCCGTATGTTTGCAGCCATTGGCCCATATAGGCCAACCGCTCCTGAAATTCAGGTTGTACTGCTCCATTAGGCATAGGGCCAATATTCAATAAAAAATTAGCTCCAAAACCTGCTGCCCTCACCAGATAATGCACTAACTGAGCGGTTGATTTATAATTGGTATCGGCCAAATTAAAGCCCCATGAATCATTAATGGTTTCGCAGGTTTCTAATGGCAAATGCGATACGGACGCACCGCCAAAACCACTGGTATTACCACCGGGCAAATCTTTCTCAAACATCTGAAAATCTTCGCCGGGCAGGGGTTGCATGTGGTGGTTATTACCAATTAAACAGGCCGGTTGTAAGGTATGAATGAGGCAGTAAATTTCATTCAAATGCCAGTCAACGGCAGGCCGTTGGTTTTTATTCGTATCATTTTTTAACTGATCCCAATACCCGTCAAACCAAATACCGGCTACCGGGCCATATTGGGTTAATAATTCGGTTAACTGGTTTTTCATGAATTGAATATAATGGTTCCAATCTTCCTGTTTGGTTCTTCCGGTGCCTTTGCCCGTGCGGCCGGTGCTCCAGGAATAATCATCTCTTCTCCAGTCTAATAACGAATAATAAAAAAACAAGGGCATACCTTGTTCATGGCAGGCATCGGCCATCATTTTCACAATATCCTGATGGTAGGGCGTGTTCATGATGTTAAAATCAGATTGCCGGGTATTCCACATGCTAAAACCATCGTGGTGGCGGGTAATAAGGGTAATGTATTGCATACCTGCCTTTTTTGCCATCTTCACCCAGGCATTGGCATCAAACGCAATGGGATTAAAGAAATCCATTAAACGGGTATAATTTTTTACGGTAATGTTGCGGTTATTCATCACCCATTCCCCATTGCCTGGGATACTAAATGGGCCCCAATGAATAAACAAACCGAATTTTGCCTCTTGAAACCATTGCCGGGCTTTCAGATTTTGGGGTGTGGGTGTATAGTTTCCGGTAGTTTGCGCCATGGTAAACCCGCAACAAAACAGGGCAATCCAAAACAATGTTTGTTTATACATATACAAATTTTTAAGCTGCAATTTGTAGATAGATGATAAAATAAACCGACCAATTTAACTGTTCACCGTACTTTGGTTTAAAGTTAACAGTAAAATACCATAAAAAACAACTGGCAATCCTGCTTTAAAAATTTGTTTTGAAGGTATTAAACAGGGGGATAAGCCATAGTTAAGCCGCTGAAAAGCCCCATTATTAATAAAAGCGGGTTATGGGTGAATTACCACCGAATAACACCGCTTAAATAGTTGGTTTTAATTGGAAGAAACAGGAAGCCAGCCGGCTTTGTTGATTACATTACTTTGTACATTTTAGAGGCCGAATTAATATAATCAAGCGGATCGAATGCTTTGTCGAACGTATCTTTTAATTCATTCAGCTTGTTTTGAAGTGCAGTCATTTTTCCACCTATATCCTCATCATCTTTATACTTGTTAAATACATCAGCATATTTTACAATGTTTTCATTGATGCGAAAAGTAAGTTGCCCAAAACGCATTTTCAATGATTGAATCGCCATCATTTCATTGTACACATTTTCTTTCCAGTCTTTGGGCGATTTGCTTTTTTGTTCAGCCACATAATCGCTGGCCTTTTGGCGCAATGCCGTTAAATACTGGTATCTTTTTTCTGCATCACTTTCCTGAGAAAAATTTTGATTAAAATCGTTGGCATCTACCAGTAACATATTCAGGTTTTTTTCGAGCGATTTACTGTATATTTTTTGCAGGTTATTCAGCTCATCGGTAATTAATTTCCATTCATGTTCTACTTCACTTTTATCATAATCAAACTGACCAACTTTGGCAGTAAGTGTAATCATTTTTTCACTTTCTGTTCTAAGCTCTTTTTCTTTTTTACCTAATGAATTGACATAGGTTGACATGCCGGAAAACAATACGGAAGAAATTGGACCCACTACCGGAACAGCCTGTGCAGCAGACCCTGAAAAACTTAATAAGTTATTACTGACCGTAAGCATAGATTCTTTTTGCTTATTGGCTTTTACAAAATCTTTAAACTGATTAAACCACTTGGTATAACCGGCATAATTCATGGGGTTGCCGGCATCAGTTAATTGCGTAAAAAATTCACGAGTGGTATTAAATAATATCAATGGCTTAATTTCTCTTTGCATGGAAACTAAGTTTACAATAGCACTTTGGTAATTAGCCTGGTAAATATTCATTTCATTCAGGTCTTGCGCCTTTTGTTTATCTTCCAATGCCTGAACCCGCTCTACCAGCTTATCGGCTTTTACTTTTACACTGGTGGTTACTTTAATAGCACTATCCAGATTATCTACTCTTTCATTAATGTGCAGAATAGTAGAATCAAACACCTGATTTTTCTTTTCTAAATTTTGCTGAATATCATTGAGTATTTTTTCGCGGAGTAATTTTTCGTTGTTTAAAGAATCGGTTATCTGGCTGTTGGCTGCAATTGTTATTGCCATTAAAAAGAGCATTATTGAAATATGTTTCATAAAAGATGAATTAAATTAAATATGAAATTATATATGCTTATTGCATTTAAAATTAACAACATAAAGAAACAACAAAAGCAAAGTTGTTGTATGAATAACAGATTAGGAGTTGATTAAAAAATTGGGAGAACCCTCTTATTTGTTTAAGTGAAGATTTTTTAACAAATTATTGCAAACGCAATGAATTGGTTTACAAAATTTTGATACTGCTTCTAAATTTTAAAATTATATCTTTTAAGGAGTACTGGATGAAGAGGAATTTTCGTTTAAATAATCTACCGAACTTTAATTTTACTTTGATACTTCTTCAACGTAAATAGTTTACGCTTCAGTAAGCTGAAATAGTTTAATTAATTTATATATATTTTTAATGCACATAAACGATACCTGCTACATACGTACCACAAAGCAATTATTTCTACAAAAAATGAATCAGTTCATATAACAAATGATACATCAGGAATATCAAAATTATGGAAGTACAGAAGCATCCTGAGAAATTATATAATTGATGCGTTGAGCCGTAAAAGCTGAATCGAGTTCGTTTAACTTTCGCAATGGTTTCCCAGCATATTTTTCATAAATTCTTGAAGAGCTGCCATTGATTATGTTATTAAATGTTATCAATTCTATTGAGATGATTTGGTAAGGTATTTTTGCACCAAACCAATGTTTATCGTTTTGTTGGCTCCAGGTTACAAAACATAATTTTGAACCGGGCGGATATTTCTTTGCTGCATTTGACCTTGCATAACCAACGGCTATATC
Organism: Hydrotalea sp. AMD; assembly: GCF_004100315.1. NCBI lineage: Bacteria > Pseudomonadati > Bacteroidota > Chitinophagia > Chitinophagales > Chitinophagaceae > Hydrotalea > Hydrotalea sp. AMD. The sequence continues at coordinate 12,021 of NZ_SCKY01000008.1, read as the reverse complement.
ATTTCCATACAATATTGATTGGGTATTATTAGCATGATTGATTGATGAGGTTACTACTTTCCATTTAAGTGGATTGAATGAAATTGAATCAATCTGGGAAGCAGAAATATTGATTAGAGTATCAACTTTATTTTCAGTACGACCGCAACTAAGTAACAATAAAAAAATTAAATATACACTATATGATTTTTTCATTTTTTTTATTTAAAAAGTTAATGGCATGGTAAACACAAAGTCATTATTTTTCATAGGCTGGTGACAACCCATACATTCAGTTGTGAATAATTTGTTCTTCCCATAAGGCATCAAAGAAACACCCTTCCATCTTGCAAAACCCCAACCATTCGTTGATGCATACTTTCGAGCATCTTTAATCATAAATTCAACTTGTATAAATTGTCCGGTATGTACATTACCTAAAGAGTCTCTAACCTGTGCCCAGGCAGCTTTAGCAAAAATAGTTCCATCAGGCCATGGATTAATATTTTTATTTGAAATTGCTTTTACAGCAATGTCATTCCCAAAAACAATCCGCATCGTTCCATTATCTAACCTATCGGTTGAACTAATTGCTTTCCAGTTTTTGTATGCAGGAATAAATTCTATACCATTTGGCGAAGGTGCTGTTGCAAAATTCAACGCCTGATGCTGCAACCAGTCATTATATTGCCTATTTGCACTATTTATAACCGAAGAATCGGAGGGATTGTTTGTTATAAGAGTAGAAAGATATTTTTCAATTTCAGATACTTCGCTTGAACTTACTTTTGAGCCCGGATGAATTTTTTCATAAGAATCTAATGGCATTGTACCAAATTGAATTTGGTTAAGAGATTCGAATAACACGCCTTTTTGTATTGTCATAGGCATACTGTCCCACCGAGAAAAATTTAAATATTGCCTGCCTGTTTTAACATGTTGAGCAACTAACCAGTAAGCGGGTTGAATTTTATCAAACCACGAAAGATTGGTTTCATTTGAATGACAATCGTAGCAGGTCCTTTTAAAAATTTTCTTTACGGCAGGGTTCAATGAAAGATCATTGCTTTGATTTGAAATTTCTAATTTTGGTTTGATAAACTGGATAGCTAAAAAAATAAATATAATTGTAAATAGTGCTATCCTAAACAATTTATTTTGAAATAAATGTTTCATAATTACCTTTTTACTAAGTTAAAAAAAAAATTTAAACCCAATTAAATATTTGATACTTCATTACTAATACTATAAATATTGCTTAAATTTGTTTAGCTGTTTAGTTATTACAATAACTTTAATAACACTAAAATTATAACAATAATCACTGTTTCACGGTTATTTTCACGCAATTTTCAATTTAAAGTTTACTTTATAAAAATTTTAACTGAATTATTATGTTCGATTTCAGACTTCAGGTATTTCATACTGTTGCCAAGCGCCTCAACTTTACAAAAGCCGCAGATGAATTGTTTATTACACAACCAGCAGTTACCAAACATATTCACGAAATAGAACACTACTTTAAAATAAAACTTTTTGATAGAAATGGGACAAAAATAAAGTTAACGCCTGCAGGCGAAACCTTATTACAACATACTGAGCAGTTGTTTGTCATTTACCGAACTCTTGAATTTGAAATGAACACGCTATCGCAAAGCCATACCGGGAAATTACGTTTAGGGGCCAGTACTACCGTTGCACAATATGTTTTACCGCCTGTATTAGCCGCATTTCATAAAAAATTTCCTGAGATAACAATTACCTTATTGACCAATAATACCGAGCAAATTGAATTGGCTTTACAAGAAAAGGTGATTGATATAGGAATTATTGAAGGTCAAAAAAAGAAATCTTATATAAAATATACTGAGTTTGTTAAAGATGAAATTGTACTGGTATCCCATATCAACAACCCATTGGCAAAAAAACTAACCATTCAACCTGAGGAATTAAAAAAGATTCCTTTACTATTAAGAGAACCGGGTTCAGGTACGCTCGAAGTGATTGCACATGCCCTAAAGCCATTAGGTATTAAAATTTCACAATTAAAAAGTGAAATGCAATTAGGCAGTACAGAAAGCATGAAGCTTTATTTAATGCATAGTAACTGCATGGCATTTCTTTCTATTCATTCGGTTTTAAAGGAATTGCAAAACAAAGATTGCTGTATTATAGATATAAAAGGATTAAGCATTGAACGTTTTTTTTATTTTATACAACAGCAGGGTCCTGCTGAAAAACTAGCCGAACTGTTTGTGAAATTTGCTAATTTTCATTCGGTCAGATAGTGTCAGTTCTATTTGAAGATTTAAAAATAGTCTGGCTTACTATTTAATCTTTAACCTGGCTGTTAACAACACTCCCATATTATACAATTTTATTTTTCCTACCCCAATACCATTAATCGGCAATTGAAAGAATGGCTCGGCCTGAATTGAAAAACGGGATGAAATATTTTTTTCTGCTATTGCCGATAAATTTATGGAAGAAAAATAATGCTGGCTATTATTTACAAAAGTAGCAGTTCGGGTGGTATCGTTACCAGATGGTCCTTTAAAATAAAACTGATATTGTTCCCGCTTCATAAAGTATGTGGAAGATCCAACAGATACAAATAAGCTCCCTGTTTTAAAGGTCTTAACTTTAAAAGCAACACTTAATGGAATTTCGATTACACTGCAATCAGCCTTAATATTTTTAAAGACAACACCTGATGCCCAGCTGCCTGTAGGGGCATGATAATCTTCATTCCGTGCTATATAATTCTTTTGCTGCTGCATTATACTTCCGCGCACAGCCCATTTTTTCCCGAAAGTATATTGCAGCCCAATACCATAAACTGGTTCTATTGTTCCAAGTGCAGCAAGTCTGGTACCATTGGTCTGCAATCCGGATATAGCCATTAGGGAAAGTTCATTTTTTTTACTTGTTTTAATGACTGATTTTGGTAATTTGTTTTCTATAAAAGAACTGTTAGCATTTTGTTTGTCTTTATTTTCTACATTATTCTCATTTTGTTTCTTGAATTCTGAAATTGCAACAATAGGTTCTGGTTTCATTGTATCAGTACCAGTCTTATTATTCTCTGAAACAAACCCATATTTTTGTTCCTCAGCAACTACTTTAAGATTATTATTAATTTTGGGGACTGCATTGGTTTTTACAATTGCAGTTGTTGAACTGTTGCCTGTATTATTCAATACTTCATCACTTTTAGTGGAATTTTTCTGTTGGGTGAATACCTGTTTATAGTTTAGTTTGTGGGAAGAATTTGTTATTGGGATATTATAGAAGCCCTTCCGATTTATTAGTTTCATTGTTTCTGGTACAATTTTATTTTGAGCAAGTGTTTTGCTTGTATCATATTGCGCTTCATTTAATTTTAATTTGCCATCCATTTGCTCATGTTCAGTGGTTGGTTTATCAAACGAATTTGGTTTGTTTTTTTCATACTGTTGTTCAATTACAGATGCTTCTTTATTTTGAAATTTACTTTGAATTAAGACAGCATGATAGTAGTTATAAATAAAATAAGTGGAAGATAATCCAATCAGAAAAAGGGGTATCCAAAAAAATAAAGGGGGTATCCGCCGTTTATTTTGCGGTAATTCCTTATCCAGCAATGCCTCCATCTTTTTCCATTCGTTTTCCTCAAACAATGGTATATTGTTTTGCATGGCCTTTTTAATTTTATCATCAAAGTCTTCAATCGGCATTGACTTATTTTTTAAGTTAAATGAGGCAACAAGATTTTTTGAAGAAATGCTCTGGCCTTTGATAAATTAGACTTAGAAGTTCCTTCAGAAATATTTAAGTATGCTGCCACCTCTTTGTGACTCAATCCGTCTACCACATAAAGATTAAATACAAGCCTGTAACCAGGTGGCAGGGTTTTTATTGCTTTCATAATCTCATCGTGAGACATCTTATCCAGACCATTTTCAATTACATTAGTAACTTCCTCATGTTGTACATCCAATTCGGTAAATACTGCTTCTTTTTTTTGTTTCCTATAATAGTCTATAGCAGTAAAAATCATAATCTTTTTTAGCCAGGCAGTAAATGTAGGAATCACAATTTGTGTATCGGTACTGAAATGGTAAAGTTCCTTAAATATTTTTAAAAAGCCATCATGCACTGCCTCAACAGCCTCTTCGTGATTATTTACGTATTTAAAACATATAGACATGGCAAAACCATAGTAAGAAGCATATAATTTTTCCTGACTTCTCCTATCGTTTTTTTTACAACCCTCAAGACATTTTATTAAGTCGTCCTTTGTAAGCAAATACTAATGCTTTAAATGTTATAATCGCAAAAATATTTCATTTAGTTGCCCCATTCCTTCATTTTTATTAAAAACTATCCAAAAAATTAGTTCCTCAATAAAAAGAGCATACTATCTTTTTAAAAGCATCTAACCCATTTCAAACCACTAAAGCTAAAATTTTTTTGAAAGGATGATATACATTTCTTAATGAACTTAAAATAAAATAATTGAACTGCCTGCCTGTATTAAAGAAAAATTAAAATATAGGCATTACTAAAATTTTTTAGAGAGGCAACCTTATCTAATGTTTTTTCGATGTTTAGCAAACAGTTGATTGTATTAAATGTAAAAGTTAAAAAATACTTTTAAAAAAACATGTTGAAAATGTTTATATAATTATTTCTGCTAAACATTTTGCGGTTCTTCAACAGCAATAATGCAAAGAATACAAAAAAATATATTCAAACTGAATGAGTAAAAAATATCTGACAAAAAAGCAGGATAAGTTAATCTCAATCATATAGTTTCAATATATCAATTTTATGTATGTGAATAATAATACATTTTTTATATTAAAAATATACTTAATAAATATAAATATTTTTACGTTAAGGAAAAGTAATTTATTTAATGATATGAATTTTTTATGATGCAGATTTATACATTACCTGAAGTTATTGACCATCACTTTTTTCAATTTAATTACAATTCATTTAAAGATAAGCTTTGTATTCTTAAAAACAAAGAAATCAATATGAAAGAAACAGCACAAGCAGCCACAACACAAAAAAAGGTTAAAGGTATATTAGACCGAAGTATAACTACAAGAGAAGTTATTTTTTTATTAGCGGTTGTATTTTGTCTATCACCATTTATTTCTCCACCAATTGCATTATTAATGGGTTTGGTAATTGCTCAGTTTATCGGGCATCCATATTTACACCTCAATCATAAAGCAACACACATATTATTACAAATTTCAGTAGTGGGTTTAGGTTTTGGAATGAACGTAAGTAGTGCCTTAAAGGCTGGAAAAGAAGGTGTTTTATTTACTATTGTATCAATAACAGGAACTTTAATCATTGGTTTTTTAATGGGTAAATTTTTAAAAATAGAGAAGAAAACCTCTTATCTCATTTCTACCGGTACTGCTATTTGTGGAGGCAGTGCAATAGCTGCTATTTCCCCCGTTATTAAAGCACAAGAGAAACAAATATCTGTCGCACTTGGCACTATTTTTATTTTAAATTCTATTGCACTATTTCTCTTCCCTATTATTGGCCATGCCCTGAATTTGTCTCAAACTCAATTTGGTATGTGGTGTGCTATTGCAATACATGATACAAGCTCTGTTGTTGGAGCGGCAAATAAATATGGATCGAATGCATTAGAAGTAGCAACTACCGTAAAATTAGCAAGAGCACTTTGGATTATACCTGTTGCATTTTTATCGGCATTTGCATTTAATTCAAAATCTGGTAACATCAAAATTCCATGGTTTATTGGCCTTTTTATTCTTGCAATGATCGCAAATACTTACCTGCCCTTTGGCAGCCATATTAGCCACTACCTTGTAAATATTGCTAAATCAGGCTTAACGCTTACTTTATTTTTAATTGGTTGTGGTTTATCGAGAAAGGTATTAGTATCAGTAGGTTTTAAGCCACTTATTCAGGGTATAGTATTATGGGTTATTATATCTGTTGCCGCACTTTGGGCAGTTACAATGTTAGCTTAAACTAAAAATCAATATACATATTAAATATATAAATAAATTATTTTCAGAAAAATTTTTTCAAACAATTAAACTCAAATGAAAATGAAAACAATCAAATCAAAATCCTCCTCTCTAATTTTAAAAGGAGGTATTACTTTATTAGCACTTGGATTGATTATTACTGGCTGCAAAAAAAGTTCACAAGGTTATGGTACACCACAACTTCCTGTAACGGGGTTACAAAATTTTAATCAGGTTAACCTGGTAGCCAATACATCTGCCTACAATGCAGTGCGAGTAGACACCATTTTGCAGGATGCATGGGGTATTTCATTTAGTCCTGCTGGTAATATCTGGTTAAGTGCCAATGTTACCGGATATGCACCTGTGTACGACAAGGAGGGCAATCAATTATTATCACCTGTAGCTATTCCTTCGCCCAATAGTGCTAATGGTGGGCATATAACCGGGCAAGTTTTTGCCGGTAATTCTAACTTTATACTGCCCAATGGCTCTCCTGCCATATTTATTTTTGCGAGCCAGGATGGAATTATTTCCGGTTGGAACAAAGGTAACCTGACACATGCCATTACAAAAATTAATAATTCTGCAACCGCCTCTTATTTTGGCCTTGCCTTGGCATCCAACATGGGTTATAATTATTTATATGCGGCAAATTTTAAAAAAGGTACTATAGATGTTTTTGATAATAACTGGAACAGTGTTAATATTAATTTTACAGATCCTAACCTGCCTGCGCAGTATTCCCCTTTCAATGTTCAAACAATTGATAATCAATTGTATGTATTATATGCAAAAGTTGGGCCCGATGGAAACGAAGTGCACGCAAGTGGTTTAGGAATTGTTGATATATTCAATCCCGATGGAACATTTGTTAAACGTTTGGTTTCAAATGGTGGACAGTTGAATTCGCCCTGGGGAATTGCAAAAGCGCCCGGCAGTTTCTTTGGTGCTGACTCTACCAGTTATGCCAATACTATTTTAGTAGGAAATTTTGGCGATGGGCATATCAATGCCTATAAAAATGATGGTACGTATTTAGGACAATTACAGTCAAAAGGTCAACCATTGATAATTGACGGATTGTGGGCACTTTCATTCCCTCCCGTAACAGCAACTACAATTGACCCTACTCGTCTTTATTTTGAGGCAGGACCAAATTATGAAAAAGATGGTTTATTTGGATATATAAAAAAATAATTATTTTTTTATATTAATTAACTCGAAACCCTGGTTTACTACAAGCCGGGATTTTGTTTTAAAGCATAAATGCAATATAGAATATTGCTAAATGAACTTATCTGTTAAATTTAAATTTCTTCTCAAAAAGAAATCCATAATCATCCTTATTACTTAAAGTTATTGACTATCTGAATTAGTGATTTCTTTTGTGTTTTTTTTCTTCCGAAATTTGTATTATAAAATTTATGAAAATGAAAAATAACACAACGGCAGTTTCGAAGAAAATTTTTCTTTCCGCCACTGAAAAAAAATTATCCGTTACTCAGTTCAATGATAATTCAGAATTGAATAAAAAAAAGCAATCAAACGACATAAAATTAAATGTAAATTTTGGTGAAAGTATACTCAGGGTTTTCATTGCTATTTTTATACCCTGGCCAATAATGTTTATTAATCCTGATTTATTATTATATGCTGCACCTGTAATGTTTTATTTCTTTATAAGTGGCTTATTACATTTTTGCATATTCAAATTTGCCTGGAAGCGCTGGATAAAAAAGGATGTTGAGCCTTACATATGCGACTTTGCAATAGAGTTACATATTCCGGTAGAAACAATATAAAATATCAATATAAGTTTGTAAATTCTTTATTATGAAAAATAATTGGTTTCCTCTGGTATTAGTGATTATTATAGCATTTGTGCTTATCAATAAAGTAATTAATGGATTACAGGAGAAAAAGGAGGAAGAAAATAAAATAGCAGCACTTCTAAATTCAGAACCTGTAGATACAGTTTGGAGAGGTTGGAATAAATACCAGATTCCTATAGATAGTGATAGCGGAAAATTAATTTGGTATGGATATGAACTTATCGCAAATACATCCTATTACTTAGGCCCAAAAGGTGTTGTAGCGCATACTACCAACGGAATGAATTGTCAAAACTGCCATTTAGCAGGTGGAACAGTTCCTTATGGAAATAACTTTGGTAAAGTTTATGCTACTTATCCCCAATTTAGGGCACGCAACAACGGTATGCAAACCATTTATGATAGAGTAAACGATTGTTTTGAAAGAAGTTTAAATGGTAAGTCAATGGATTCAAGTACTCTCGAAATGCGTGCTATCTATGCTTATATGAAATGGCTGGGCAATGGTATTCCTAAAGGTATAAAAAGAGGAGGAACCAGTATGATGAAACTTACATATCTTGACAGGGCTGCCAGTCCTGAAAAGGGGATGAAAGTATATATGGCGAATTGCCAAAGCTGCCATGGGCACAATGGAGAAGGTCAACCTAATATTGAAGGCACTGGTTATACTTATCCGCCACTTTGGGGTGAACATAGCTACAATGATGGTGCTGGTTTATACCGAATCAGCAGCTTTGCATCATTTGTTAAAAACAATATGCCATTTGGAACTGACTATCATCATCCAAAATTAACCAATGATGAAGCCTGGGATGTAGCTGCATTTGTTAATAGCCAACCAAGGCCTCATAAAGATCAAAGTATGGATTGGAAAAATATTACTAAAAAACCTATTGACTTTCCCTTTGGTCCTTATTTTGATACATTTAGTGAAAAACAACACAAATTTGGTCCATTCCAACCAATTAAAGCAGCAAGATTAACTGCAGCAACACAATAACTGAATAAAAAGTTATGGCATCACTAATTTATTGGGGTTACATGAAAATTGCGCTATATATTTTATCAACCTTTTTTTAAAAAAATTTTAAACACAAGTACTATTTCATTTTTTTTATTCATCATAAAAACACCTATCATGAAACAATTATCAACATTTTTACTGGGCTTTGTATTACTCATTACAACCGCCTTTGCGCAGACAAACGAAAAGAATAATGCTCTGGAAAAAAACAGAGCTTTTACCGGCGCTAAAGCTACCCTGAAACATTATAATGCTATTTATCAGCTGGATAATAATGATCCTAAAATTATTCAAAAGGCATTTAGAAATATTAATAACGCATTAAATGACCCCAGGCTTGCAGGAAAAATAAAAATTGAGTTAATAGCCTTTGGTGGAGGTACAGATGCCTATCTGAAAGGGAGCCCATATGAAAACGATTTAAAAAATTTGGTTGAGAAAGGAGTTATTGTAGCCCAGTGTAATAATACGTTAAAAGAAAGAAAAATAAGCCGCGATCAGCTGTATGATTTTATAGGGATTGTACCCAGTGGTAATGGCGAACTAATTATCAGACAGGCAGAAGGCTGGTCAATTATAAAACCATAAAACATAATTTTTCTTTTAGTAAAACAAATATTGTAAAAATTAAAACAAATACACAATGAAAAAAATATTAATGTTTATCGCATTTTTCGCCTTAATAATGACTGAAGCATTTACCCAAGATCATCGTTTTGATCCTCCATGGAATATACCACCTAAAAGTAAAGTAATGTTCACTATTCCGGGTGTAGACAATGTGCCCGATTTATTTGGAGATATCAACAATCCACAACTCGTAGTTTTTTTTGCAGGAAATCAGTTTATGTGTCTCGACGATTTGGTAGCCGCTTTCAAAAAACAATATCCACAATACCAACGGATTTTTGCGGAAACTTTACCTCCTGGTATTTTAGCAAAACAAATTGAAGGGGGTTCGATTACAATTGGTAATATGCGCATTACCCTGCAACCGGATGTTTACACTGCAGGTAAAAGCCGAATAGATAAAATGGCAAACTATTTTGTTGATACTACCGCCTACGCATATAACAAATTAGCGATTATGGTACCGAAGGGGAATCCCAAAAATATCCATGGACTGAAAGATTTGGGGAGAAAAGACATAAAAGTAAGTATGCCTAATCCTGAATGGGAAGGTATAGGGAGACGCATTGAGGAGGCATATATTAAAGCAGGCGGAGTTGCTCTAAAAAATGAAATTATGGATGTAAAAGTAAAGAACCAAACTACCTATTTAACACAAATTCATCACCGCCAAACACCTATGCGCATCTTATATGCACAGAGCGATGCCGGTCCTGTTTGGTATTCTGAAGCTTATTATCAACAAATGATAAATCATCCAATTGAAATGGTAACAATTCCTGATAATGAAAACATTACAGCTACTTATATGGCAGGGCTAATGAAAAATGCCCCACACAAACAGGCTGCAAAAGACTTCATGACTTTTTTAACCAGCCCTACTGCAAAAACAATTTATAGAAAATATGGATTTACCACAAAATAGGTAGCATATGAAAGTAAAATTTATAATAATATCAGTTTATTGTTTGTTTGCATCCACGCTTCTATGGGCACAATCCAATGACACCTTAATGATTTATGGTCCGGGTGGTCCAGCCGCTGCCATGAAAGAATGTGCCGGTTTATACACACTGAAGTATTCAACACCAATAAAAATAATAGCAGGCCCTGAAGGAAAATGGATAAATGATGCTCATAAAAACGCAGATTTAGTATTTGGCGGTGCAGAATACATGCTCACTCAATTTGATAAAAATCATCCTGGGTTAATCGACAATACTACACGAACTGAACTATATAAACGGGCTGCCGGTATATTGGTTCGTCCTGGTAATCCCAAAAATATACATTCCCTTAAAGACTTGACTTTACCTGGAGTAAATATACTTGAAGTAATTGGAGCCGGACAATTGGGAATGTGGGAAGATTTAGCAGGGAAACAAAATATTATTGGAGACATCCAAAAAAATATTAAAGGTGCTGCTGCAAATACAGCATTAGCCATTGATACATGGAAAAAAGATGATAAATTTGATGCAATAATAATTTTTTCGTCCTGGTATTACAGACTAAAAGATGTATCATCACTTGTTACAATACCAAGCTCACAAACTGTTTACCGGGGTACACCCATTGCGATCACTTCTATCACTAAACATAAACAAACAGCAGCACATTTTATAGAGTTTCTTTTATCAGAAGAAGGGCATAACATTTTTAAAAAATGGGGATGGGAGTAATTTAACTGCTAATTTTAATTAAAATGATAATGAGCATGCTTAAAAAAAAAATTTCAATAGCCAGAATATTTGTTATTGGATTTATTGCAATAACAATCAATACTATAATATTAAAAGCCGCCCCCCTGTTACATATAGAAGCTGAAAGTGGCGGATTGCTAAAATTATTTATTTTGAAAACCCGGACAATTTTAACTCCGGGTTTATTACTATACTTAAAAAGTTTTATTTTTTTCATTATATTTCATTATGCTACCGGCATGGCCATGGTTTTAATTTATGTTTTTATCAATAATAAGTTTCTACCCGGCAAAGGTCTTGTAAAGGGGAGTGTTTTTTCTCTAATCCCTTGGGCTATAAATGCTTTTATTGTACTACCACTTTTAGGACAGGGCATTGCCGGTATAAACAGTATTTCAACAGCCGGTATTTTATATTTTTTTATAGCCAACTGGGCATTTGGAGCTATTCTAGGATTGCTTTATGAAAAATGGCAAACAGTATAGAAAGATATTTTTGTATTAATATTAATAATTCATAAAATTTAATACGTTGTACTATTAAGCTCTAAAAAGCTTACGGAGCATGTGTTTCAATAAATTTGGTTCAACAAACTTAAATTTTACAGAGTTTACTCCTGTATTGTGCGATGGAACACCCAGGCATATAATTGTTTTTTGATTTTAAGATTAAACAGTTCAACAATATGCTTTTACTCTTTTGTTTTAATAAATAACCCAAGTTTCCTAAAATAGAAGCATTTGAAATAGGAATAATTTTGAGTTGCGAAAACAAAACTTCTACTCAAATGCTTCAGGACAAAGTTATTGGAATTTACTGTTTAGTGGATGATATATTGA
>NZ_SCKY01000082.1:0-1601 GCF_004100315.1 Hydrotalea sp. AMD | reverse complement strand
AAAAAAAACGAGCAAGGCTCATAATTTTGTATTAAATATCAAAAACAAAACAGCTAAAGTTGGAGGGAAAGCAATCCTTTATTATTTTCGCCGTCCAAATAAAATTGAAACCCTATTTATTAACGCCTTTAAATGTCTATTTAACATGGCAGTAAAAATGAGATTACAAAGACACGGCAGTAAAAAACGCCCATTTTACTTTATAGTAGTGGCCGATGCCCGTGCACCCAGAGATGGTAAATTCATCCAAAAACTGGGCACTTACAATCCTTTAACCGTACCGGCAACCATTCAATTAGATCGTCAGAAAGCTTTAGACTGGTTACATAAAGGTGCACAACCTACCGACACAGTAAGAAGGATTCTTTCCTTTAAAGGGGTATTGTACCTGAAGCATTTGTTGCGTGGTGTTTCCCTGGGATTATTTGATGATGCAACGGCTATGACCAAATTTCAGGCATGGCACGATGAACATGAAGCCCAGTTAAAACGCAGAGGCGAATCGCACAAGCAACAAAAACGCCAGCGTCAGGAGTATAAACCTGTTGTTAAAAAGGTAGAAGAACAACCTGCTGAAGGCGGTTCAGAAGCGTAGTAAGCCTGTACAAAAAAATGTAGCCCCGTTAACCATTGAACCGTTAACAGGGCTTTTTAATTTTCTGCCTATTCATTCTTTTAACTATATAGTTTTGTGTAACCCAATTGAACGCATGGCCATTCAACAATATATTCATATCGGCAAAATTGTGGCCACTTTTGGCACTAACGGACAGGTAATTGTGCAGCATGTACTGGGGAAAAAAACGGCATTGAAAGGCATTAAGGCCATTTTTATAGAACAAAATAAAAACAGTTACCTGCCTTATTTTGTAGAAACCGCCAAACCCAAAAACACCGAAGAAACCTTTGTGCAATTAGAAGGGGTAGGCAGTAAAGAAGCAGCACACCGTTTTTTAAACAAAAATGTATGGTTGCCTGAGGCAGATGCCATTGCATTAATGGATGTGAATGCACCCATTGCTTTATTGGGATATACCATTGTAGAAAAGCAAAAAACATTGGGTACCATAGAGGAAGTAATAACGCAACCACATCAGGTATTGGTACGCATTTCCATTGAAGGCAAAGAGGTACTTATTCCCCTGCATGAAGATACCCTTCAGAAAATAGACCGTAAAAGAAAAGAAGTTTGGGTAAACCTGCCCGAAGGTTTGTTAGCAATATATCTGTAAATCCATGGAAAATAATGATTATCCTCTGTTTCGCTTTACCATTACGGTAACAGCAGCACATTTAGACCATTTAAACCATGTAAACAATGTGGTGTATGTGCAATGGTTACAGGATGCTGCTTATAACCACTGGATGCAAAAAGTACCCGAAGCCTTGCACCGCAAAGTATTATGGGTAGTACGCCGCCATGAAATAGATTACTTATCCGGCGCTTTTTTAGGTGATGAATTAGAAATAACTACCTGGCCCGGCGAACATACCGGCGTAACCTGGCAACGCCATTATACCATTGTGCGCTTGCGCGATAACCAAACCATTATTAAAGCCACCAGTATTTGGGCATTGGTACACCGTGCTAATTTTCGCCC
>NZ_SCKY01000046.1:0-7877 GCF_004100315.1 Hydrotalea sp. AMD | reverse complement strand
AAAAAGATGCAGATAACAGCATCACGATAAATGCAAATAACTGTTTCATAATTTTTAATTTTAAATGATGATTTATTTTTTCTTTGTATCCAATTCATTGTCACCCATTTTCATGCCCATAGTATCGATATCGTTTTTATAGGTGGTGTCATGCTGGTGACCGTCGTCTTTTTTATGATTGTCGCCATCATGCACATCATGTAGTTTTTCTTTATCTGCTTCTTTAGTTTTATCAGCAGCATTATTGCAGGCTGTAAAAGATGTTGCGATTGCTATAGACAGTATAGCGGTAACGAGTATCTTTTTCATAATTAAAATTGGTTTTGTTTTAAATAAATCAATCAGACAATTATTTTTTTGGTGGGTACGGAAACCCTGCCATTCAAGGTTTTCCATTTTAAAACGGGACAAACAAGGCAGGGCTCCGACCCATATAGAATTTATTCCTCCTCCACATTATTCATTTTCGATAACAAATCGTAGGCTCCGTTAACCACTACCTTGCTGTTTTTGTCAAAGCCTTCAGGTAAAATAATTTCTGTGTATCCATTTTCTGAAACACCGATAGTTATTTCAATTCTTTTAAAGGCAATATGCTTTTCAACAGTTGTATTTTTATTAGCATCATCTGGCTTTTTTCCCTCTTTCATTTCTTCTGATGCAATAAAAATGTATGACTTGCCTGCCGATTGTACAATCGCTTTATCAGGCAATGCAGTAGTGGTAGCAACACCAGTTTCTACAATTGCTTTCAGGTACATACCTGGTAACAGGTTTTTATCTTCCTGCAACAAATGTCCATGCACCCGAACCGTTCGCTCAGCACTGATTTCACGTCCTATTAAATACACTGCTGCAAAACGCTCTTTTGTTTCATTATTCAACACAAAACGTATTTTCTGACCTATTTTCAATTTTGGAACATCTTTTTCAAAAATGGTAAGTTCTGCATGAAGGTGACGGGTATCTACAATTTCAAATAGCTCCTGATTTGCGTTTACAAACTTGCCTATGTTCACCAGCACCTTAGTAACATAGCCTGAAATGGGAGCATAGATATTTGCTTTAGGAGAGATATTATCAGGATTAATTTTATCAGGATTGATATTGATGAGTTGCAGTTTGGATCTTAATCCCTGTACTCTTGCCATCATACTATTATACTCACTGCCGGCCTTTTGTAAAGTTTTTTTTGCATTTACATTTTCTTTTGCCAATTCCTGCTGACGGTCCAATTCTTCTTTCAGGAAAACCAACTGGCTTTTATAATCCAGATAATCTTGCTGCAACTGAATAAACTCCGGGTTTTCCAATACAGCAATTACATCTCCTTTTGTAACAGGTTTACCTTGAAGTAGCTCCGTATTTTTTAAGGTGCCTCCATAAGGTGAGGAGATAGTGATCAATTGTTGTGGTGGCACATCTAAAACACCCGATGCCCGGATAACACTGCTGAGATTTTTTTCTTCAATAGCGCCATATTGCAGATTTATTGTTTTAAACTGCTCTTCTGACAAATCCACTATGTCTGCTTCTTCAACTTTGGTTTCTTCTGCCGGCGTAGCTTCTGCATTTCCTTTGGAAGAGCAGGATGAAAGCCATACAATGGCAGCTGTGAGTATAACAAGTGAACTTAAAAATTTCTGTTTCATAATAATTTTATTTTAGCCCGTTCTTATTAATTGATGCCGCCGATAAATTCGATAGCAATGACGGTTTGATTGTATTGATTTAAAAGTTTGGTGTATTCCTGTTTTACGATGACGGCATTATTGAGTGATTGAGTCAACTCATAATATCCAATTTCACCGGCCGTAAAAGCTTTTTGCGCCTGGGTGATGATAAGATTGGCTTGCGGTAAAGCTGTATTGCGGTAGTAGTTGATTTGAACTCTTTGTTTTTGCAATTCGCCAAACAGCCTTGTCAGTTCAGCCTGCAGGTTGTATTGATAATTGGTCAGTTCTGCTTCACGGCGCACCCGGTTTACTTCGGCAGCCTTTACTTTTTCTTTTTGTGCCCTGGCAAATATGGGAATGCTGATGCCCAAATTAACTCCTTGAAACCTGTGGGCAGCGCCATAGTATTTATTTACTCCGTTTACGGTTTGATAACCCACCAACGATTGATTAAAATAGCCTACGGAGAAATCAGGTTTTAATCTTGACTGCTCAACAGCTTTTTCTCTGTAGGCAATATCAATCTGCTGTTTAATAAAGGCCAGTGTAGGGTTGGCTGCAACGGCAGCTGTATCAAAATTTATCTGTATCTGCTTTTCAACAAGTGAAGTGTCGGCAATTGCTGTAACGGAAGAATCTGCAGTAAACACTTTCAGGCGGTTTAATTCAATACGGTAATCTTCTTCCGCATTTCTCAATTGCGCTTTTATCTCATTCACTCTGCTTTCAGCATTATAATTTTCCAGTGCATTTGTTTCGCCGGTTTTATACCGCAATGCCGATGCCTTCAATACATTTTCATAAATAGCCAGCAACTCTTTCAACAACCTTATTTCCTCTATCCAAAAGCTTAACTGGTAGTACGATGTTTTTGTATTTGCCGCCAGTTCAGTTTGATAAATTTTCAATTGCAGTTCGCTGCTTTTGATATTCGATTCAGATAGCTTTATAAGACTTTTGAAGTAAGCAGGATTGGGTATGCCCTGATTAATATTGAAATTATTATCATAAGCAATGCGGCTGTTGTACTGGCCAAACGTAAGGCCAACATTTGTTTTGCCATAATCCTTTACTGTTTTTTTCAATTGTTGCTGGTAACTTATATCCAGCGTTCCCACTTTTACCAATGGGTTATTCTTCATTGCAGATGACACTGCATCATTAAGATTTATCACTGTCTTTGGCTGTTGTGCATTTGCAGCAAATGATGAGGCTAAAAACAGGATAAGCAAAGAAGCCAAGCCCTTAGCCGCAGAGGACTTTTTAGCTTTTGGTTTTATCTTTTCAAACCAGGTGTATAACACCGGCAAAACTACCAACGTAAGAAAAGTAGCCGTAATCAATCCGCCTATTACAACCGTCGCCAACGGCTTTTGTACTTCTGCTCCGGAACCTGTGGACAACGCCATTGGTAAAAAGCCCAATGAAGCAACTGTTGCGGTCATTAACACAGGTCGCAACCTTACAGAGGTTCCTTTTAGAATAATTGCATTTATGTCGGTCATACCTTCCTTTTTTAGCCGGTTAAATTCGCTGATTAACACAATGCCATTTAATACAGCTACACCAAACAGTGCGATAAAACCCACACCTGCGGAAATGCTGAATGGCATTCCCCTGAACCATAAAGCGAATACACCGCCAATAGCACTCATCGGTATAGCTGTAAAAATGAGTAGTGAATATTTAATAGAACCAAACGTAAAGAATAGAAGCAGGAGAATTAATGCTAATGCAACAGGCACAGCAACAGATAATCTTTTATTGGCCTCTTCGAGATTTTTAAATTGTCCTCCATAAGTAATAAAGTAACCGGGAGGCATTTTTACCTGCTTCTCAATATTTTCCCGTATTTCTTTTACAACTGACGAGATATCCCTGCCTCTTGTATTAAAACCTACTATGATTCTTCTTTTGGCATCTTCCCGTTGTATCTGGTTAGGGCCTAACTGCAAATTCACATCGGCTACCTGTTCCAATGGGATCTGGTTACCATCAGGGGCCGCAACAAATAATCCTTTTACATCATCAATACTCTGGCGGCCTGTCTTTTCTAACCGCACCACCATATCAAAACGTTTCTCGCCTTCATATACAATACCCGCAGCTTCCCCGGCAAATGCAGCGCTGATGGTGCGGTTCACATCTTCTACATTTAAACCAAATTGAGCAATCTTATCCCTGTTGAGTTTAATAACAATTTGCGGAAGACCCGTAACCTGTTCTACATATAAATCTTCGGCACCCTTAACAGTAGGAACGATGGTTCCAATTTTCTTTGCCAAATCTGCCAGTACATCCAAATCCTCTCCAAATATTTTAATTCCTACATCTTGCCGTACACCGGCAATCAATTCATTAAACCGAAGTTGTATGGGTTGAGAAAGTCCATAAGAAATTCCCGGTATTTTTTCCAGTTCTTTTTGCATCAGTTCTGCCAGCTCTTCCCGGTTGCTGGCACTGGTCCATTCCTTTTTATCCTTTAAAAGAATAATCATATCACAAGCTTCAATAGGCATAGGGTCGGTTGGTATTTCTGATGCACCTATTTTCCCAATCACCTCTTTTACTTCCGGAAATCTTTTCATCAAAAGGTCAGAGGCCTGAGTGATTTTTTCGATGGTCTGAGTTAACGAACTACCAGTGAGTAACCTTGTTTCAACTGCAAAATCGCCCTCTTCCAATGTTGGAATAAATTCACCACCAAGTGTTTTGAAAATAAATAAACTGATAATAAATAGACCAACAGCTATACTTACTACAAGCAATTTCGTTTTTAAAGCACCTCGTATTAAAGGAGTATAAAGCCTCTGGAAAAATTTCATCATTTTATCAGATAGATTCTCTTTGTGGCTTATTTTTTTGCTCAATACCAGGGCACTCATCATGGGCACATAAGTAAGTGACAACAAAAAGGCTCCAAGGATTGCGAATGAAACAGTTTGTGCCATTGGTCCAAACATTTTTCCTTCAATACCTACTAATGCAAGAATGGGCAGGTACACAATCAATATGATGATTTGTCCAAAGGCTGCAGAGTTCATCATTTTACCTGCCGACTTATATACCTCATCATCCAATTGGTCTTGC
Source organism: Hydrotalea sp. AMD (assembly GCF_004100315.1). Classification (NCBI taxonomy): domain Bacteria; kingdom Pseudomonadati; phylum Bacteroidota; class Chitinophagia; order Chitinophagales; family Chitinophagaceae; genus Hydrotalea; species Hydrotalea sp. AMD. The sequence continues at coordinate 3,111 of NZ_SCKY01000046.1, read as the reverse complement.
GTTAGTCTTCCGGGTTTTCGATGCCCCAACTGATGCATGGTAGCTTCCACAATAATCACCGCTCCGTCCACAATCAAACCAAAGTCAATAGCGCCTAAACTCATCAGGTTGCCTGACACACCAAACATGTTCATCAGCGAAATAGCAAAAAGCATGGCGAGGGGAATTACGGAAGCCACTATTAAGCCAGAACGGATATTGCCAAGGAAAACCACCAATACAAAAATTACAATCAAAGACCCTTCAATAAGGTTTGTTTTTACGGTTCCGATTGCCCTGCTCACTAAAGCACTTCTGTCAAGGAAGGGTTCAATCACAACACCTTCCGGCAAGCTTTTCTGAATCTGTGTTATTTTATCTTTTACACTGTTAATTACAATGCTGGAATTTGCTCCCTTGAGCATTAAAACAATGCCACCAACTACTTCGCCTTCCGCATTACGGGTTAATGCCCCGTATTGCGTGGCATGGCCAACTGTACCGTTGCAATATCTCTGACCAATACAGGGGAACCGCCGGAAGTTCTTGTAACTACAATTTTTTCAATGTCAGTAATGGTTTTAATAAATCCTTCGCTGCGGATAAAGTAGGCATTGGGTTTTTTGTCAATATAAGCTCCACCTGTATTCTGATTATTTTTTTCAAGGGCATTGAATACATCTGCTATGGATAGATTATAGCTGCGAAGCTTATCAGTGTTTAAAGCAATTTCATATTGCTTTAAAAGACCGCCGAAACTGCTTACATCGGCGATGCCGGGTGTGCCAAGCAACTGACGACGAACTATCCAGTCCTGTAGGGTACGAAGGGACATTGCATCGTACTTATTTTCAAAGCCCTTTTTGGCGTGTAAAACATATTGGTAAATTTCACCTAATCCCGTAGAAATAGGAGCCATTTCCGGGTTGCCTATATTATTCGGTATCTGGTTACGGGCTTCTATCAGCCGTTCACCTACTTGCTGACGGGCCCAATATATGTTGGCATCATCATGAAATACAACAGTAACTACGGATAATCCAAACCTGGATATGGAACGGATTTCCTGCACTTCCGGAATGGTGGCCATTGTTTGTTCCACCGGAAAAGAAATCAGTTGTTCTACTTCCTGTGCCGCCAGCGATGGGCTTAAAGTTATAACCTGTACCTGGTTATTAGTAATATCAGGCACGGCATCAATCGGCAATTTTTTTGCCGAGTAAACACCCCATATTATTAATGCAAGTGTAAACAGGCAGATGACCAATTTATTTTTTATGGAGAATTGAATGATTTTATTGAGCATAATTCTATTTAATGTTTTGAAACAAGTCTATAATATTTTATAATCATTCCTGCAATAGCCATCAGCATTAAAATGCCAAACACTATCATTGTAATGATTTTTGTAACCCGCATCCATTTCGGTTTTAAGGGTCTTTTATTTTGCTGTAAACTGGTTTACTGCGGGCCATTGACTTTTTTCTTTTAGTCATAACCAACTTGGTATCTTAAATGATAAAATGCAAACAGCAGTGTATGACGCTGCACTGAAAGAAGGGTTTATTATGCAGCTAATTTAGGCGGTTGCCAAATGGAATAGAAGACTTCGGTATTGCAGTCTTCATTATGAAGAGGAAATTTTACTGACTGAAAATATACTTTGTCAGTTTGTACTTTTAATAAAGGAGAGTTAAACGCTGAGGCGGCGCAACAGGAACAATTGCAGAAAGGGGTACAGGCCGCTGAAGAATGTTTATGCCCATGATGACTTGTAGATGTTGAAATTTTTGCCTGGGTTTTTACATTACATTCCACTCTGTCTCCACATGGAAGGCAGGACAGGTAGAGTAAAAAAATGGCTAAATATCTAAATACAAATTTCATTGGTTGCAAATATAAGGCGTTTTGTTTCAAATTAAACATTGGGTATGTGCAATTTAGGAATTTTGTTGCAAATCAGTCAATTAAGTGTCTAAAATCCACAGTTTCCTCACTATTTCTCAAAAACCAAAAAATACATACGTCTTAAATAAGGCCAGGCTTTATTATTTTTCAATGTGTATGTTCTGTATAAGCATGATAAGAGCAAAGATTGCAAGTACAAAAAGAGCAAGAATAATCCAAAGGGCATATTTCAGAACCTTTGGAATCGGTCTTTTGTTCTTAGTGCCTTGCTTTTTAATATCCTTCTTCATTTTTTAAATTGCAATAAAAGTTTACAACAAAAGCCCGGATATTAATACTAATTCAGAGTTGGGAAATGCATAGCTTTTTTCTTCCTGCGTTTGGTACTCACAAAGAATAATGCAAATCCACTTAACACTGTAACCAATCCAAAAATTGAAAAGAACCGAAGCAGAGTATTCCCAAAATTGTCCCTGCCTTCATAATCCATTGTGTGCATCATCCATAAAAAATCAAATATTCTCCATTTATTGTTCCTGAATTTTTGAACAGTTCCTAATTCGCTGGCTACATACACGGTGGTTTTTGATGGATGTTCAAATGTAATGGCATACGCAGGTAAAGGATTTTCCCGATATTCATGATGACCATCTGTGCCTGTTAAGTATTCAACTGATTTTACTTTTGGTTCACCGTTAAATCTCATTTTAGCTACACCAACTGCTTCTTCTTTTGTCAATGGTCCACGAAGCTGACCAGTAATTGCATCAGCCAGATGATTCATGGATTGTATTTCATGTTGGTGCTTTGTATCAGTGTGGGCGGCACTGATACAACGAACCTGGTAAAAAGGGTTACCAAATATTTCAATCAATTGAATGGATACAACTGAATCTATCCGGTGAACTTTCTTAATTGTATCTAAAACCATTGTTGGGGAAACCAATGAAATATTGGATGATAACAGCGGTGCATTTCTTTTTTGAAAATCTCCGTGTACTTCATCCATATTGCTCCAACTGAAGTAAAGTCCACCAATTGTCCATAACAAAAATTGAATGCCGAGTACTACACCGAGCCAGCGATGTATTTTGCGGATATAGTAGTGTTTGCTTTTTGCCATAGCTGCTTACTTTATTTTAATAGAAAACTCAATCCTGATTTTTTCCCATGCCATTGCAAGTTTTAAATCATTGCCTTTAGCAGGTTCTATAAAGTATTGCA
>NZ_SCKY01000026.1:0-50652 GCF_004100315.1 Hydrotalea sp. AMD | reverse complement strand
GCTGCACAATGTTTTCAATATGGAAGGTATGCGGAAACATATCTACCGGCTGCACCTTTGTAACGGTGTATTTTTCATCCAGCAAAGCCAAATCTCTTGCCTGTGTGGCCGGATTACAGCTTACATATACCACCAAAGGGGCAGCAATATCCAATAATTTCCGTGTTAATTTTTCGTTCATGCCTGCCCTTGGCGGATCGGTAATAATCACATCAGGACGGCCATTTTGTTCAAAAAAATCATCGGTACAAACTTTGTTCACATCCCCGGCAAAGAAGGCGGCATCCTGAATGCCGTTTATGGCAGCATTTTCTTTGGCATCTTCAATGGCTTCGGGAACCGTTTCCACCCCAACAATTTTTTTGGCCTGTTTGCTTACAAAAATACCAATACTTCCGGTTCCGCAATATAAATCATACACGGTTTGCGTGCCATTTAATTCGGCCAATTCGCGAATGAGGCGGTACAGTTGTTCACCCTGTGCAGTATTGGTTTGAAAGAATGATTTAGGCCCAATTTTAAATTGAAAATCTTCCAGGGTTTCAATAATAAAACCTGGCCCTTTCCAGGTATGCACGGGCAAATCATAAATGCTGTCGTTAAATTTTGGATTGATGGTATACAGCAGGGTGGTAATTTCAGGAAATTGGCGGTCAATGTTTTGCAGCAGAGCTTCGCGCAGCGGTTTGTCTTCATAGCCCATTACAATATTCACCATCAGTTCGCCCGAACGGGCCAAACGAATCATAACATTCCGCAGCCATCCGGTATGCAGGCGTGCATCATAAAAGGGAATGTTTTGTTGCCGGCCAAAAGCCACAATGGCCTTCCTGATGGCATTGGCCGGTTCGTTTTGCAGGTAACAGGTATCTATTTCCACCACCTTATCAAAAACTCCTTTGGCATGAAAACCACCATAGCCGGCTACTTCGTTCCCGGCAATTTCATGGGCCGGCAGTTGTTTAAAATCGGCTTTGGGAATGTATTTTTTATTGGAAAAAGTAAACTCTAATTTGTTGCGGTAGCCCTTGGTTTCGGCAGCGCCCACAATGGGATCAAACGGTGGAAGGTTAATTTTGGCAATACGGATAAGATGGTCGCTAACCTGTTTTGCCTTGTATTGTAATTGCAAGGCATAAGGCAGCATTTGCCAGGAACATCCGCCACAGGTACCAAAATGACTGCAAAAAGGTTGTTCGCGTTGAGGCGATAATTGTGTAAAGGCAATCGCTTCACCCTCCGCCCAATCTTTCTTGTTTCTGTGCAATAATACATTTACCACATCACCGGGTACTGCTTTTTCAATAAACAGCACTTTCCCGTTTATACGAGCAATGGATTTGCCTTCGGCAGCATAATCTTCTACCAAAATATTTTCCAGAATAATTCTTTCCTTCTTTTTTCTCACAGGCGCAAAAATAACATCCTAAGCCTTTGATTGCGTATTTACAACTATTAAAAAAGGTTTTTATGGAAGGATTAACGCAACCTTTACTACCATTCCTTACATTTACAATATCTATTTTTACAGTATGAAGAACCTCCGCCTCGTTTTTTGCATCGCATTGTTGTTACCCTTTTGTGTCATAGCACAACAAAAAAAAACACCCGTTCACACTACTTCTGCAACCGGGCATAACATACATATACAATTAAAACCATTTAAAAACACCACTATTTATTTGGGTACCTATTATGGCAAGGGTAAAACATTAGCCGATTCTGCCGTGCTAAACAGCAATAGCGAAGGTGCTTTTAAAGGCAGTAAGTCCTTAACGGAAGGGATTTATTTTGTGGTATCGCCCCAATACACCATACAATTTGAAGTGTTGATTGGTAAAGAACAGCATTTTAACATTGTGGCCGATTCAGCTAATAAATTGCATCCCTTAATTACCGGCTCACCCGATAATACTTTGTTTTTGCAATATTCTCAAGAAAGTTACCGGTTGGGTAGTGATATAGATGCCCTGCAAAAATCATTGGCCTTGCAACATACCCGTGCTGATTCTTTAAAGATAGAAGCACAATTAAAAAGCCTTTCTGAAAAATTACACCAGAGCCGCGAAAATATTATTCATCAACACCCTAACTCATTACTCGCTTTTTTATTACAAGCCATGCAGCGCCCCGAAATACCTGCTATACCGGTAGTAAACGGCAAGCCCGATTCGTTGTATCCTTTCAGATATGTAAAAGAACATTATTGGGATGATGTGTTGTTTAATGATGACCGCTTGCTGCATACACCCTTCTTCGAACCAAAATTAGATGATTATTTTAAGTATTATGTATCACCAGCGCCCGATTCTATTATCAATGAAGTAAATTATATGTTACTCTCTGCCCGTACCGGTAAAGAAATATATCCGTATTTGCTTACCAAATTCACCAACAAATACCTCAATCCCGAATACATGGGGCAGGATAAAGTTTTTCTTTTTTTATATGAAAACTTTTATGCCAAAGGCGATACCGTTATTCTGAATGCCGAATCTAAAAAAATGATTACGGACAGGGCTTATAGTATGATGGCCAATCAAATTGGTGCACAGGCACCCGAACTGAATTTAACCGATACAGTAGGTAAAAATATTTCCTTATACAGTTTAAAGGCGCCATTTACCGTAGTAGTATTCTGGGATCCCACCTGTGGTCACTGCAAAGAAGAATTGCCCCGTATTGATTCTATATACAAAGCACGCTGGAAGGCGATGGGGGTAAAATTATACAGCGTAAATGTAAATGAAGCAAGAATGGATGATATGAAGCAGTTTGTTCAGGAGCATCATTTTAGTCCCGATTGGTTGATTACCTATCAAACCAAAGAAGCCCGGTTAGCTGAACAAAAAGCCAATGAACCCAATTACCGGCAATTGTATGATGTGTTTAAAACACCTACTTTGTATTTGTTAGATGATGAAAAGCACATCATTGCCAAACAATTAACCATTGAGCAGATAAATAATTTGATGCAGGTTAAACGCACTCAAAAACAATAAAAGCATTTTTTCTTTCCTAATGTAAACAGCTTGATGTATTTTACTGGTTCAAACATTGCGGCTATTCCTTTTAAATAGGCAGGCTGCTTAAAACAGACGATATGCAATACATCAAAGCTTTATTCCTACTGCTTTTAATATCTACTTCCGCTGAAATGGTAATGGCACAAAGTGCAGTCACTTCTCCGTTTGATACCACCATGTATGGTCGAAATGAAAAAGCCGGACACTATGTGCATACAAGAGGTATCAATATGTACTATGAAACCTATGGCAACGGTGCCCCCTTGCTGATTATACATGGCAATGGCGGTTCCATCAATAATTTTCTATATCAAATACCTTATTTCTCAAAAGAATATCGGGTAATATTAGCCGATAGCCGGGCACAGGGCAAAACAACCGATACCGGCGATTCATTAAGTTATGAAATGATGACTGATGATTTAAATGCCCTGCTCGATACCCTGCAAGTAGACTCCTGCTATGTAATTGGCTGGAGCGATGGCGGCATTAACGGTTTGTTGCTGGCTATTCGCCACCCTGATAAAGTAAAAAAATTAGCCGTAACCGGCGCCAATTTATGGCCCGATACAACCGCCATTGACCCTTGGGTACGCCAATGGGCACTACATTTAAACGATACTTTGGCCAAAATGCCCGCCACCCCGGCGGTAAAAAGAGAACGCAAGTTGGCACATTTGCTATCGTACGAACCGCATATTACCCTGGCACAACTGCATACCATACAATGTCCCACATTGGTGATTGGTGGCGATCATGATGTGATACGCCCCATTCAAACCCTGCTGATAGCAGAAAACATTCCCCAATCGTATTTATGGATTTTACCCAATTCCGGCCATTCCACCCCCATTGTGTATAAAGACGATTTTAACCGGCAGGTCGATTTGTTTTTTAAAACACCCTACCGCAACATTGAAAAAGAGGCGCGGTTTGAATAACCCATCGGTTAAAAATTACCCGGCCGGTAGCACCCCTCTTCGATACTGCTTCAAAACAACAGCGTTGCGCAACGCTGTAACTCCGTAATTGCCTGCCGGAATGATGGGCGATTGCTTAATTTAAATGTCATTAACAATCTTGATCTGATATACTTGCCCAAAAAACTAAAATGACTTTTGGATAGGTTCAATTGAAATGAAGTTTGGATGCAGCTAAAGCACTACAAAATTTACAAATCATTTCATAGAAATAAAACTGAGTGTAAGTTTACTATCTGATTGAAATGATTTTAATTTTCAATATTCAGTTTCCTATCAGTTAAGATATTTTTTAACTTCTTTACGTTAAATTGATATATATAAAAAAGAATATTTTATTAGGGGGAATAAATCATTACAGCATAGTGCAGGACAGTTGGTAAAATAACATTTTTTATTTTTAGGTAATTAAAATAATTTATCGCTATTGATTTTTATCTGACTAATGCTACTAATTATTAGTTATATAGCGTAATATTTTTATTTTAATGTTTAATAATTAATCTAAAACTGATTGCTATGCTAAAAAAACTACTTCTGTTTTTAAAACAGAAAAGAGGCTCAATGATTGTTTTCTTTCTGTTTTTCTCATCATTTTCAATTGCCCAGCAAAAAATTACAGTAAATGGAACTGTTGTGGGAGAAAATGATGTTCCATTGTCAGGTGTGTCTGTGCACGTAGCAGGAACTACAACCGGCATCACTACGGATGCGCAAGGAAAGTTTACGTTGCAAGTTAATAAAGGTGCTACGCTTGTTTTGTCGTTTGTGGGTTACGAAGAAAAGCAAGTAAAAGTAAATAATGGAGGAAGTATTGGAAATATTCAGATGGTTTCAACAGCTTCTGCATTAGGGGAAGTAGTGGTAGTGGGTTATGGAACTCAGAGGAAAAGAAATGTAACTGCTGCTGTATCTTCTGTTGATGTTTCAAAATTAAAGGATGTTCCTGTGCAGAATGTATCGCAATTATTGTATGGGCAGGCTGCTGGTGTGACTGTACAGCAGGCAACCGGTTCTCCCGGCAGGGAATTTACGGTTACCATTAGGGGTACGGGTTCTTTGGGAGCAGGAAGTGCACCTTTATATGTAGTTGATGGATTTCCAGTAGGTACTTCTATTGGTCAAAATTTAAATCCGAATGATATTGCATCAATTACTATATTAAAAGATGCTGTTTCTACAGCCATTTATGGAGCCAGGGGGTCAAACGGTGTTGTCTTGATTACCACTAAAAATGCTAAAAGCGGTGAAGTGAGTTTAAAGGCTTCTGCAAATTATGGTGTCCAAAACATACCAGACTCTAGAAAAACAAAGGTGTTAAATGGTGTGCAATTTGCCCAGTTTAAGAAGGATATTTTTATGGATAAAATTCGATATTTCGAGAACAGGGAGCCTGCTATTGACGAAGTTCCTTTGGATTATCGGTATCCTGAACAAACTAAATATTCTACAAATTGGTTTAATGAAATCCTTAACAAAAATGCATTGTACCAAAATTATGATATTACACTTTCTAGTGGGAAAGGACCTATTAAATCATTAGTTTCGGTTGGATATATTGATCAGAATGGGTTGTTACTTAATACTAATTACAAACTTTATTCTGTTCGTGCTAATATTGGTGGGCAAGTAAATAAATTTATTAATATGGGACTGAATTTAAATGGTTCCTTTTCTGATCAGAATCAAGCTAATACTGAAGGGCGTGATAACTTAGTGGGTTCTACCTTGCTGATGGATCCAAGAGAACCTGTTTATAATGCAGATGGTACTTTCAATGGTTACATCGGTGGCCATGACGGAATTTTTGGATTTCCCAATCCTGTTATGGTTTTAAAAAAGACAAATTCAAATTATACCAATACTAATATTACAACGAATGGATTTTTGGAATTTTCTTTTTTACGAAATTTCAAATTTAAAACAGCAGTAAATGTTGGCCTCTATAGAGGTTCTGTCAAGCAGTTTGTCCCATCTACTATTTCCGGGGAAAATGCTCCTGCCCCCAGAGATGCTTATGAAAATGATTCCTACTCTGATAGAATGAATCTTTCGGCTGATCAATTGCTTACATACAATAAAGAACTCGGAGATCATCATTTTGATGTATTGGTCGGATACACAGCGCAGGAGGAAACTACAAAAGGACTTTCTGGTAGTGGGGATCAATTTCCTAATGATTTGGTTCCATTTCTGAATGCGGCGATAATAAAATCTGCTAGTTCAACAGAATATGGCTGGAGTATGGCAGCCTTGTTTAGTAGGTTAAACTACTCATATAAAGGTAGATATTTGTTTTCTGGCACTTTTCGAAGGGAAGGAAGTTCCAGGTTCGGTTTACAAAATAAATGGGGAAATTTTCCTGCATTATCTGTTGGATGGAGAATCTCAGATGAGTCGTTTATGCCTAAATTCAGATGGTTAAATGACTTAAAGCTAAGAGGAAGCTGGGGCATTACAGGTAACAATAATATTGGGAACTATACAAGTTTATCTTTTATGAGCCCAAGTAATTATGTTTTCAATAACAATTATGTTAGCGGATTGGTTGTGAGATCTTTTGCAAACTCTGAGTTAGGCTGGGAAAGAGCTACGCAAACAGATATTGGTATAGATGTTTCTGCCTTTGAAAATAAACTAACATTTACTGTAGAATATTATAAAAGAATAACAAGCGACATGTTATTATCAATTCAGTTGCCTGCAATCTCAGGATTTACTAGTAGTTTAGGTAATGTTGGAAAAGTGGAAAATAAAGGATTGGAATTTTCTGCTAATTTTAAAACTAAAATAAACGAAATCGGTTTTTGGACTAATTTTAATATTTCATTTAATCGTAATAAGGTACTTGCTATCCGTGGTGTTAATGATGAAATTTGGCAAGGTGATTTGTATAGTGATTATAATGTTTCAAAAGTTGGCCGGCCCATTGGTATGATATATGGTTTTAAAGTACTTGGTATTTTTCAAAGCCAAGATGAAATTAATAAATCGCCTAAACAGGACGGTGCAATTCCGGGTGTTTATAAATATTATGATGCTAATGGTGATGGAATAATATCTTATGATACTAAGGATATGGTTGAGATAGGAAATCCTTGGCCAAAAGGTACCTGGGGTTTCACACTTGGCGGAGATTATAAAAAATTCGATCTAAGCGTTTTGTTAACTGGTGCTTATGGTTATGATATAGTGGCACAAATACAGAAGTCCACTATGAATATGGATGGGGTTTTTAATGTGTTAACCGTAAGTAAAGATAGGTTCAGATCGGCACAACAACCAGGGAATGGGATTTACGCTACTACTAATACATGGAAGTGGGAGCGTGAAAGCAATTCACGTTATGTTTATAACGGTAGTCATATGTGGGTAAAAAATGTAAGCTTGGGTTATTCTATTCCTAAATCGGTCTTGAATTTTAATAGTGTGAGGCTTTTTGTAAGTGCCCAGAATTTATTTTTAATTACAAGTTATCCTGGGAATAACCCTGATGTTAATAACCTGGGTGGCACAAGACCAGGATTTGACGATGCCGCTTACCCTGTTTCCAGAACTTTCTCTATTGGAGCTAATCTAACATTTTAAAATTTTAAAAAAATGAAGAATATAATAATAATTTTGCTTGGTATTACTCTCTGCTTTGTTGAATGCTCATGTAAAAAGGAGTTCCTTAATAAAACAGATCCTACCCAAATTGGGACAGACGTCTTTTATAAAAATCAATCTGAACTGGAACAGGCGGTTAATGGGGTCTATGGGCAATTACAGGGGATCATTAACGACCAGTGGCTATTTAATGAATTACCCTCAGATAATACAACGATTGACTTTAATCCGGGTGACCGTGGACAAGCACCCTCAATAGAGGCGTTTGAATTTTGGACCTTTAATTCTGGAACTGGTAATATTGATGGGATGTATATTGCTTATTACAACGCACTTTTTAATATCAACAACACGCTGGCAAAACTTAAAAACGCCAGCACCACAGCTATTTCCGATTCCATAAAAGCCCAATTTGAAGGACAACTTAAATTTCTCCGAGGATATTACTATTTTGAATTAACCCAATATTTTGGAGATGTTGTTCTTATTACTCAGCCATTAGATGTACCTTCTAAAGCATGGGATTATTTAAGAGAGCCTCAGGTAAAAGTATATACCCAAATTGAAACAGATCTTAAAGATGCCGTTTCGTCGCTTCCGTTGAAATACAATTCTGCAAATGTAGGTCGGATAACCAAAGGAGCTGCATTGACTTTATTGGGCAAGGTTTATCTTACTGAAAAAAAGTACCCGGATGCCGTCAACGCTCTTAGCCAGGTTCTACCGTTGGGATATTCTTTGGTACCTAACTATGCAGATGTTTTTGATCCCCAAAAAAAGAATGGTCCTGAATCTGTTTTTGAAGTACAATACCAGGGTGGAAATGATTTGGGAGAGTGGAGTAGTTTTATTTATACTTTTGCACCAAGGTTATCACAAGGTACAGTTACAGGATGGCCTCAGAGTAATCCGGGTGGGTGGAACATTCCGACTAATGATATGATTGCTACTTATGAGCCTGGTGATTTACGTAAAAATTCCTCCATTGGTTTAGACTTTAGAAGTCCAATTACTGGAGATGTGGTTCCTTATATTAAAAAATATGATCATCCACATACTATATACGGCCGTACAGATGATGACTGGCCTGTGTTAAGATACTCTGATGTATTGTTGATGCTTGCTGAAGCCATCAATGAACAAACTGGGCCTACCTCAGAAGCTTATGGCTATCTAAATCAGGTACGTCAAAGGGCAGGCCTTCCCGCAGTAAGCGGACTGGACAAACAATCTTTCCGTGATACAGTACTGCACGAAAGGAGGGTTGAACTGGCATTTGAGAACTGGCGCTGGTTTGATCTAAAACGAACAAAAACCCCAGAAGAACTTTCGCAATTTCTTAATTCTTATGGAGCCACCGAAAAGGCTAATCCAACAGTAAGCAGACAGGGTATTCCTTATTCTAGCGGAGATTACATTTTCCAGCCTTTTCAAAGTTTATATCCAATTCCTAGTAATGAAATTTTAATTAATAGTAAATTAACTCAAAACCCTGGGTACTAAAAATATGTAAATTATGAAACAAATTTTTTTTTATAATTCTTGTAGAACAATATTTGTAGGTGTTAGTTTGTTTTTATCCATTCAGCATTTGGAAGCACAAAATAATAATATCTCGATTAGTTGGAACAAAACGATAATTATATCTAAAACTACTCCAACGTTACAATTAGTTGAAAATCCAATGGTGCGTCCCGGTTCGCCCATACATAAACCAACTTTTAAGGCTTTAAAAGAATTAGGGGCCGATTATGTTAGATATGTTCCGTGGTTTCCCTATCCTAAAATGGCCGTAGCAGAATTAAAACCACCAACTGGTAACAAAACCTTCTGGGATTTTACTTATTTGGATAGTACCATGCAGGCCTTTATGGAAGCCACACAATGGCATTCCGTAATAATAAATTTCAGTACCACTCCTGCTTGGATGTGGAAGACAGATGCAGTGGTGAAATATCCGGAGGATCCTTATCAAACCTGTTGGGATTATAATCAGGGAACCCAGCTCAGGGATACCACCATGAAGGAGGTAGCCGGTTACTTTGCCCGGTTGGTAAGCTGGTATACGAAAGGAGGATTCACTGATGAACTGGGTAAATATCACAAGTCAGGCCATTATTATAAAATTCCATATTGGGAAGTACTTAATGAGCCGGACTTAGAGCACAACATTTCTCCACAACTTTATACAAAAATGTATGATGCAATAGTTATGGCCATAAAAAAAGTTTCGCCGGAAACAAAATTTGTGGGGATGGCCCTAGCCTTTTCAAATAATCCGGAATGGTTTGAATATTTTCTCAATCCTGCAAACCATAAAAAAGGTGTTCCATTAGATGGTATATCTTATCATTTTTATGGAGGCAGAGATGCTGCTGATCAGCCATTGGATGTGTATCAATATTCTTTCTTCAACCAGGCAGACGGGTTTATTAATAAAGTCCGCTATATCGAGAGTATTCGTAAAAGGCTTTCACCACACACTTTTACTACCATAGACGAAATAGGGAACATACTGTCTAGGGACGGCGATAAGCCCATTCCGGATGCTTATTGGAATTTATCCGGAGCCATGTACGCCTATATTTATTTAGAACTTTCAAAGATCGGTATTGATGCTGCAGGCGAGTCGCAACTTGTTGGCTATCCTACGCAATTTCCGTCAGTAAGCATGATGGACTGGGAAAATGGGAAACCTAATGCCCGCTATTGGGTATTAAAACTTTTAAAAGAAAATTTTGGCCCCGGTGATAAATTAGTAGCTACCGGTATCAATACCTCAGATGTAAGCACGCAGGCCTTTGAAACAAAGGAAGGAAGAAAACTATTGCTAATCAATAAAAGGAATAAGGCTATCCGCCTTCAACTGTCGGATGCATCAGGTGGATGGGCTAACTATGTGGATATAACCACCGGTGAAAACCCACCACAAAAAATTAAATTAAATGATAATAGCATCCTGCTTAACCCGTTTTCTGTTGCAGTTATTCAATTCAGGAACTAAACTTGGTTTTATAAATTTATTACCTCTATTTGCATTAGTAAAGATTTATTGTAAAAAAGATTTATCACGTAAGCAATTAAAATAAGGCAAATCATGATGTACCGGATTATTATGTTTTTGCTCTCAGTAATTTTTTGTCAAAATATAACAGCGCAGGAAGAAGGTTATATTGATAAGCGGCCTAAGGCTCATCTTAGAATGAACGCTATTGACGAGGGAATTGTTTTAAGATATGGTAATGGTCCGGATAGTTGTGATGTATATGGAGCCAGAGAAGCTATTGTAAATAAAGATAATGGAGTCTATTATTTATTTTACGATGGAGCTGGCAAAGATGGCTGGAGGGCCTGCCTTGCAGAGAGCAGAGATTTAAAATCATGGGTCAAAAAAGGCGCTATTCTGAAATTAGGCGAGCCGGGAACTGATGATTCAAAAAGTGCATCAGCACCCTGGGTTATAAAGGGAAAAGATACCTGGCACATGTTCTATTTGGGAACGCCCAATACTACCCCTGCACCAGATCGTATCCCTGCTTTCCCATATCTTACTATGAAGGCTCAATCCAAATCTTTGGAAGGCCCCTGGATAAAGCAATATGATGTTACGCCTTTTCCACTCGGGGAGAAAAGTTTTTATACCGTTACAGCCAGTCCGGGCTTTATTGTAAAAATTAAAAATGAATACGTCCAATTTTTCAGTGGTGCAACACAAGATAGTACTGGAATAAAAAGAACACTGGGTATAGCACGTACACAGGATTTAAATGCTTCATGGATTATTGATAGTTTGCCTGTTGTTTCATCAGAGGAGCAAATTGAAAACTCATCCATGTATTATGACAAAACCAGTAAATACTGGTTTTTATTTACTAACCATATAGGTATTGATACCAACAAAACAGAATATACAGACGCTATATGGGTTTACTGGTCGAAAGATATTAATAAATGGAATGCCGCTGATAAGGCGATTGTTCTTGACAGCAGCAATTGTATTTGGTCGAAAGGCGCTATTGGAATGCCCTCTGTAATAAAAACAGGTAACAGGCTTGCTATATTGTACGATGGCTTTGAAGGTTACAGTACTTATCACATGAAAAGAAATATCGGATTAGCCTGGCTTGAATTACCACTTAAAATTCTAGGGAGAGAAACAGGTTCTGAAAAATAAAAATATTTAAAAGCAGGAAAAGGTAAATGAAAAAAAATGATATTACATTAAGAACTGGCTTGTTTGGAATAGGCTTAGAAGCTTATTGGGAGCAGTTTGCAGGATTAAAAACAAGGCTGGAAAATTATATCAGCATTGTAGCGTCTAACCTTGAAAGTTATGAATGTGATGTAGTCAACCTGGGTTTAATAGATACTCCCGAAAAAGCATTTGAGGCAGGCAGCCTGTTTCGGAAAGAAGATGTGGATATCATCTTTTTGTATGTAACCACTTATGCATTGTCATCAACCGTTTTGCCGGTAGTGCAAAGGGCTAAGGTGCCTGTGATTATTTTGAATCTTTCTCCGGAAGCGGCCATAGATTATGCAGCATTCAATAAGATGGAAGACCGGATAAAGATGACCGGGGAATGGCTGGCATACTGTTCGGCCTGTCCGGTACCGGAAATAGCCAATGTATTCCATCGTGTAGGCATCAAATTTCATCAGATAACCGGTATGCTGCATGATGATGAAGCATGCTGGAATGAAGTAAGAGAATGGGTTGCAGCGGCAAAGGTAGCCCACATCATGTATTACAACCGTTTGGGATGTATGGGGCATTATTATAGCGGGATGTTGGATATTTATACCGATCTCGCGAAACTATATGCGCATTTTGGAGGGCACATAGAACTCATTGAAGTAGATGAACTGGTATCACTTCGTGAAAATATTTCAAAGAAAGAAATTAGGGGAAGGGTAAAACTTTTTTACAACGAATTTGATGTTCAGCAGGATTGCGCAGAAGAAGAGCTGGAAAGAGCAGCAAAAACCTCAGTTGCTTTAGACAGGTTAGTAGAAAAATACGACTTGGGTTCAATGGCTTATTATTATAAAGGAACAGGGAATAAAGCAAATGAAGATGCGATTAGCTCTATTATTTTGGGTAATTCTTTACTTACCGCAAAGGGTATTCCTGTAGCAGGTGAGTACGAGATAAAGAACGCCCAGGCAATGAAAATAATGGACAGCTTTGGAGCCGGAGGATCTTTTACAGAGTATTATGCCATGGATTTTAAAGATGATATAGTACTGATGGGTCATGATGGGCCGGGGCATATTGCCATAGCAGAAGGGAAAACAAAAGTACGTCCTCTTCATGTTTATCATGGAAAAGTAGGGAATGGATTATCAGTGGAGATGTCTGTGAAGCATGGGCCGGTAACATTGCTATCGGTTGTAGAAAAAGTAGATGGGAGACTCATGTTATTGACAGCAGAAGCAGAATCGGTGCCAGGACCCATTTTGGAGATCGGCAACACCAACAGCCGGTATAAATTTTCAATCGGTGCCAGAAAATTTGTAAATGATTGGAATAGTAATGGCCCTGCTCATCATTGTGCTGTGGGTATTGGCCACATTAGTTCCAAAATTCAGAAGTTGGGAGATTTATTAAATATGGAAGTGGTAAAGGTGTGTTGATCACTTATTTTATAGGGTACACTTAAGGCCACCTGAAAAATTTAAGAAATATCTTTTAAAAGATTGAGAATCTTGAGCCAGTCAATTATTATAAATCAAAGCTGATCAACATCAATGGATAGAAGGAATGCCAGGAAGGAAGTTATCATGTGCATGATATATTTCACATAGTGAAATTTCTGGATGCTGTGAAAAAGGGAAATTGATTCTACACACAATTTAGTTGATTTTTTAAAATATTCTAAATAGCCATGATTTTTATAGAAAAATACGATTGAGAATAGTAACCATTTAAATAAATCATAATGACAGTAAATAAAAAAACTCAAATAGTTGTTATTAGTATTTATTTCGTAATTGTAGTGCTTCTCTTTTATGGTTGTGGTATAAAACCTGTTCAGTCTGATATAAAAACTTTCAAAGAGGCTTTTCTTAATCCTCCTGATTCATCCCGTCCTGGCGTTTATTGGTATTTTATGGATGGGAATCTCTCACAGGATGGCATGACTAAGGATTTAGAATCAATGAAAAAGGCCGGTATTCGAAATGTCATATTCCTTGAAGTAAATGTAGGAATTCCCCGCGGCCCTGTTGATTTTTTAAGTACCCAATGGCAGCAATTGTTTAAGCACGCAGTGATTGAATGTGAAAAGTTAGGAATCAGAATGACATTGGGAATAGGGCCTGGATGGAACGGAAGTGGCGGGCCTTGGGTTGCTCCTGACCAGTCGATGCAACATTTGGTTTCCAGTACAATTTATGTTTCAGGACCAGGTAACCATAAAATTAAACTCCCCGTACCATTACCCAAAAAGCCATATTTTGGTGAAGGAGTGTTTTCTCCGGAATTAAAAAAACAATGGAATGATTTCTATAAAGATGTTGCCGTGCTTGCCTTTCCAACTCCTGCGCTTAATAAAAAAATAGAAGACATTGATGAAAAAGCACTTTATTATCGTGCTCCATTTAGCTCAAAACCAGGCGTTAAACCGTTTTTAGCTTCATTTAGTGATTATGCGGATGCACCTGCTGCAGACATCAAAAAAAATCAGATTATTGACCTTACGGATAAACTTCGGCCTGATGGAACATTAAACTGGGTAGCTCCTGTTGGTAACTGGACGATCATGAGATTTGGAAGTCGCAACAATGGGGCTGTTACCCGCCCCGCACCTGTCCAGGGTTTAGGATTTGAAGCTGATAAATTTGACACAGTTGCTTTAAATGCTCATCTTGAAAAATACGTAGGTACCATTCTCAATAATATAGGAACTATTGATACAACAAAGTTCGGAGGGTTACATGTACTCCACATAGATAGCTGGGAAATGGGATCTCAAAATTGGACACCAAAATTCCGGCAGGAATTTATTAAAAGAAGAGGATATGATCCTTTACCGTTTTTTCCCGTTTATGCTGGCAATATTGTAGAGAACCGGGAGGTAAGTGAACGGTTCTTATGGGATTTGCGGCAAACTAGTCAGGAATTAGTTTTAGCATATCATGCCTGGCAAGTAAAAAAATATGCGCACCGACACGGGTTGAGATTATCTATTGAACCCTATGATATGAACCCAACTGCAGACCTGGAACTTGGCTCAGTAGCAGATAATCCAATGTGCGAGTTTTGGAGCAAAGGGTATGGATTTAACTCTTCGTTTAGTTGTATAGAAGCGACTTCTGTTGCACACATTCAAGGAATCCCGGTCGTTCAGGCAGAAGCCTTTACCGCCGGAGGAAGCGAAGCGTGGAAACAATATCCCGGATCTATGAAGAACCAGGGAGACTGGGCTTTTGCAGCCGGTATTAATCGTTTTTTTTATCACACTTTTGAACACAAACCCTTAGCTGATTCATTACGTCCCGGCATGACGATGGGTCCGTATGGAGTTCATTGGGATAGAAAACAGACATGGTGGCCGATGGTATCTGATTATCATACTTATATTTCCCGTTGTCAGTATATTTTACAACAAGGAAAATCAGTTGCTGACATTTTGTACTTAACACCAGAAGGCGCCCCGCAGGTTTTTCTTCCGCCATCATCGGCAATGGTGGGTGATTCTATTCTTCCCGATAGGCGTGGATATAATTTTGATGGATGTGCTCCCGGGCAACTATATTCTGCTTCGGTAAAGAATCATCAAATCATATTCCCAAGTGGTGCTACCTACAGATTAATGGTTTTGCCAGCTGTTGCAACTATGAGTCCAGCGTTGCTTGGAAAAGTTAAAGAACTTATTAAAGATGGCGCTGTTGTTATAGGCAATCCTCCCCGAAAATCACCAGGTTTATCTAATTATCCAGAATGTGACCACCAAGTAGGGGTAATGGCTAAAGAACTGTGGGGAAGTATGCAGGTTCCTGATGAAGTGTCTGATCGTATTTATGGAAAAGGGAAAATTATATGGGGTAAAAATCTTATCAATCAAAAGTTGGGGACGCTTTATCCTGATTATGATTTTACTTCCAACCTACTAAATAAAATGGATGTGAAAAAAGATTTTGAATCATCTGCATCGCTTCGTTATACACATCGAACCTCAAAAGACTGGGATATTTATTTTGTATCTAATTATAGCAATCATCCTGTAAAAGCTAATTGTATTTTCCGTTCGAATAAGGGATATCCTGAACTTTGGGATCCTTTAACCGGCAAAACAAGGAGATTGCCTGAATTTTCTGTAAATGATGAACAAACCACCATGCCATTGCAATTTGATACTTACCAGAGTTACTTCATCGTATTTGCAAAAGGCTCAATAGGAGCAACAGTCCGGGGAAAGAATTTTCCTGAAATGGAAAAAATAGCAACATTAAATGGGCCTTGGATGTTAGCTTTCGATTCTAAATTGGGAGGACCTGAAAAAGTAAAATTTGATACCCTTATGGATTGGACTTGCCGCTCGGAAAATGGTATAAAATATTATTCGGGAATAGCAGTTTATCAAAAGAATTTTGATCTCCCTACAGCAGGCGATACCAGCAATCATAAACGGCTTTACCTTGATTTGGGAAATGTGAAAAACATGGCCCATGTAGTGATAAACGGACATGATTTGGGAGTGGTATGGACCGCCCCATGGAAAGTAGATATTACAGGAATAGTAAAACAAAAGAATAATCAGTTGGAGATATCAGTAGCTAATCTATGGCCAAACCGTTTGATTGGTGATGATCATTTGCCGTATGATGGTGTAAAAGATGGGCAATTTCCCGAATGGCTTTTAAAAGGTGAAAAACGAACAAGTGAAAGATATACATTTACAACTTATGACCCATATAACAAAAACTCCCCTTTATTAGAATCAGGATTGATTGGGCCGGTTATCATTCAAAGAGAGGTTTTTTAATGAATGTATTGGTGCGAAATAAAAACACGATTTTTTCATAATTAGTCAACCCTCAAAAAGTAATTTTCAATGTTCGATTAAAAATATTGTTGCAATAAAAATTAAAAAGTTGCAAAAATTTGAGTGCCCAAATAGCAAGTTGCTCTTTCCATTTGTTCATCATTCGTTTAAAATTGATGGCTGATGCTGCTAACATTACATTGATGGCATCCCCAACTGTTCCCTTCAGATAATTTCTTGCCATTCGGTAATCTTGTTTTAGATGACCAATCACCGGTTCTATTGCGGCTCTGCGACTGTGTCTTTTTCTTTTCGTTGCTGTAATGTTTTTATCAGGCTTTGGCGTGTGCAATGTTGTATTGTTAATCATCTTCGCACCTCGGTAACCTCTGTCTAAAAAAATATTCTTGGGTTCTTTTTTCATCAATCTTTCATATTGCTGTATTGCTGCCGGTAATGTTTTTGAATCGTGTACATTATCGCTAAAGTTTAATGCACCTACAACTACTCCGGTGTTTTGTGTGATTAAAAATGATGCTTTGCTACCAAACTCAAACTTCTTATGCTCTTTGCCTTTGGTGTAACATTTTACTTCTGGCTCATGAAGACTGTAGGTTTTATTGCTGTCACTTCTTTTTTGTGCTAATACTTTTTTAAACAATGATACATCCATTGCATACTTACTTGCATCATCGGGTTCAAGTTTTCTTTCTATCTCCCGAACCAATCTGCCTGCTATGGTTTTAATTTTTTTGCTTGCCTTTCTTGCTTTTGCAAAGCCGCCTTTGTTTTTCTTAAACCGTTGTATGGTGCTATGTTTCTTTACTGTAAACTTGTAACTCTGACGCAACTCGATGTTTTCTTCTGCTGCTATCTTCTGACATTTTACAATTATTTTTTTGTACAACTTATCATCGGTTGGATAAGTGATATTCTTTTCCTGCACTGTTGTATCACCGCTTAGATTATCATCATCTGCATCTTTACCATTGATGCGGATACTTTCTTTGAAAATTAATTCTACACCTTCTTCACCAATACGTTTTCTGAACTCCACCAACTCCGTTGCAACACATGGTGGTTTAACTGAAAATAATTGTTCGCCACCAAAGTATTGATAGTACGCATTCTCAGCCCACTGTTCTACCACACTCTCATCACTTAAATTGCGAAGCTGTTTTAAAATCAGTAGTGATACCATTAGCCTGATTGGTTTGGCAGGTGCTCCCTGAGAGGCACTGTAATGCTTTTTAAACGCTTCGTCAAATATTTTCCAATCAATCCTATTTGCTAAAATATACAGCGGATGCCCGTGGCTTAACTGCTCTTCAAACGTACTGTAAAAACCAAGTTGGCTTGTTGATTTTTGCTTTGCTAACATGCTACAAATTTGCAAGCTTTTTTATCCTTTTCTTTCTTTTCCTGCAACCTTTTTTATCCGCATTTGTTCATAAACTATTGATCCCATTGTGTTCTATTCGTTTTTGAGGAACGACTAATTAGATGATATGGTTTTAAAAGGGGTACTACTACTAAATTTAAAACAATTAATTTATTAGCTGTAATCCTTTATTGAAATGGGATACAGCTTAGTTAACCCCGATTTTAATCGGGCAACAATGATATTTTTATTTGCCAAATCTGAATTAATAAGCCGGATAGTGCAGGATGGTTATTATTAAATGTTAAACTAATTTCACTTTAGATTCATTATGTTTGATACTTCACTGTTAAATCTATTTTACGATGCTTAAAATATATTCACTTTTTCGGGTTTCTATTTTTCTGTTATTATTTTCTATTTTTCTTCTGTTAGTAAATACATCTGTGGCTCAGATAAAAGTTGAGAACCTGCTTACAGAAAACCTTACCAATCCTGTTGGCGTTGGTATTATACAACCACAATTGAGCTGGCAATTAAATTCCCCCAAAAGGAAGGTAATGCAAACAGCTTATGAAATAAGGGTGGGCGAAAACATATCCACATTGGAAAAAGGGAAAAAGTTGCAATGGAATAGCGGTAAAATCACTTCTGATCAATCAGTTCATGTAATGTATAATGGAGCAGCTTTGCAATCGGGGAAAAAATATTTCTGGCAGGTTCGGATTTGGGATAATGAAGGAAAATCTTCTGCATGGAGTGCCCCTGCATTTTTTCAAATGGCACTCTTAAATAATAATGAATGGAAAGCAAAATGGATTGCGCCAGGTTATATAGAAGATTCCGTTCTGCGCCCAAGCCCCATGTTTAGAAAACAATTTAATGCCTCTAAAAAAATAAAATCGGCTACTGTCTATATTACAGCACATGGTTTATATGAAGCACAGATAAATGGCAAAAGGGTAGGAGATGCTTATTTTACACCCGGATGGACGAGCTACAACAAACGGCTTCAGTACCAGGTATATGATGTAACCGATTTGATAAAAAGAGGCGGTAATGTCATTGGTGTAACGCTGGGCAGTGGCTGGTACCGCGGGCATTTGGCATGGGAAAATAATAAGAATATTTATGGGAAAGACATTTCCCTTCTGCTCCAGTTTGAAATTGTTTATGCGGATGGATCTAAGCAAACCATACTTTCTGATGAAAGTTGGAAATGCTCCACAGGTAGTATTATCAGCTCCAGCATTTACAATGGGGAAACCATCGATGCCCGAAAAAATAAAGCAGGCTGGGAAATGCCCGGATATGATGATACAAAATGGAACGGCGTAAAAGTGGAGAATTTTTCCTACGGCAACCTCGTGGCTACTTATAACGAACCAGCAAAAAAACATGAAACTTTTAAACCCATCAAGGTTATCACTACACCCAAAGGAGAAAAAGTAATCGACTTTGGACAAAATCTGGTGGGTTGGGTAATGCTTCATGTGAAGGGGAATGCGGGTGATACGGTAGTGATACAGCATGCCGAGGTATTGGATAAGGCAGGCAACTTTTATACCGAAAACCTTCGGGCTGCCAAAGCCACTTCTACTTATATCCTTAATGGGAATGGGGATGAATTTTTTGAACCGCATTTTACCTATTATGGTTTCCGGTATATAAAAATTGAAGGGATAAAAGGAGATCCGAATCCTGATGATTTTACGGCCGTTGCAATCTATGCAGACATGAAAGAAACAGGCACATTTATTACTTCCAATCCCCTGGTTAATCAATTGCAACATAATATACAGTGGGGGCAGAAAGGTAATTTTTTAGATGTTCCAACTGATTGCCCACAGCGCGATGAACGACTTGGTTGGACTGGTGATGCCCAGGTATTTTCCAGAACAGCTGCTTTTAATATGGGGGTGTATAATTTTTTTGAAAAATGGATGAAAGATGTGGCAGCCGACCAATTGCCGGATGGTAGCGTTCCCTTTGTAATACCAAATGTGCTTGGGCTCAAATCAGCAGGCTCAGCAGGTTGGTCTGATGTGGCTACAATTATACCTTGGAATATGTATTTAGCCTATGGCGATAAAAAAATACTGGATGATCAATACAACAGTATGAAAGCTTGGGTAGAATACATGCACAAAAAAAGTATTAATAACCTTTGGAATACCGGATTTAATTTTGGCGATTGGTTATTCTATCGCCCCGATGATGATAATGATGGCCGTGCTGCTGTTACTGATAAATATTTAATTGCACAATGCTTTTATGCGCATTCCACACAATTATTAATGAATGCTGCAAATGTTTTGGGCAAAACAGAAGATGTTTCTTTTTATTCCGGCCTTTTGAAAAAAATAAAAGATGCCTTTATAAAAGAATACATGACCCCCAACGGGCGCCTTGTTTCCAGTACACAAACGGCCTATGTGCTGGCACTCAATTTTGATATGTTGCCAGAAAACCTGCGGGTACAGGCTGCAGAAA
Organism: Hydrotalea sp. AMD; assembly: GCF_004100315.1. NCBI lineage: Bacteria > Pseudomonadati > Bacteroidota > Chitinophagia > Chitinophagales > Chitinophagaceae > Hydrotalea > Hydrotalea sp. AMD. The sequence goes on along the minus strand of NZ_SCKY01000026.1, from coordinate 30,173 downwards.
GACTGGCTGAAAATATTAAGAGTTACAATTTTCATCTTACAACAGGTTTCTTAGGCACGCCATACCTATGCCATGTGTTAACGCGTTTTGGTTATGATAGTATAGCCTATAAATTATTGTTGCAGGAAACCTATCCCTCCTGGTTATATCCTGTAAAGATGGGCGCTACCACTATTTGGGAAAGATGGGATGGAGAAAAACCTGATGGAACTTTTGAAAACCCAGGCATGAATTCTTTTAATCATTATGCTTATGGTGCCATCGGCGATTGGATGTATCGCAAAATGGTGGGGCTGGATACGTATGAAGACGGAGTAGGGTATAAGCACATCAAAATAAAACCGCATATTGGTGGTGGTTTCAGTTTTGCATCAGCAAGCCTGATTACTTATTATGGAAAACTTAGTAATAGTTGGAAAATTGAAGGGGATAAAATAATCATGGATATTGAAATACCAGCCAACACATCAGCAACAATATTTGTTCCCGCAAAAAACGGAACCACAATTTGGGAAGGCGACCTACCTGTTTCTGATTCAAAAGACCTTGAAATTATCAGCCAGAAAGGAGGATATATGGTAATTAATGCAGGTTCCGGTCATTATCATTTTACATCACAGCTAAAATAAATACTCCCTAATCCTATGAAAAGCAAGGGGGCTCATTAATCTTTTTTCCTTTAATTGTTAGGTTGTTGTAGTAGCCCCCTTTTTAAAATTTCAAAATTACATTCTGTTTAAATATTGCTGACAAAAGTTAACAGTTTTACCCCTACTACTAAATTAGGATGTTTACGCTAATATGCTTGTATTTCCATTTTGCTTACAATATTCAATTCATACAGTTTCACAATGAATTTCTTAATGTTAATTGAAACGGAACGGCATAATGAGCTTGCTCTTTATTTAAAATAATCTCTGCCGCCTTTTCCCCCATCAACTTAAAATCTGTAGATATTGTAGTAATGCCGTTGAGAATAATTTTTTTTAAAGGTGTTTCATTGTATGATATAACGCCAACATCCTTTCCAATTACTTTTTCCCTGTCTATAATCTTTTCTATTAGCGTTACCAGATTATCTTCCATTAAACTAATATATACTATACCATCCTCAATATTTTCTTCCTCTATTTCATCAATAACAGTGTGGTTAAAGGCATATTCGCTGCAAAACCTGGCAAATCCATTCAAAATTTCATTGGGGTGATAAGTGTAATTTGGGAATATTATTTTAATAGTGTGGTATTTATTGAGATGGGGAAGCGCCTCTTCCAATGCATTATAAATATCCTGTTCAAAATTTTCATAAACTGTACTGGCATTCCCACACATGCTGTCAATATTTTTATCTAATAAAATCAATTTCCCAGCTGGTATAAGTTTTAAAATTTCTGTAGATGTTTTATTGTCTTCTCTTAAATGAGGTATTATTACATAATGGGTATAATTATCAATACTTTTACTGAGTAATTCTTTAAATAAATTGAAATCATTGTTGTAAATATAAAAATCAACAGTAGCCGACTGGCCTAAGGTTTCAATGAAGGAGTCGTAAATGATCTTTTTATGGGTACTTAGTTTATTAAACAATAGGAAAATTTTATAAAACTGCAATAATTTTGAGTTTTTAATAAAATAGCCTTTACCTGCAATAGAAGCCAATATGCCAATTTTTTTTAGATAGCTGTAACCTTTTTCAATTGTATCCCGCGATACATCCATTTCACTACTAAACTCATTGATAGAGGGAAGAATATCATTGTCTTGTAATTTACCACTAATTACTGCTTTTATAATTGAATTAGCAATCTGCAAATATTTGGGTGTGGCAGATAAAGTATCTAATTCTATAAATTTAAAAAAGTAAGACATCTTTTGGTTAAAATAATATTTTAATACAATAATTTAACAAATATAAACTGTAAAAAGGGATGGATGCACGAATCAGCATAGTGCAGGACAGAGGTAAAAATGGATAGATTATTTTTACTTAAATTTAATATTCATATAGCTATTATGCAAATAATATTAGGCATTATTTTTCATTTTATTGGTGGTGGGGCATCGGGTAGTTTTTATGTGCCTTATACTAAAGTAAAAGGCTGGCATTGGGAAACTTTTTGGATAGTAGGTGGTTTGTTCTCATGGTTAATTATTCCACCCATTGCAGCCTGGCTTACCATTCCACATTTTGCAGAAATTATTTCACAATCATCGCTTTCTACTTTTAGTTGGACTTATTTTTGGGGAGTGCTTTGGGGTATCGGTGGCTTAATGTATGGTTTGGGTATGCGTTATTTGGGCATGTCATTGGGCAATTCTGTTTTACTTGGTTTTACTTCTGCTTTTGGCGCTTTGGCTCCATCTATTTATTATAACTTTTACCCGCAAGATGGCAAGACTACTTTCCATGACCTGCTAACTCAATCATGGGGGCAAGTTGTGCTGATAGGTGTAGTGCTTTGTTTAGTCGGTATTTTTATTTGTGGAAGAGCAGGTGTTTTAAAAGAACATGAATTATCAGAAGAAAAAAAGAAAGAAAGTGTAAAAGAATTCAACTTAGTAAAGGGATTAATTGTGTGCATCCTGGCAGGTATTCTTAGCGCTTGTTTTAATTATGGCATTGAAGCGGGTTCTAAAATGGCAGATGCTGCTAATGAGGCGTGGAAGGCATCCAATCCTTTAGAAACCGGTAATTTTTTATATCGCAATAATGTAATTTATATTGTTTTATTGTGGGGTGGACTTACCACTAACTTAATATGGACATTATTTTTAAATATTCGTAATAAAACTTTTGGTGATTACACCGATAAAAAAACGCCACTTATCAAAAATTATCTTTTCTGTGCATTAGCAGGCACACTTTGGTTTTTACAATTTTTCTTTTATGGCATGGGCGAAAGCAAGTTGGGTAACGGAGCCAGTTCATGGATTTTGCACATGTCGTTTATCATTTTAGTGGCTAATATGTGGGGTTTTGCATTGAAAGAATGGAAAGAAGTGAGTAAAAAAACCCAAACAACCATTATTGTTGGCATCATTACCATTATTGTTTCAGTTATTATGGTAGGTTATGGCAATTCAATCAAATAATTTAACGAAGAAAAAATAGTTTTATGGTAGAACCAACAATTGTATTTAAACATGTAAGTTATTTGTGGAATGATGAAGTGGCAGCTTCAATGAAAGACGATGAAGTGGCATTATTAATTTACCGGTCAAATTTATTAGGCGCAGATTTACGATTGACCAATTATGGCGGTGGCAATACCTCTTGCAAAACATTTGCAAAAGATCCGCTGACAGGCAACGAAACAGAAGTAATGTGGGTAAAGGGCAGTGGCGGAGATATTGGTACTTTAAAGAAAAGTGGTTTAGCTGCATTATATGTTGACCGCCTGCGTAACTTAAAAAAGGTATATCGTGGTATTGAGCACGAAGATGAAATGGTTGAGCTGTTTAATCATTGTATATTCGATTTAGCCTCTAAAGCGCCATCCATCGATACACCATTGCATGGCTTTCTTCCATTTAAACATATTGATCATTTACACCCCGATGCAGCTATTGCCATAGCAGCAGCCAAAGATGGTAAAAAAATTACCAAAGAATTATTCAGTGGAACAATTGGCTGGGTTGAATGGCAACGACCAGGATTTGATTTGGGCCTTAAATTAAAACAATGTTTAGATGAAAATCCTGGTATTAGAGGCATTATGCTCGGTTCACACGGTTTATTTACATGGGGCAATACGGCATACGAATGTTACTTAAATACATTAGATGTAGTAGAAAAATGTGCTTCCTATATCGAAGACCATTTAAAAAAGAACAAATCAATTTTTGGCGGGAAAAAATTAGAAGCCTTACCAAAAGAAAAACGGTTAATTCAGGCTGCACAATTAGCGCCGGTGTTACGCGGCTTTTGTTCATCACAAACCAATATGATTGGTCATTTTACAGATAATGAAAATGTGTTAGAATTTATTAATAGTAATGACCTTGACAGGCTGGCACCATTAGGCACTTCTTGCCCTGATCATTTTTTACGCACTAAAATCAGCCCCTTAGTACTGAATTTAGAACCAGGTGAAAAACTAAATGATGTAAAATCGGTCAAGGAAAAATTAGCCCCCTTATTTGATGCTTACCGGGAAATGTATGCAGATTATTATAATACTTGTAAGCACTCCAATAGCCCTGCTATGCGTGATGCCAATCCGGTTGTAATTTTATATCCGGGTGTGGGTATGTTCACCTTTGCAAAAGACAAACAAACCGCTCGGGTTGCCTCTGAATTTTATATTAATGCTATTAATGTAATGAAAGGTGCAGAGTCCATTTCTTCCTACACTTCATTGCCCCGGCAGGAAGCATTCAATATTGAATACTGGTTATTGGAAGAGGCGAAGCTGCAACGTATGCCAACCCCCAAAGCATTAACCGGCAAAATCGCACTGGTTACCGGCAGTGCCGGGGGAATAGGAAAAGCAATTGCAAAAAAGTTAGCAGAAGAAGGGGCCTGTATTATTCTGAATGATATTAATGATGAAAGATTATCCACTACTACAAAAAAGTTTCAAGAGCTTTTTGGAAAAGATAGTACCGTTTCGGTGATGCTGGATGTAACCAGCCAGCTATCAATATCGGAAGCATTGAAAATGGCCGCAATTACATTTGGCGGGATAGACATTGTAGTGAATAATGCAGGTATCAGTATTTCTAAACCCATTGAAGAACATAACACAGAAGATTGGGATAAATTATATGATATATTGGTGAAAGGCCAGTTTTTGGTTTCACAGTCATCAATCGACATGATGCGAAAACAAGGATTAGGTGGTGATATTATTAATATTGTTTCAAAAAATTCAATTGTTGCAGGTGCTAATAATGCCGCTTATGGTTCAGCAAAAGCGGCGCAGGCTCATTTATCCCGGTTAATGGCTGCTGAATTAGGAGGGGATAAAATACGGGTTAATATTGTGAATCCCGATGCTGTTATTAGCGATTCTAATATTTGGGCCAATGGATGGGCTGAAGGGCGGGCTAAAGCTTATGGAATTAAAGTAGAAGAACTTCCGGATTTTTATGCTAAAAGAACTCTGCTACATGAAACGATATTACCTGAAGATATTGCCAATGCCTGTTTTGCTTTTGTGAGCGGTCTTCTCAATAAATCCACCGGAAATATTTTAAATGTAGATGGAGGCGTTGCTATGGCATTTGTAAGATAATTTTTTTCGCATAAGCTAGTTTCAAATCGTTGATGATTTTCTAATCTGTCAACCTTTTGATTCTTATGTATGCTTGTTTAATTAATTATAATATGCAAGTTAATAATGAAATACAAAATAATTCTACTCAAAAACAATCACCGGTGTATTCAGGAATCGTTAGGGTTGCTTTTAAAATGCAATTGAATAAAGGATGTAAGGAAGAATATAAAAAAAGGCATGAAGCATTATGGCCGGAACTTTCGTTTCTGCTTAAATCTAACGGCATTAGCGATTATTCTATTTTTTTAGATGAAACAACTTATAACTTATTTGGGGTAATGAAAATGAATAATGCAGGAAAGCCGGATAATTTAGCATTGCACCCGGTTATGCAAAAATGGTGGAATTATATGAAAGATATAATGGAAACAAATACAGATAATTCTCCGGTTTCTGTCCCATTGCAGGAGGTTTTTTATTTGCCTTGATATTTTGAAAAAACGATAATGAAAAATTGCAGCCATGATAATCAACAAAACCTTAATACAGGAAAACAACAAAAACTACAGTCAAGTACATAAACGTAATTATGAATTTGTTGCAGCCGGCATATCCAACATAGACGAAATAATTAAAAAAATAATTGACTTTCAGATCGCTATTCCAAGTTGGGCATTAGGGACAGGAGGTACCCGGTTTGGTCGTTTCCCCGGAGGTGGAGAACCACGTAATCTCGAAGAAAAGATAGAAGATATCGGGTTGCTTCATGCACTAAATCAGTCAAGCGGTGCTATTTCCTTGCACATCCCCTGGGATATTCCCAAAAATGCATCCAATATTCAATTACTTGCAACACAGCATGGCCTAAAGTTCGATGCGATGAACTCCAATACCTTTCAGGATCAACCCCATCAAAAATTGAGCTATAAATTTGGTTCAATGCAACATGTTGATAAAGCTGTTCGCAAACAAGCCATTGATCACAACATAGAGGTAATACATCATGGCATTGAACTGGGTTCAAAATCGTTGACCGTTTGGCTAAGCGATGGCTCCTGTTTTCCAGGGCAGCTCAATTTTAGAAAAGCCTTCCAAAATACATTGGAAAGTTTACAGGAAGTTTATAGTGCTTTACCGGATGATTGGAAGATGTTTGTAGAATACAAAGCCTTTGAGCCTAATTTTTATTCAACTACTGTTGGTGATTGGGGACAATCGTTGCTATATACCTCAAAGCTGGGCAAAAAAGCATATACATTGGTTGATCTGGGCCATCATTTGCCCAATGCCAATATTGAACAAATTGTTGCACTATTATTAATGGAAGGAAAACTGGGGGGCTTTCATTTTAATGACTCAAAATATGGTGATGATGATCTTACTGTTGGAAGCATAAAACCTTATCAGTTATTTTTAATTTTTAATGAACTGATAGAAGGAATGGATGCAAATAAAATGAATCATGCTTCTGATTTAGCATGGATGATTGATGCATCACACAATGTTAAAGACCCATTAGAAGATTTATTGCAGTCAGTAGAAGCCATTATGATTGCTTATGCACAGGCATTATTGGTGGATAGAGAAAAATTAGTGGAAGCACAACAGTGCAATGATGTAGTAACCGCACAAGAAATTCTACAAAATGCATTTAGAACGGATGTTCGGCCATTGGTAGCAGAAGCAAGGGTACGGGCAGGTGGCGCCATAAATCCGATAGCATTGTACCGTAGCCAAAAGGTAAGGAAACAATTAATTAAGGAAAGAGGCATAAAAACTTTAGCAACAGGATTATAATAAGCTTTAAATATAAAGCCATTATAATGTAATAGTTTGTAAATTACAGAGAAGAATAGAACATTAATTTAAAGTTGTAATGCACTGAGAATACTTTTTAATATGATTTCTTAGATGACCCTAAACCATATGAACAAAAAAAATGTAATTGTAATTTTTGATGTGGGTAAAACTAATAAAAAACGATTGCTATTTGATGAACAATATAAACTGGTACAAGAAGAAAGTACCCAATTGAAAGAAATAAAAGATGAGGATGATTTTCCCTGCGAAGATGTAGAGGCGTTAACTAAATGGATTCAAATTTCTCGTAATGATATATTAAATGATAAAAAATATAAAATTAAGGGTATAAATATTTCAGGATATGGTGCCAGTTTTGTTTATCTGGATGTAGAATTAAAGATAATTCCTCCTTTATATAATTATCTGAAACCGTATCCTCCCAGCCTCAGAGAAAAATTTTATAAAACTTATGGTGGAGAAAATGCTCTGTCAAAACAAACTGCTTCGCCCATATTGGGAAATCTTAATTCTGGCATGCAGCTATACCGGATGAAATATGAAAAGCCGGAGGTGTTTGCCAATATAAAATATGCGTTGCACCTTCCCCAATATTTAAGTTTTATTTTTTCAGGCAATCCTGGCTCTGACATAACCAGTATTGGTTGCCATACCCATCTTTGGGATTTTCAAAATAATCAATACCATACCTGGGTAAAAGAAGAAGGCATTTTGCCTAAAATGGCACCTGTTATTGGTAGTAACAGTATTGCCGGATACATTAACAATACCATACCAGTTGGTATTGGTTTGCATGATAGCTCTGCGGCATTAATTCCTTATCTTATTTCGTTTAATGAACCATTCCTGCTTCTTTCAACCGGCACCTGGTGTATTACTTTAAACCCATTTAATCAAACTCCTTTAAGTGATCTTGAATTGCAACAAGATTGCCTTTGCTATCTTTCTTATAAAGGAATCCCTGTTAAAGCGTCTCGGTTATTCGCAGGATATGAACATGAGCAGCAAATAAAAACACTTGCGGAGCATTTTCATAAACCGTTGCATTATTATAAAACTGTTCAATTTGATTTGAACATATATAATAGTCTGAAAACTGTACATGGTTTTTCAGATAAGTTTACAGAGGAAGCGATGAGAGCTAAATCAGGATTTGATCAAAGAAACTTAAATGATTTTAGCAGTTATGAAGAAGCATATCACCAGTTTGTGGCCGATTTAATTGTGCAACAAATAAAAAGTACCAATCTGGTATTAGAGAATTGTTTTGTAAAGCGATTGTTTGTAGATGGAGGGTTTAGTAAAAATCAGATTTACATGCATTTACTGGCAATGGCCTATCCTCAAATGGAGGTCTATAGTGCCTGTTTGCCTCAGGCTTCAGCATTAGGCGCTGCCTTAGCCATACATCAACACTGGAATCCCAAACCCTTACCTACCGATATTTTTGATTTGAAATTATATTCCGGAATTCATGATGATAAAGTATAAAAGCAGTGCGATAATGCTTCAAAATAAATTGAATCAATTTTTTAATAATTGGGCAACAAATAAAATTTTAAAGTAAAATATTTTTAAATGAAATTTATTTATAATTCTAATTTTCCTTCCATTGAAGATTTAAGGGAAAAAGCAAAAAAAAGAATACCCCGGTTTGCCTTTGAATACCTCGATGGCGGATGTAATGAAGAAGTTAATCTTCAGAAAAATACCGCTGAAATCCGTGAGGTAGAGTTGCTGCCTGAATACCTTAAGAATTATGCAGGTATTAACATGAAAACTGAATTATTTGGGCATACCTATGATGCCCCTTTTGGAATTGCACCTATAGGATTACAAGGATTAATATGGCCCAATGCACCGGAAATATTGGCCAAAGCAGCTTTTGAACATAATATTCCATTTACATTAAGTACAGTAAGTACCAGTAGTATTGAGCGTATTGGTGAAATTACAGAAGGAAGAGCGTGGTTTCAGTTATACCATCCGGCAGAAAACAGTCTGCGGGATCAAATCATTAAAAGAGTTGAAGCTGCACAATATCCGGTTTTGGTTATTTTAAGTGATGTGCCCTCCTTTGGTTATCGTCCCAAAGAAATAAAAAATGGATTGGCCATGCCTCCGCGTATGACCTTAAACAATATACTTCAAATAATGGGCAAACCTAATTGGGCCATTAAAACACTGATACACGGCCAGCCTTCTTTTCAGGTGCTAAAACCATATATACCGAAAAAGATGAATATGCATCATCTGGGATTATTTATGAACAAGACTTTTGATGGTAGGTTGAATCAAGAAAAAGTAGCTGCCATTCGTGATCTGTGGAAGGGAAAGCTGGTTTTAAAAGGTATTGTAAGTGAAGCAGATACAGAAACAGCTATTAAACTGGGTATCGATGGTATCATTGTTTCTAATCATGGCGGCCGACAATTAGATGCAGGAGAGTCTTCTATTCATTCACTCAATAGAGTGGTTAAAATTTATGGAGATAAAATAAAAATTATGTTAGATAGTGGCTTGCGCTCAGGTCCCGATATTGCCAGAGCACTGGCTTCGGGCGCACAATTTACCTTTCTTGGAAGATCATTTATGTATGGTGTAGCAGCATTGGGCAAAGAGGGGGGCAATCATTCGATATCTATTCTAAAAACACAGTTGCAACAAGTAATGCAGCAAATTTGTTGTGAACGGGTAGAAGATTTCAGTAACTTCCTTGTTACAAAACGTTCATCTTAAAATAAAAAAATTCATTTGATAACCGTCCCTTTTTTCTCACTAATTTTATAGCAAACAATTGTATTTCTGGAAGCGATTTAAATTAACAATGCACCTGCCAAATAAATCTGTCTGGTTTTTCAACATATTCCAAAGCAAATACAAAAGTAGCAATTTCCCTGCCATTTTCGACACTGGTTCGATAGAACCTGCATAAATATTGGATTGTTTCGAAGATGTTTCGAATACCTGTTGAAGAAATTTAAAAAAAGCCCGAAAACACCGTCTTTGTCTTTCAGGAAAATGTGATTATGTTAAATAAAAGATGTGGGCGCCTTGTCAAAACGCAGGGTGCTTTGCATTTTGTATAGAAAATAAATCATTTTTGAACTTCGACACAGTTTTGTTTACAGCCTTATTTAGGACTGTAAAATTGTTCGACTTCTTTTTAGTGCTCCTTCAAAACTTTCAGTAACATTGGCTTTTCCAATTGCAAACAATAAACGGGCTGCTTTCATTTCTTGCATTACCTGTGCACTGGTTACTTCCGATAAAATGAGTTTTGTACCTCTGTGTTTCGATTCTTTATAAATTTCCTGTAATGTTTTAATGCCGGTAACATCAATCATGGGTACTTGCCGCATTCTAATAATAAGCACTTTAGGCGTTTTTTCTATGAATTTGATGGCATCTTTAAACTTATAAGTTGCGCCAAAAAATAAAGGCCCGGAAATTTCAAAAACCTCCACTTCTTTCGGTATGGAAAAATTACCAATGGAGGCATTGTCGGCATCAGTATTCTCCATTTCTTTTGGCAACAGATTTACTTCGCTAAACTGAATCATTTTGCGCATAAACAGAAAAGCAGCAAGTACCATCCCAATTTCAATGGCCACAGTTAAATCAATTAAAACCGTTAAGAAAAAAGTAGCCAATAAAACCAGCATATCGCTTTTAGGGCCTTTTAAAATAGATACAAAGTTTTCCCACTCACTCATGTTATAAGCAACAATTACCAAAATGCCGGCTAAGGCCGGCATAGGTATTAAAGCAGCCCATTTGCCCACCAGTACCAGAATTAAAAGAAGTGTAATGGAGTGAATAATACCCGCAATAGGTGTACGTCCGCCGTTCTTGATGTTGGTAGCTGTACGTGCAATGGCGCCGGTTACCGGAATACCACCAAAAATGGCTGAAAAGAGATTGGCGGTTCCCTGTGCAATTAATTCAGTATTGGAGCGATGGTTACCCCCTATCATGCCATCTGCTACCACAGCAGAAAGCAATGATTCTATTCCACCCAGTAAGGCAATGGTAAATGCAGGTTGAATTAATGCTTTAATAACGGAAAAGTTAATGGTAGGAATAATGGGTTCCGGTAAATGATTGGGGATAGCACCAAAACGACTACCAATGGTTTCAACTGGTAAATGAAAAAACTGCACTACAGTAGTAGTAAGAAGTATGGCAATTAGTGAGCCGGGTATTTTATGTGAAATACGCGGCCAGAAAATAATAATCAGTAGTGTTACTGCTCCAATCGCTAATGCATATACGTTAGTTGTGTTTATGTGTAAACTAAATTGATACCATTTCGATAAAAATCCTGCCGGTACGCTGCCCATGTTAAGGCCCAAAAAATCTTTTACTTCCGATGAAAAAATAATTAAAGCAATACCGCTGGTAAAGCCAACAATTAATGGGTAAGGTATAAATTTAATAACGGTACCCAAACGCACTAGGCCCATAATAATTAAAATAATGCCTGCTATAAAAGTTGCAATCACTAAGCCACTAATACCGTATTGCATTACAATGCCATATACAATTACAATAAAAGCGCCGGTAGGGCCTCCTATTTGCACTTTACTGCCACCTAAAGCAGAAACAATAAAACCACCAATAATAGCTGTATACAATCCTTTTTCCGGCGAAACTCCGGAAGCAATGGCAAAAGCTATTGCCAGGGGCAATGCTACAACGCCAACAATTAACCCCGCCAGTAAGTCTTTTATAAATTGCTGTAATGTGTAATGTTGAAGCGTATCTAATATTTTTGGTTTAAAAAACATATTATAAAATTGATTTTAGAAATGATTTCCACAAAATTAGCACAGGCAGGCAGCTTTAGTGGTAAACCTTATCAATCAGTAAAGTGAGTTTTATCAATTTTTAAAACAGGGAGAACAACCATTTTGCCGGAATGCAATAACTTACTGTAAATTGTTTCCTGATTCATAAAGTTGGCAGATATGGAATATTTTTTAGGGATAGATATGGGCACCACCTCAATCAAGGCAGTTGCATTTTCAAAAAATGCTACAATGCTGTATCGTTATGCAATTGAAAATGAAACTTTATATCCTCAGCCCGGTTTTGCAGAACAGCATCCCGATAAAATTTTACAGGCCGTAATCAACTGTGTGTTGGAAGTGGCAGCTTATTTGCAACAGCCACCTTTGTGTATCAGTTTTAGTGCGGCACTGCATGGGCTCATTGCCATTGATGCCGCAGGTATACCCTTAACCAATTGCATTTTATGGAGTGATACAAGAGCTGCACAAGAAGCGCTGACCTTGCACCAAAACGGTATAGCAAGTGAAATTTATCAGAAAACAGGCGTTCCTGTACATGCCATGACACCGCTTTGCAAACTGCTTTGGCTTCAAAAAAACAATCCGGATGTTTTTAAAAAATCAGCCAGATTTATAGGAATGAAAGAATATGTACTGCATGCATTAACAGGTAAATATGCTATTGATACTTCATTGGCAACGGCAACGGGCTTGTGTAATATTTATTTGTTACAATGGGATGATAGTATTTTATCGCTGGCCAATATATCCAAACAACAACTTTCTGAAATTGTGCAAACAGATGCCGTTTTTTATGTAAAAAATGGAGTGCTCCCCAACTGGGCAAATGCCATTCCTTTGGTAATTGGTGCCGGAGATGGCCCGCTGGCTAATTTAGGAATGGGTATTATTGATGACCGGAATATAGCAGTTACTATTGGTACCAGTGCTGCGGCCAGAAGGATAATTCAATCTCCTCAGTTAGATGATGGCATGCAAACATTTTGTTACCATCTTCAACATACTACTTATGTAATGGGTGGTGCTTCTAATAATGGTGCCAGTGTTTTACAGTGGTTGAAAGAGGCAATATTGCAATCAAATAACACATATACTACACTTGTAGCAGAAACAGCAGCCATACCTGCGGGAAGCAATGGCTTATTGGTTTTACCTTTTATTGCCGGAGAAAGAGCCCCATTGTGGAATGCAAATGCTACAGCAGCTTTTTTAGGAATGACCCAACAGCATACCCGTGCTCATTGTATTAAAGCAGTAATGGAAGGGGTTTTATTGAATGTTTATACCATTATACTGGCTTTGCTAAAAACCAATAGCAATGTGGAAAGTATTTACGCCGGAGGTGGTTTTGCTGAAAGTGCTGAATGGGTGCAAATGCTGGCCGATATATGTGGATTACCCGTTCAATTACCTGCAACTGTTGAAACATCTGCCTTGGGTGCTGTTATGATAGGTGCCAAAGCTACCGGACATGCCAACGTAGCATCATCAAAAAATAATTTAACGGTCTATATGCCCAAAGCGGCTTCACATCAGATATACCAAAAAGTATTTTTGCAGTATAATGAAGCGCTGAAAAATTTGGGATTATTAAAAAAGCCGCTTGAATAAATGTTCAGCGGCTTTTATCCATACTATTTATTTTTTCTTTAAATCTGCTGCAGTTAAACCTTTTTCGGGGTCTTTCATAAATTCATCTTTACATTCCTTACTGCAAAAACCAATTACGTGGCCTTTATAATGCACGGTGTCTTCTAATCCTGCTCTGGCAGGCATGCCGCAAGAGGGGTCGCGCTGGTTATCTACCATATCTGCGGTAAACTTAGCCTGCATAGGCATGGGTGCCATGGCGGCGGCAGTATCTTTTTTCACTTCAGTTTTCTCGTTGTTGTTAGCACAAGCTGCTAAAAAAAGCAAAGCCGATGCTGCTACAATTAATTGCTTCATATTCATCGTTTTGGGTAAAGTTAAAAACTAAAACTTACATGTGCATCACCTCTCCAATTTAATTTTGTTTGTCCTGCTGCATAATACTGGCCTACAGGGGCCATACAAGTAATGCCAACATTCATTTTTTTAATACCCACTTCTACTCCTGCCATGGCGCTGGTAATATAACCACCGGTAGCAGCTACGCTCATTTTACTGAGGGTATTGGCTGCAGTATTTTCATACATCATACCGGCATTGGGCATTATGTTCATTTTCTTCAGCAAAATGTTGTAATAACCAATGGCGCTGCCGGTAAATTTGTTGCCAAACTGGTATTCGTTTTTTGCAGTATTTGCTTTGTAGGTTAGGGTGGAGTTAACGCCCCAGTTGCCAATACGAATATTGTACATGGTGTTCAACATAAAATCAATGCTGCCGGTACCTAATTGTGCATTTACATCAGCTACGGTAATGTTTGGGTCTTTTAAATTTACATCCATTTTGCCGGTGGGTAGTTTTATACCTCCGCCAACCCACAACTGTTGCTCAATGCCAGCTCTGTGTTCGTAAGTTTTTATTTTATGAAACAACAAATAATTTGCCATGAGTGATGCATCGCCCAAACCATTTTTATTGGTAATACCATCATCATCTATTTGTTTGTTGAAATGAACTGGCACAATATATAATAATTGCCAACGCTTTGCTACATTAAACCCGCCCCAAACCTGTATAGTATTGTAATAGTTATGACTGTACTGTGTAGGATCGTTTACCAATACCGTATTGTAGTTCATATACTGGTATCGAATGCCAATAAATTTAGTTCTGAAATGGGGCATTAACCCCAAATAAAAATTACTACCGCCGCACCCGCAAATAGCGCATGCAAATGATGATGCAGTAATACATAAAAACAAAATTGTTGTAATGTATTTTTTGTACATAAATCTTTTTTTAGAAATTAAAATACAGGCAGTATTGTAACTGTGTTGTACATCATTGCATGTAAAACAAACCATTACAAATATTGCTGAAAGAAAAAACAGAAAAATTATGCCCGCATTGCAGGTGGATGAAATAAAGGCACAGTAACGCCTTTATTGAGTGTTGCTGCATACAGAAAATATGAAGTTGCAGTATAAAAGGCGTGATTTATATGAAGCAGGTAATGCTGATAAGCAAATAAATCAATTGTTTTAAAACTTTTATTGCTATTAGTGGCAGGTTGTGTCGCTTTTTTAAGCTCTTTGGCCAAATGGCACTGGCCATTACAATGCATTTGTGGTTTATTTTTATTAACACAGTATTCCTGTGTAATGGCAGCAGTATTTAGTCTGTAATGCAGTTCAATTAAGTTGGTTTGAAAGCTTTCTGCTCCAATACCAATTATCATGAAAACTATGATCAGGGGTTTCAACATCAGTGGCAAAATTATGATTAAACCTACCTAAAATTATGATGCTAAGCATAATTTAATAAGTAATGCAATAAAATAATGTGTGGTACAACTTGCGGAATACTGTTTAAAATGGATTAAATATATTACAGCCTTAAATTCAAACACAGGTTAAAATAATTGTCATGCAGGAAGATATTATTATCCAAATCAGTAACCGATTAAAAGAAATTAGAAAAGACAGAAATGTTACACTGCAGGAATTAGCCGAAAAAGCGGGTATCACTAAAAGTATGTTAAGTCAGGTTGAAAACAGCAGAAGTATTCCTTCGTTAAGTGTATTGCTGAATTTAATTAAAGGGCTTGAAGTTGACCTGAACGAATTTTTTAAGAATATCAATCTTCAATCCGGCAGTAAAGTAATTTTTAAAAAGAAATCAGCATATCAATATTTTGAAAAAGAAAACGCTGTAGGTTTTTACTACCAGCGCATATTCACAGCTACTTTTGAAGAGTATCATTTAGATTTTGTTTTGTTGCGTATAGAACCCGGTGCTCAGCGCCAGCCGGTGAGTACGCAGGCATTTGAATTTAAATATTTACTACAAGGCAATTTGTGTTATACCATTGGTGAAGATAATTATGATATGGAAGCCGGCGATTCGTTGTTTTTTGATGCCACAGAACTACATAATCCTGTAAATACCGGAAAGGAAGATGCATTGTTGCTGGTAGTGTATTTTTTTCTTCAAAAGGGATAATACCTGCCGATGTTGTTAACAATTAATTCATAAAAGTTTAATATTGGTTAACTGTATGCTTCATTTTGCTTCTTTTGTTAAATATTACTTTACTATTTGTTAATATTCCCGCAATAATTCCATAACATTGGCCGGATAGTTTTGCCTTATAACTAAACATATTGTTTATGAAGCAAATTGTCCCCAAATTTTTCAGGCTACTGTTGTTTGTAACAGTTGGTCTGCTCACTGCTTCTACCGTTCAGGCGCAGAGTATGGTGCTAAAAGGACGTGTTGTAGATGCGGTTTCACAAACACCTATTGAAGGTGTTTCCATTGCTGTTAAAAAAACCAATCGAGGCACTACTACCAATGCGGATGGTGATTTTAGCATTTCAGTTGAAAAAAATGATGTCATTGAGTTTTCTTATGTAGGGTTTGAAAGTAAAAGATTGGTAGTACACAATGGCGATGCCGTTGCCATTGCACTGAATCCGCAAAATGCCGATTTAAGTGCGGTAGTTGTTACTGCTACAGGTATTAAAAAAGAAGCCAAGCGTTTGGGTTATGCAGTACAAACTATTGATGCTACCAAACTTACCAAAGCAAGAGAGGCCGATCCTATTAATGCTTTAAAAGGCAACGCTGCAGGTCTTGCCATTAATATCAATTCAGAAATTGGCCATTCACCCGGTATTATTATACGTGGTGAGAATGGGGCCAACGATCAGCCTATGTATGTTGTTGACGGGGTACCATTTACGTCGGATACTTATAATATCAATCCCGATGATATTGAAACGATTACAATTTTAAAGGGTCCTAATGCCGCCTCTTTATATGGTTTTCAGGGAAAGAATGGCGCCATTATTATTACTACAAAAAAGGGTTCTAAAAACAAGGGCCTGCATGTAGATTTTAATTCAAGCACACAGATTAACAAAGGATTTATTGCTTTGCCGAAATACCAGGATTTATATGGCCCCGGTGATAATGGTAAATATGCATTTGGTGGTGGTGGTTCCGGTCCGGCTAACTATCGTGGCGGCGGTGCCATTGGCGTAGGTGTTAACGATTATGATTATGATGTTTGGGGTCCTCAATTCAGAGGGCAGTTATTGCCGCAGTACGATGGTACATACGATCCTACACAAAATTATACCACAACTTTTGCAGATGGCTCAACTTATATTGGCCATGTACAGCCTACACCATGGATTGCCCGTGGTAAAGATAACCTTCGAAAATTTATACAGGCAGGATTGCTTTCCAGTAACAGCGTTTCTATTTCTTCTTCTACCGAAAAAACAGATGTACGTTTCTCTGTAGGTAATACTTATCAAAAAGGGATTGTACCCAACACGCAGTTAAACAATTTTAATGTAACTGCAAGTGTTACACAACACTTCAATCCAAAATTAACATTGAGTAGTTACATTAACTACAGCCGACAATCTACTCCAAATATTCCGGATGTACAGTATGGTCCAAACAGCATTATTTATAATATTATTCTTTGGGGTGGTGCAGACTGGGCGATGAGTGATATGCGAAATTACTGGCAACCGGGTTTAGCAGGTATTCAACAAAAATACGAAGAGTTTTATCGATATAATAACCCTTACTTTATGTCGTATGAGTGGTTAAGAGGCCACTATCAAAACAACATGTATGGTTATGTTTCATTGAACTATAAACCCACCAAAAATCTTGAATTTCAATTAAGGCCCAGTGTTTCAACTTATGATATGTTCAATTCTGAAAAAATGCCTTATTCTGCCGGTGCTTATGGCAGAGAGTTGCGTATGGGCGATTACAGAGAAGACCGAAGAGGACAATACGATTCATATGTGGATGGTCAGGTACGTTATAAAAAGAATTTATTCGGATTTTTAGATGTGGAAGCTTTGGGTGGAGGAACAGTGCGTAGCTTTAATTTCAACTCCAACTTCACTTCTACCAACTATTTGAATGTTCCGGGTATTTACTCATTTTCAAACTCATTGTATCCTTTAACAGGAAGTACATTCCATTCGCAAATGAAAGTGTTGAGTGCTTATTATTCCGTTGATCTGGGTTATAAATCTTACCTCATAGCCAACGTAACAGGAAGGGTTGATAAATCATCTGCTTTACCTGCCAATAACAACAGCTATTTTTATCCATCATTTAACCTGGCATCAGTGTTATCTGATTACATTAAATTACCAAGAGCCATTTCCTTCTTAAAAGTAAGAGGTTCTTATGCTGAAAGTAAAAGTGGAGGCACTAATGCATTCTTTACTCCCGATATTAGTGCAACACCGGCAGCAGGTTATGGTTACAACTGGTATTCTCCCTATGGCGGCCCTAGTTATCAGTTCTCACAGCCTTATACTTTAAGCCCAACATTTACCAATCAGTTAAGCAATAGTGCCAGCTATACCAACCAAACAGTAAGTGCCAATATACAAACAGCTGAACGAAAAGCTACAGAATTTGGTGTAGACATTCGCTTCTTAGATAACAAATTAGGATTGGATGTAACCCATTATCACTATCTGAATACAGGTATTGTAAATCAGGGAACTTCAGCAGCATCCGGTTATTCTAGTTTCTTAACCAATGGTAATGCTTATACCAATGATGGATGGGAATTTACCATGAATGCCAACCCCATTAGCAATGCCAATGGTTTTAGTTGGAATGTAGTTGCCAATGTATCTACTTATGTAAAAAAATGGGTAAACAATTCTAATCCAAACAACTATTCAAAAAATGGTACCCGGGTTGATTTAGTTTACGGTAATGCCTTTGTGCGTACACCCGATGGTAAAATGGTGATTGATCCTGCATCAGGCCTTTATTTGCGTTTTTCAGATTTAGGTTCTTCTGCACAAAAAATTTATGGCCACTCTGATCCCAATTTTCAATGGGCAGCCATCAATACCTTCAGCTATAAAAACTTTGTCCTCCGCTTTCAGTTTGATGGAATGGTGGGAGGTGTAATGGAAGATTATGTTCGTAAAAAAACACTGCAGGGTGGAAGACATATTGAAAGTGCAACAGGTGCATTTGGTGTAGCCAGACCTTTTGATGAGGCCAACATAGCAGCCTATACCGGACAAGGCGTTAATTTAACCGGAGCACCAATTAGTTTAGACCCCATTACCGGGCAAATTAATAATATGAAAAGTTTAACCGAAACACAAAATACTACCAAAAGCCAGGTTCAGCCCTTTGTTACCCGTATGGCTTCTATCCCCGATTTAGATATTATTAAGAAAACGTATGCTAAATTAAGAGAGGTTACTTTAACTTATAACATTCCGGCAAACAAACTGAAACCTACTTCATTTATACGCGGAGCGAGTGTTTCACTGGTGGGTAGAAATTTACTGTACTTCTTCCCCAATCGGTATAAAGATTTAGATGTAGACCAGTATACACAAGACAGTGGTTCCGGTCTTCAAACACCTACCACCAGAAGTTATGGTTTTAATGTAAACCTATCCTTTTAATTCATAAAGCAAATTGTATGAAACAGATAAAAAATATTTCTCTTTTTTTATTGGGTGTTTTGCTGCTGGCTTCCTGTACTAAAAAAATTCAGGAACTTCAGGCCGACCCCAATAAACCTACCAGCGTTCCTGCGGGCTTAATTTTAGGAACGGTATTAACAGATATGGCCGGAAATGGCAGTGCCGGTTCTTTAGGTGGCCTCAATTCCTGGAATAATGTGCACAACTGGAACCAGTATTTCTGTAATAACTACGACTATTATGGAAATAATATTTACTCTTGGACCAATGGTTCGTTTGACCCCTACTTAGTTCTGAAAAATGTGGTACAAATGGAGCGTGAGGCTGTTGTAAAAGGCGCTTCATCTGTTAACCCTTATGAAGCAGTAGGCAGATTTATTCGTGCTTATTACTTTTACAATCTTACTTCTTTGTTTGGTGATGTTCCATTAACACAGGCTTTACAAGGTTCCGCAAATCCTACCCCGTCATATACCCAGCAACAACAGGTGTTTGCTTATATATTGAATCAGTTAGATACTGCCAATACACATTTTGCAACATTAATTGCCAATAACGATCAAACATTATCTGCCTCACAAGATTTGTTTTATCAGGGCAATTTATCAAAATGGCAAAAATTGGTCAATGCTTTTAAG
The DNA here is from genome assembly GCF_004100315.1 of Hydrotalea sp. AMD. Lineage (NCBI taxonomy): Bacteria > Pseudomonadati > Bacteroidota > Chitinophagia > Chitinophagales > Chitinophagaceae > Hydrotalea > Hydrotalea sp. AMD. The sequence continues at coordinate 10,086 of NZ_SCKY01000026.1, read as the reverse complement.
TTAAGGGTGTTGATTCAGTTAAGTTCAAAAACATCAGATGCAACTTTAAATGTTGCTGCACAGTTTGCAAATATTGTCAATAATCCTTCCAAGTACCCCATCTTCACCAGTCAGGCAGATGATATGGCAGCAAAATATGATGCTACTTATTTGCAATATCCTTTCAATCCCAGCAATTTCGGTTCTATTGCACAGCGTAACAACATGGCCGATACTTATGTAAAAGCTTTAACCACTATCAACGATCCCCGTGTGTTTGTTACCTGCGAACCGGCATGGGCATTGGTTGGAAGCGATACCTTACAGCCTGCTAAATTTCAATATTTTGTGGGTGCCAGCACAGGTTTACCACTTTCAATTATGTATGGTAATGCTTCTGCCAATTTATACTCCTTTCCAAACCGTAAAAGATATTATTCAACTTTTACCGGTGAACCTGATGTATTGGTTGGTTTTAAAGAACAAAACTTCAATATTGCCGAAGGTATTGAAAGAGGTTGGGTTTCAGGAAATGCAGAAAGCTATTATAAAACAGGCATCATTGAGTCGATGAAATTTTATGGCATAGATGTAACACAGCCCGGCTTTAATGCTTACTTTCTTCCTCCGGGTAAAACATCAACCACACAGGTAACACCTTATAATGTTTCGTTCAACTTTGCCAATTATTATGCACAGCCTGCAGTACAACTTTCTTCAAATCCGGCAACTGCTATACAACAAATTGTATTGCAAAAATATATTGCCATGTTCCAAAATTCAGGCTATGAGGCATATTACAATTGGCGCAGAACAGGCGTTCCAGCTTTTGAAGGGGGCAGTGGTGTGGGTAACAATGGCATTATTCCAATCAGATGGGCTTACCCGGTTTCTGAACAGGCACAAAATGCCGCCAACTGGAAAACTGCACTACAAAGCCAGCAATTTTCAGCCGATGATTTGAACCAAAAAATGTGGTTGTTGAAATAACTTTTTTGATGCATTAATGATAAAAGTGAAAAATGTGTATCAATATATTGTACTGATTTTGGTAGTTGGTTTTAGTAGTAGTTTTTCTGTTCAAGCGCAGAAGAGGAATGGGGCACTACCTCATTCCTCAACTGCTTTTGTTGTAATAGCGCATAGAGGTAACCATGTGTTTTATCCTGAAAATACCATTTCCGCAATTCAAGCAGCTATAGAGGCAGGTGCGCAATATGTTGAAATAGATTTACGAGAAACCATTGATAGTGTAATGATACTCATGCACGATGCAACAGTTGACAGGACAACAAATGGTAAAGGTGCGGTGAGCAGTTTGGGTTATGCACAAATTAAAGCTTTACATACAACGGCTAAAGATGGGCAATTATATACTATCCCGTTATTTTCAGAAGTATTACAACTTTGTAAAAACAAAATCAATATTTACCTTGATTTTAAAAATGCCAATGTTGCAAAAGCATGGAACATGATACAACAGGCAGGCATGCAAAATCAAATTATTGTATATCCCAATACCTTACAACAATACCATGAATGGCAAAAGTTAGCACCACAAGTACCTATCATTACCAGCGTACCCAAAACAAGTTCAACAGAAAAAAAATTAAATAAATTTTTTATAACCATGCATGTAGCTGTTGTAGATAATTTGTATGATGAAAACTTAATTAAAATAGCCCATGTAAATCATGTAAAGGTTTGGTTAGATGTAGAAAGCCCACAAGAATCAACAGCAATTTGGGATAAATTTTTGAAAATGGGAGTGGATGGTTTACAAACCGACCACCCGCAACAACTATTGAAATACATAACTCAAAGGCAAATGGAGCTTGAATAAATTCAATGAACGAATAGCTAATATTTAATAACTTTAAAACGCATTTATGAAAAGAAGTATGATTTGTTTGGCAATTTTATTAGCGGTTTTTTGTACAAATCCGTTATTGGCACAACGTAAAACTGAAAATGTGGTTATTGTAACCTTAGACGGATTACGTTGGCAGGAAGTATTTAAAGGGGTAGATTCTTATTTATTGGCCGACAAAAACTATATGCACGACAGCGACTATATAGCTGAAAAGTTTACAGCGGTAACACCCGCTGAAAGCAGGGCTAAATTATTTCCTTTTCTTTGGTCTACTGTTGAACAACGGGGACGGCTTTATGGCAACCGTTTATATGAGAATGATATGAACGTAGCCAACCGCTACCATTTTTCATATCCGGGATACAATGAAATAATGACCGGTTATCCAGACACAACGGTTAATTCAAACGATAAAATCAAAAATAAAAACGAAAATGTTTTAGAGTTTTTGAATAAGCAGAAGGGATTCAACGGAAAAGTGGCTGCCTTTTCTACCTGGGATGTGTTTCCTTATATTTTAAATAAATGGCGGAGTGGCATTTATGTAAATTCAGATACAGATACCTTGCATTTTAAAAACAGTAACTTAGCATTAATTAATGATATGCAGTTTTTAACGGCACAGCCCTTGAGTGTGCGCCCGGATATTTTAACTTATATGGCAGCCCGCGAATATCTGAAAGCTTATCAGCCAAAGGTATTGTATATTGCTTTCGATGAAACCGATGATTTTGCACATGGCGGAATGTATGATCAGTATTTAAAAAGTGCACATGCCGAAGATGCCATGATACACGATTTGTGGAACTATCTGCAATCCAATCCTGTATATCGTAACAAAACCACTTTAATTGTTACCTGCGATCATGGAAGAGGTGATGTAAATAAAGATAACTGGCGCAGTCATGGTTCACGTATTCCGGAATCTTCACAAATTTGGATGGCGGTAATGGGGCCGGATATTACACCGGAAGGAGAAGTAAAAACACACATGCAATTGTATCAGGAACAAATTGCTGCTACTATTGCGGCTATGTTGGGATTTCATTTTACAGCCAATCATCCCGTTGCAAAACCAATTGAGCAACTGTTACAAAAATAAACGGCATGAACAAAGAACAAATTGAACAAATGGCCCATGAAATAATTGAGTTATATAAAAAATATGGGCATGAAGATTATATAGGTGAGCCGGTTTCACAATTAGAGCACATGTGCCAATGCGCTCAACTGGCTGAAGAAGGCGGGTATGATGATGAGGTAATATTGGCTGCTTTCTTTCATGATATTGGGCATTTATATGAACACATAATGCCCGAAGGGAGTGCTGCCGGCCATATGGATAATTTTGGATTGGTGGATCACGAAAAATTAGGTGCAGCCTATGTTTTGGAAATGGGTTTTTCTTTGAAAATTGCAAAACTGATTGAATCGCATGTAAATGCAAAAAGATACCTAACTTATAAAGATCCCGAATATTATGCACAATTATCTGAAGCCAGTAAACAAACCCTTCAATTTCAGGGAGGGGTAATGTTACCTGAAGAAGCTGCAGCTTTTGAAGCAGATCCCTTGTTTCCATTATATATAGCACTACGCCGTTGGGATGAACAGGCCAAAGTAACCAACAAATCATTACCCGATTTAGAAACTTATCAGCAGCGCATCATAGAACACTTAAAACAACAAAATTAATATGCCCATTCAATTAGTAGTTTTCGATATTGCAGGAACAACTGTAGCCGATCATGGCAACATCAATCAAACTTTTAGAGATGCTTTTCAGGCAGCAGGATTAAACGTGCAACCGGATGATGTAGATAAAGTAATGGGGTATAAGAAAATAGAAGCCATTGAAATTATTCTGCGCCAATATAAACAACCTTTATTGCCCGGCCATAGCATCGAATCTATTCATACCGATTTTACCAATCGTATGGTGCATTATTATGAAACAACACCATCCTTACAACCATTGCCTTTCGCAGAACAAATTTTTTCCTGGTTAAATAATTTGGGTATTCAGGTTGCATTAGATACCGGATTTACCAGGCCTATTACGGATGCAATTTTAAACAGATTACATTGGAATCATCATCCCGATATTGCTTGTGTAGTTTGCAGCGATGAAGTGCCCGAAGGCAGGCCGGCACCCTATATGATACAATCTATTATGGAAAAAACCCGTGTGCAGGATGCTAAAAATATAGCAAAAGTAGGTGATACGAAGGTAGATGTATTAGAAGGGCGAAATGCAGAATGTGGTATTGTAATAGCCACTACAACAGGCACATATACCGAGTTGCAACTGCGTACCTATGCTCCCGATTATATCATTCATTCACTTAATGAACTTAAGGGAATTATACAACCGCAATGGTAGTAAATTATATTAAAAAGCATCGGGAGTTTTTTGTAGCCTTATATGCTGCCGTAATTACTTTTCTTACCTATGCAACGGTATACGCCTTCCGTAAGCCTTTTACAGCCGGTACATATCATGATATGCCTGCAATTTTTGGATTGGCGTATAAAGATGCATTAGTAATTAGTCAGGTATTAGGTTATATGTTCAGTAAGTTTTATGGTATTAAATTTATTGCCGAGCTTAAACATTTTGGAAGAGGCAAGTTAATATTAATGTTAGTAGGTGTTTCGTGGTTGGCACTTTTGCTATTTGCCATTGTGCCGGCACCATACAATATTCTTTTCTTATTCATCAATGGCTTCCCGTTAGGAATTATCTGGGGAATTGTTTTTTCCTTTGTTGAAGGAAGAAAGGCAACCGACTTTATTGGAGCAGCATTAGCAGTTAGTTTTATTTTCTCCTCCGGTTTTGTAAAATCGGTAGGTAAAACTTTGATGGTGCAATTTCACATTAAAGAATTATGGATGCCTTTTGTAACCGGATTGGTTTTTGCTATACCCATGATAATACTGTTATGGTTATTAGAAAAAATTCCGCCGCCAACAGAGGCAGATAAAGCACAACGCGTTATCAGGGCTTCATTAAACAAAGCAGAAAGAAAAATCTTTTTTAAAAATTTTAGTACCGGATTGGTGCTATTGGTATTAGTATATGTAATATTAACGGTGTTTCGTGATATCCGTGACAATTTTGCGGCAGATATGTTCCGCGAAATGGGTTTTGGTAAAAATGCTGCCGTATTTACTGAAACAGAAACGCCCATTTCAATTATTGTCCTGATTTTGATTAGCAGTATGATATTTATTAAAAACAATGCACGTGCTTTTTTTATAACGCATTATTTAATTATTGCCGGTTTTATGATAGTCGGTATCAGTTCCTGGCTTTTCTTATATCAACATTTACCGCCATTGTATTGGATGACGCTGGTGGGTTTAGGTTTGTATGTGGGCTATATTCCCTTTAACTGTATATTATTTGATAGAATGATTGCCACTTATCGGTATATGGGTAATGTAGGTTTTTTAATGTATGTGGCCGATTCGTTCGGATATTTAGGAAGTGTAGGTGTAATTATACTCAAAACATTTTTTAGTGGACATATGGAATGGTCTGTTCTGTACGGAAACGGCGTTATTATTTTTTCTGTAATAGGTGTTGCAGTTACCGCCATTGCTTTGTACTATTTTAAATCGAAATATAATAAAATAAATATTGTGTATGCCTAATCAGTCTGCAATTGTAATTGGCGCCGGTATTGTTGGGTTGGCAACGGCAAGGGCTTTGAGTTTAAAAGGATATTCCGTTACTGTAATAGAACGTAGCGAAAAAGCAGTTGGTGCATCCATTCGTAATTTTGGAATGGTTTGGCCTGTAGGGCAACCCGATGGTGTATTGTATAACAGAGCCATGCGGAGTAAGGAAATTTGGAAAGAAGTGGCAGATAGTACCAATATATGGTATAGAGAATCCGGCAGTTTACATGTTGCTTATTATGAAGATGAAATGCAGGTGCTGGAAGAATTATTTGATACCTTTCATCAAAATGGGAGGCCGGTAGAGTTAATGCGTAAAAAAGATATTATTGAGGAATTTGAAGGCGTAGTTGAATTGGGTTTATTAGGTGGTTTATACAGTGCCACTGAAATGGTGGTTGATCCACGTAAAGCTATTGCAACCATACCTGTTTATTTATCAGAATATTTAGATGTTCAGTTTATTTGGAGCAAGGCCGTGAACCGGGTAGAATCGGGTAAAGTATGGATGGGGAATGAAACCCTGCAGGCCGATTTGGTGATGGTATGCAGTGGTGCCGATTTTGAAACTTTGTTTCCCGAGGCATTTGCGGCGTTGGCTATTACAAAGTGTAAGTTACAAATGCTTCGTTATAGTGCAGGTAATGATGGTATGCATATTGGTACTTCATTATGTGGCGGATTATCTTTAATTCATTACCAAAGCTTTAAAGCCGCCGCCTCTTTGCCACAATTAAAGGCAAGATATGAAAACGATATGCCCGAATATTTAAAATGGGGTATTCATGTAATGGTTTCACAAAATGATGAAGGCGAGCTTACTGTTGGTGATACACATGAGTATGGCTTAACACTCGATCCGTTTGATGCTGCACATTTAAACAATCTGGTAATACAATATTTACAACAGTTTGCTCATTGTACCAACTGGACATTATTGCAAAGCTGGAATGGCATTTATCCTAAAATGACCAATGGTGATACCGAAGTATTTTTTAAGGCCTTGCCGGGTGTATATGTTTTAAATGGATTGGGCGGAGCAGGAATGACCCTTTCGTTTGGTTTGGCTGAAGAGAAAATAAACGAAATTGTATAGCCTTAAGAAATTTTTATTGTTTTATAAAATATTTTTCTCTTTCAAGCAGCATAATACAGCTTGAATTTCTCTTTTTCATGTTATTTGCATAAAAAATATCAATAATCATCAATTTGTAGTATGTTTATCATGATATTTATTGCTGTTGAACTATTTTAGCGCTTTCATTTGCTGTATCAAATAAACACTATTTTTAAATTTTAAATGTGTTGATATGAAAAAGATAGCCCTGCTATTTATTACCGTTATTGCTATGTTGCCATCTCATGCACAAGGTGTTGCTGCGGCCATTGCCGATGCCAATAAATTTGTTGGCAATTATTTACAACCTTTTGGCGAAGGAGAAATTTACAATATGAATCGCGGCTGGTATAGTACGGCAAGGGCTCATAAACTATTGGGTTTTGATCTTTCCGTTAGTTTACAGGCTGCTGTAGTGCCAACCGATAAACAAAATTTTACATTTAATAATGCTGATTATTCAACCTTTAAATTAAATGGCGGTGCAACGAGCGCCAGTCTGCCCACGTTTATGGGAGGCAGCTCATCACAAAGCATTCATGTAAATGTTACCGAAAACGGACAGCAGGCGTACACCGATTTTACAACCCCAACCGGTATAGGAAACGATTTTAAAAAGAATATTTCATTTTTGCCGGTATCTGTTCCACTGCCGGTAGCACAGGTGGGCATTGGTATTTTTAAGCATACCGATTTAAAAGTGCGTTACTTCCCAAAAACAGATTTAAGTAATGTTTCAATGGGCATTTTTGGCATAGGCTTGCAGCATGAATTTTCTAATTACCTGCCATTTCTTAAAAAAGTGCCATTTCTGCATTTGTCGGCTTTGGCTGCCTATAACCACCTTTCAGCCGATTATTATCCTAATTTAACCAATTCCGGTTCTGTTCGAAGCAATAATGCAGATTTGAAGTATGATATCTCTGCCTATACTGTTCAGGCCATTGCATCTGTAAAATTTTCATTTTTAGAAATTTACACAGCTATAGGTTATAATTCGGGTAAATCTAATATCAATGTAAATGGTACGTATCAGGCTACACTAAATACCAATTTTCCACCGCCGAATAACACTGTTACCATTAATGCTACCGATCCATTGGCAATGTCGTATACAGCATCCGGTATTTCAAATACATGGGGGGTTCGTTTCAATTTATTTATTCTAAAAATTTATGCCGACTATACTTTTGCCAAATACAATGGTATTGGTGCAGGGGTGGCATTTGCATTTAGGTAATGAAAGCCGGTATTTATTTGTAAAATTTAAGTAGAGTTAAAATTTTTTGAAATTGAAATGGATGGGCTTGAATAATACAATGGCATTTAATATTGATTATACCCACGTATCGGTTTTATAAATAGAGAATAGTTACTTTTATCCTGTAATGCTGCAGGATAGTCATAATAACGAACAATTATTGCAATGGTGGAGGGCAGCCAGAGAAGGTGATGTGCATGCATTTAAAGCACTGCATCATCATTTGTTCGAAGGGTTGTATGCGTATGCCTTGAAGTTGCTGGATGATGAGACCCTTTCAAACGAAGCAGTGCAGGATTTGTTTGTGAAATTATGGGTCAAAAAAAAGTCACTTCATTCCATACAGCAGGTAAAGCCATATTTTTATGCTGCTTTGCGAAAGCAGATTTTAAATTATTTTCGCGATTTAAAATTAAAAAATATTAAAATACAATTCTTTCAACAACCCAATATTGAATTTTCTCCGGAAGAAATTATTGTAAAAAAAGAAAGTGATTTTATACTGCAACAAAAAATTTCAATTCTTTTAAATCAGCTGCCAAAAAGGCAAAAAGAGGTAATTTACCTTCGTTATTTCGAAAATATGGACAATCAGCAAATTGCTGAAATTATGGGAATTAATTATCAGTCCGTTTCAAATCTCACGCAAAAAGCACTGCATAAGCTTCGAGATGCTAAAATGTTATCTACCCTCATTTCATTATCTTTTCTTTTTCAGTTTGTGAAAAATTAATCCTAAAAAAAGGGTATAAAAAATAAAATCGAGTGTCTTACACTAAAAGATTGCTATGCCCGATAATTTTTGGGAAGAAAATAGTGGCGAAAATTTTCCTTTTCAATTCAGATACAAGCCTTCAACTGAAGCTCAGCGAAATGCCAACTGGTCATCTATCGAAAATAGAATAACCGGTCAGCAGCTTCGATCCATTTATCCTATGCTGAAGCACATTCTTATCGCTGCAAGTTTTTTTCTTTTAGTTGCCCTTACTTATTTTTTTGTGAATCAAAATTTGCATAGTACTGAACAGTATGCTATTGTTCAAACCGGTTTTGGTGAAATGAAAAGAATTGTTTTGCCCGATAGTACTGAAGTAATGATGAATGCAAATTCAACTTTAAAAATTCCGGCAGTTTGGGCTGATGATGCGCAACGAGAGGTATGGATAAAAGGGGAAGCTTGGTTTCATGTTCGAAAAAAAACAGTAACAAAACAGAATTTTATTGTGCATACGCCACAAACCAATGTTGAGGTTTTGGGAACTATTTTTAATATAAAAGACCGCAGAGATAAATCAGTGATTTCATTAGAGGAAGGGTCTATACAATTAATTACCGACAAAAATAAAGTACTCACGAAAATTACTCCGGGACAGGTTGCTATTGTAACAAAAGATAAAAAAATGAGCGTAGCGTCTGATAATAATGTGCGCTTTAGAAGTAGCTGGCAATTTAATGAATATCATTTTGAGCATACCAGCATTACTGATATTGCCGAGATGATACAGGATAATTATGGATACCACACTGTGATTGATGCAAAACTTATTACAACAAAATTTTTAACCGGAGATCTTACAGCAAAAAGCATTCAGGATTTTATTAAGGTAATATCTGTTGCCATGAATGTAAATATTGAAATGAAAGGAAACACCATTTATATATATCCCAAACAATAAGCATTTTAATTTTTAAAACGATTGTATTATGAGAAAAAATGTAGGAAAACTACTGCTATTGCAGCTATTACTATTTTCCATGTCTATTGGCATTGCCTTTTCAGAAACGCCAGTTCCTTTTAAAAATGGTACGCTTTACCATACAATCAGGAAAGATGATACCAATAATACTAAAATGTTGGTGGATGTTCTTTCGGAACTGCGAAAGGTTTATCAGGTTGATTTTGTGTATGAAAGTAATACATTGCCCGACACCAAAGTAGCTTTTTCAATTACTAAATTTAAAAATGTAGAACAGGCGTTGAACAGCATTTTAATACCATTGGGTATTCATTATAAAAAAGTTCTGGATCAAACCTATGTTTTATTTAGTAAAAACACTAAAATTGAAACGCTCAAAGATTTGATTAATAATCCACAAATTTTACAAGCCCTTTATCAGGATCCAAATTTTACAAATGCTTCGGTACAGGCCAATGTAATAACCGGTACCGTT
>NZ_SCKY01000081.1:0-1609 GCF_004100315.1 Hydrotalea sp. AMD | reverse complement strand
TCCTGACTTGTCCGATTTAGTGCGGTCTAAGAATTTTTGTGATAATTTCTTGTAGATGATTCGGCACATGAGCTCTCATTCTTATTTCTTTTTTGGTTATTTTATTTATTAATCGGGCATCTGTGATCTTTTTACAATGGGTTAAAAATGCTCTTATGGACAATGTTGCTGTTATTTCAATATGTTTTGATATAGCTAATGCCATAAAGCAAATAAGTATATGTAATTGTATGGGCTCTTCTTTAAAATGGAAAATTGGGCGAGTTTGTAAATCGTTTTTTGAGACCCTAAATGCTTGTTCTACTTTATATAAATCATGATAGCGACTTATTATGGTTGCATTATCGGCAACAGCTTCTTTAATGTCTGTATAATATCCTTTAATCCCCAGTAGCTTTGTGGTTTTTTCAATAAGCTTTTCGTTCAGCATCATATTACTATCGCCTGATTTGAGGTATTTTACCCTCTTCATTTTTGAGGGTTGAGTCAGCATCAATTTTGCTCTCTCTATTTGCCTGTTCATCTCAAATTTATCTTTATTATAGCGCTTTTTAGAGAAGCTACAAATTAGATAGCCATTTTCTGTTTTAAGCCGAATCACGCTCCCATCTATTTTTGGAAGTTTCGCATCTATTGTTTCCAACAAGTGGGCCGACACATTACCTAGCCTTGCACCTACTATATAGTTGATTTTTTCTACTCTCAATGCCTCCACATTTTCGGTACTTATCATGGCTGCATCAGCAACGACCGTAAAGTTTTCTACTTTATGTTTTTTGATAAAAGATTTAATGACAGGAATCAACGTATGACCCTCAAATGTATTACCTGAAAACACCTCATAACTTACAGGAAAGCCTTCGGGTGTAACCATGAGTGCCACCACAATTTGTGGTTGTTGCGACTTGTTGTCTTTAGAAAATCCATTCTTGCGAAGTTCGTCCTCCGTAAATGTTTCGAAATACAGGGTCGTAACATCATAGAACAATAAAGAAAAATCAAATCCATATTGTTTTCTGGCAAAATCAAGCGTTTTTTTCTCTATTCTTTCCTTTAAAACAAGCCATTTATGTGCTGATTCATAAAACTGTTGCCTGCGGTGTTTAATGCCAAAATAAGATTCTATTAACTCAATAGAACGAAGTTTGGAACCAGGCTCAACGATTCGAATCACTACAAAATCATTCAACAAAGCATCCGCTTCTAAAGTATAACCAATTTGGTGCTGCACGGCTCTCAATACATCGTACAAATAAGTAAGGTAAATCCCTATGAATTCACATTGACTAACCAATACTGCCTCCTCGCCAGGTTTGGAATCTTCAAATAGATATAATTGTTTGGTATAATCAGCAATAAATAGCCTGGCCATTTCTTCCAGGGCAAATATTTCTTCGTTAGTAGTTCCTGAACCAATATGTTTGATGATAACCCGTTTACTGTTTTGATAATGATAAACTTGTACAGAACGAGAATTTCCCTTTGTTTTTACAATTCTAATGTGTAGCATTTGACCTGGTTAGTGCGGTCAAAATAGATAAAAAGTATCATAAGTAGTTGATTATCAGAAACTATTTGTTTGGATTATGGAAAGGCGGACAAGTCAGGA
>NZ_SCKY01000025.1:0-51466 GCF_004100315.1 Hydrotalea sp. AMD | reverse complement strand
GGAGGACAAAGACAAAGAATTGCTATAGCCCGTGTTATATATAAAGATCCAAAAATTATTTTTTTTGATGAAGCGACTAATGCCTTAGATGCCAATAACGAAAAAGAAATTTTAGAAAACCTGCAAAGATTTTTTAAAAACAAAACTGTAATTATTGTTGCACATAGGCTAAGCACAGTTAAAAATGCAGATAAAATTATCGTATTAAATAAAGGTGAAATTGTTGAAGAAGGGAATCACGAAGCATTATCAGCTTTGAAAGGCTACTATTTTGAACTTGTAAAAAATCAGTTAGAACTTGGAAAATAATCAATCAAATTCTTTCCAAAATAACGGAAACAAAATTGAAGCTTACAACAATAAGCTTTTGGCTATTGAAGAAAATAATTCATTAATCGATGAAATTATATCAGAAAAACCATCATTTTTAGTTAGATGGGGAACACTTTTATTTCTTTTCATGTTAATTATATTTTTTATTATTTGTTGGTTTATCCAATATCCAGATGTTATAACAACACCAGCAAAGCTAACATCAATCAATGCACCTAAAACTATTGTTAGTTTAAGCAGTGGAAAACTGATTAAACTACTAAAAAAAGAGGAAAACTATGTTAAAAAGGGAGACATAATAGCTTATATTGAAGCAATAGGGAAACACGAGGAAGTTTTGTATGTGAAAAATGAAATAGAAGAGGCACTTACTGCAATTAATTCAAATGAATTTACCAAAGCAGTTCAATCCTTTAAAATTGATATGGAAAATCTTGGTGAATTACAAATTAGTTATCAAAATTTTGTGCAGTCAAATTTGAGTTTTAAAGCCTATTTACCTAATGGGTTTTATACAAAAAAATATGAAATGTTGGAAAAAGACCTGATTAATATAGAACGTTTACACAATATCTTATTAGACCAAAAAAAATTAATGGAACAAGATTTACAACTCTCCGAAAAAACTTTTCATGCAAATGAATCCCTGAAAAAAGAAAAAGTAATTTCTGATTTTGACTATCGTACTGAATCTAGTAAATTAATAAATAAACAACTAACACTACCTCAAATAAATTCAGCTATTGTTTCAAATGAGTCTTTAAAAATTGATAAACAAAAAGAGTTAGCAGAATTAAGCAATACAATTCAGCAACAAAAAATTTTATACCTACAAACATTAAATACGCTTAAAAGCCAGGTTGATGATTGGATAAAGAAATATATTTTAGTTGCTTCTGAAAATGGTATCTTATCTTTTGCATCATTGACTGAAGAAAATCAGCAAATACAAGCCGGACAAGTAATTTGTTACATTAACCACAATAATAGCAAGTATTATGCCATTATTAATATTCCACAAACAAATTTTGGGAAAGTAAAAACCCGGCAAAAGGTTTTATTGAAGTTAAATGCTTATCCCTATCAGGAATATGGTTATGTAGAGGGTAGAATCTCTTTTATTTCAGCCATTCCAACCGATAGTGGCTATATGGCGAAAGTAAATTTAGTAAATGGCTTAGCAACGAATTACCATGAGGCCTTGCAGTATAGAGAAGGTTTAACTGCACAAGCTTCTATTATAACAGCTGACAAACGCTTGTTACAACGTTTTTATGAAAATTTTTTTAAAATAATCAGTAGAAATTAAAATTGTAGGGCTTCCCCTACACATACTATTCAAAAATTGTTTATATTTTTATGTTACCTATTGCGCAAGGGTTGCCTGTAGAACTATCAGGTATATTGTTAACTTCAAAAATTTTAAAATTATGAAAAAATTGAGTCTCACAGATCTCAGAGGTAAACTCTCAAAAAATGAAATGAAACAAATTAAAGCTGGAAGCGGACCTAGAAAATGTGATGTTTGTTATGGTTATATGGTAGCTTGTTGCTATTCAACAAACAATTGCTGCTATGATAGCGCGGGTAGATGCTGCAGCAATTAATGAAATACAATACAGGTAGCGAAATAGTTAAGCTACCTGTATTTGTATACTATTTTTCAATATTGTCCGTCTAAAATTGTAAACTAATTGTTTAAACCCTTTAAAGAACCATATTTCAGTCGATTTCAAAAAAGGGGTACTCCCTCAAATTTTGAAACAATCATTTTTTAGCCTGTAATTCTTTACAGCAATTTTTATTTTAAGTTTTGCCGGACAAGAATGATTTTTAATCAAAAAATACAGATAACAAATTAACATAAAATGAAAATTTTTTATTATATTTTATTGATATTGATTAACCCTACGTTTTTGTTTGCACAAGTAAAATTCAAAATTGAGCTTGAAGCGCCAACATTTATAAATGATAAATTAATCATTTCACCTCAAATTATCAGAAAGGGGTATGAAGATTTTTATAAATACCATTTAGATACCAATCAATACATTAAGGATTTTGGAAAACAATTTGGCTTTGAACAGTCTGCCTATCAAATCATCATAAAAAACAAAAATTTACTGGAAGGTGAATTTCAATACCCTATCCCATTATCATTTCAATATTTTAACACCAAAACAAAACAGGTATATGTAACTTCTACATTTTTTTTAGATAGTGGTTTCCATAAAATACAATTACCAGATTGCTTTAATGCCTATGAAGTGAATATGCATTCATCGATTAACGATGAATATGCCCATTTTAAAAAATTATTTTCAGATTTATATATTCACATAAACAGAAATAACCTTGACAGTTTAACAGATTTACAAAAAAAAGAAGAGATAATTGGCAATTATATAAAATATAATACCAACTCATATGTTGCATTTTGGGAAATAGTTTATGATTATACGCTATATAATTTTAACCACATCTATTTAGATAACTTATCATTATTCTCTGATAATTTCAAAAAAACCGAACTTTTTAAAGCATTCGAAAAAAAGCTTAGAAACGAAGATTCAACGTTGATTGGCAAAAAGTTTCCTAATATAAATTTTGACGGAAAAAATATTTTAACAAAAAAATATTTTAACAACTATCTATTAACATTCATAGATTATTGGTCTACCACCTGCCTGCCATGTATTAAAGCAATGCCAACAATTGTTGCTATGTATCATCAATATAAAGACAAGGGTATACATTTCATTTCAGTTACTGACGAAAATAAACCGGAAAGAATAAAATTAGCAAAAAATATTTTAATTAAAAATAATGCAAAATGGCCAAATTATTTTGACTACAACAAAAATTTTCGAAATAAAATGAATGCCACCAGTTATCCATTACATTTTTTGATTGATAGAGATGGAAATATACTTTTTAGAAATTCAGGAAACTTAGAAGAAGTTAAGAAATTTATCAATAATTATTTGGAATAATTTCGAATACATCACCAATTATATTCAATGAAACAATTTATTATAACTTTATTGAATGCTTTATGCTGCTTTCAAACAAACATTGCCCAAAAAGCATTTACCATTCGGTATATATATACCTTATCGCCTGAACTAAAAGACTCTATGGCATTTGATATTTTAAAACCGGCCTATTCAGGTTTAATGACCACACCTGATCAATATTTTTAGAAAGACTATTACACAATATGTTACCATCGATAGCATAGCTGCCACTACTTGCAGTTATACTTGTACTGACACATGCAGTGGGTATATTTTTGATGGTAAGGGGCATTACTGTTTCATTATGCCCGGTGATTCTTTAACCATATATATAAAAAATAAGACAAACATATCGTCCCAACAATACAATTTCTATACCTAGCATTTATAATATGCAGGAAAACATGCCCCTGTATATGCCATTATTAATATTCCACAAACAAATTTTGGGAAAGTAAAAACCCGGCAAAAGGTTTTATTGAAGTTAAATGCTTATCCCTATCAGGAATATGGTTATGTAGAGGGTAGAATCTCTTTTATTTCAGCCATTCCAACCGATAGTGGCTATATGGCGAAAGTAAATTTAGTAAATGGCTTAGCAACGAATTACTATGAGGCCTTGCAGTATAGAGAAGGTTTAACTGCACAAGCTTCTATTATAACAGCTGACAAACGCTTGTTACAACGTTTTTATGAAAATTTTTTAAAAATTATCAATAGAAATTAAAATTGTAGGGCTTCCCCTACACATACTATTCAAAAATTGTTTATATTTTTATGTTACCTATTGCGCAAGGGTTGCCTGTAGAACTAACAGGCATATTTTTAACTTCAAAAATTTAAAATTATAAAAAAAATGAGTCTCACAGATCTGAAAGGTAAACTTTCAAAAAATGAAATGAAACAAATTAAAGGTGGAAGCAATGATGCATCAGGTTGTGCAGCAAATTGCATGGGTAGTTGCATGATTGGAAAGCTTGCAGGCACTTGACACTCAAGTCCGTCTACCGGAAAATGCTATTGTGTTTCAGTATATTAATGATTTAAATATTTGCCATAGTATGCAACAAATTGATACTGTGGCATTATATACCTTTGTAAAAGGTAAGTGTATTTTTCCCAAGTTGTTTGAATCAGTAACTGATATTTTCTCTAATCAGCTATACAACTAACCCATGAATTATGCAACTGAAGTTTAATTACCTATCAACAATTATATTATTCATCATGCTGTGGTTCATAAGTGTGAACAGCAGGGCACAAAATATGGATTCAGTTACCCTGAATATTGGCGACCCTGCACCGCCACTTCAAGTAAGTACATGGCTAAAAGGAACTCCGTTTCAAACTTTTGAAACCGGTAAGCTATATGCCATTGAATTTTGGGCAACTTGGTGTAAACCTTGTATAGCTGCTATGCCAAAATTAACTGCATTTGCCAGAAAACACAGGGGTGATATAGAAATTGTATCCATTGCTGTTTATGAAGCCAAAACACCTATAGAAAAAATAAAAAAAATTGTGGATAGCATGGGTAACCGTATGGATTATTCGGTAGCTGTAGATGAAGATGCACAAATTGAAAATAAATGGCTAAAAGCATGTGGTGATGGCAGTATTCCTAAAATTATGGTGGTGAACGGAAGAGGAGCAATTGCCTGGATTGGAGATCCGCAATATTTTGAGCAGGTGGCTACTAAAATCATCCACCAACAATGGAATATTCATCAGGCTCTATATGAAAGAAATATATCCTTTCATATAAAAAGACTAACCGATTCTCTTTACCATGAATTAAGAAATTTTATGGGCAATGAAGATATAGTGAATGAAAATAAAGATTTGAATATTCCACTCAGGAAAGAACAGCCCGACTCTATACTTGCTTATATCAATCATTTCATTGAGAAAGAACCGCAATTAAAATATGAACCGTTGGTGGTAGATTACACATTGTATGTACTGCTACAAACCAATGTTCCGGCTGCCTTAGAGTATGGGAAAAAAGCATTACAAAGTGCAAATGCAGCTGCTATTGCAAGTAGTATTGTGTACAATATTAAAAATTACAAAACGCCGAAAAAATTGCCAACAGCCATGTATGCATTGGGGGCAGAGGCCTATCAATTATACGTTCATCAGTTTCCTTATCCGGAATTAGCGTCCCTACCCAAATATTATGAAGAGATGGCAGAATGGTATTGGCGGGCAAAAAATAAAACAAAGTCCATAGCGTCAGCAGAGAAAGCCATTACATCTTTAAAAGAGCATCCTGATTTTTCACCTGCTGTTTTACATACTTATGAATCAAAGCTGGAATGGTATCAAAAAGCAGTGGTTCAGTAAAGTAACGGTATTCAATTAACAAATTATATTTAAAGTAAATGTAAAAAATTATACAATGGAATCGCTCAACGAATGTTTTGCTTTTGAACATGAATTGGGTGCACATCGGCTAATTCATACACGAAGTAAATAGCAAAAATTCTAAGGATTCCCTAATTGCCGTTTCCATAAAAAACGTATATTATTGTACTGCATTATTTATTGATCGTCCGGAAGGTAAATAGTAATGCATTCAATGGCCATTGAACCGATGTAATATTTTCTTACCGGAGAAAAAAGGAATATTCAATCACATTAAAAATATAAACAAATGAAACCATTAACTAAAGATGAAATGAAACAAATTGTGGGTGGTTATGAAACTGTTTGCCCGTATGTACCGGACCAACTAATCCGAGTATTTGCGGATCGAGCAAAAACTGCACCGCAGAAAACAACGTAGGATTAACTTGTAATGGCAATTTAATTCCTTGTCCAGGTATCAAGTAGTACTATTTTAAATAGGTGATTTAAGTCAACATTAAATAACCTATTTACATTTAAATTTTAAGAACATGAACTTGTATCATCAAAAATGGATAATGTTATGCATAAATTGCTTTTTAATTTATAGTTGCAGTTTGTGGAAGGTCAACTACGCTGTCGCACTAAAACAAGTGCAAATACCCTTTAATCAGTATAACATTCAAACAATTTATCATAGAGGCAACCCATGCAAGGATAAACTTTTATTAAATGAATTAGGTATTGACTCTGCCATTATTTTTACAGAAGTATATAATTTTTTTCCTAAATTAACTATTAATAAAAATTGGAATCAGCATTTACAAAAGCAGATTAAATATGAAATAGAAAAAAATGACTCAACCACTTTTGAAAAGTTACATATCTTATTAGGGAAAAAAATAAATGGAAATTATATTTTAGTAATTGACGCCAACAACAACCAGCAATTTACAGATGACAGAATAATTGACTTATCAGAAAACTATACAAGCCCACTCAATAACAATGTAAATTATTTTACCATACAAAAAATAATAACGCAAACAACAAACATCCCCAACCTTCATCCAATTTATGGTGCTGTTAATATAAAAATGTATGATCGGAATTTGCTACATACCATTATTTCATTGGGCTTCGGAATGGGCTATAGTGGCATATTTAAATATAAAAAAGAAAATTTGAATTTATTATTTGTGAGAGGTTGTTGCACTGACAGCTTTTTAAATACAGGTTATACTACCATCTATATCAACAATAAAAAATCTTTTACCAACCATTTTATTGGCGATACGCTATTACTTGGCCATAGGCATTTTTTAGTGAAATCATTTAATGACAATAAACCCGAAATAAAATTAAAACTATTACGAGGTAAAGTCAATAATAACACTGAGATACAACAAGATAGTGTACCTCAAAACAAAATAGCAGATGGCTCCATTTTTCACACCATGCAGCAGGTTTCCGCAAAAGATACCAAAGACAAAGTTATTTTTGCCAATTATTGGTTTGCTAATTGTCCCCCTTGTATTGCAGAATTTCCGGCATTGAACAAATTATATGCTACCCTACAGGGCAATAAAAACATTCAGTTTTTTTCATTTGCCAGCGAATCAGTAGATACCATAAAAGCATTTATTAAAAGATACCACATACAATTTCCTGTGTATGCTATTGATAGTACTCAAACGGATATTTTATTAAAAGGTATGCCCGTTTATCCAACCAATATTATTTACAATAAAAAAGGTGAAGAAATTTATTTAAAGCGTGGAGGTTCAACCATGCCAATTTATGCAGAGAAAAATATGATGGGAACAATTTTACCCTTGCTTTTAAAAGCCGCTGAAACCGATAGTATTGAAACAAAAAATGAATAATGCTATTGCAGTATTTCATTGCTAAATATTTTTCAGCGTATATAAATGGAGTAATATCAAAAAAAGCCATCCCTACAAATGCAATAACAATAAATAAGGGCAAAGCACCATTTCGGCACTTCGCCCTTGTTGAATAGAATGGTTGCCGTACAAGTGTGCGACGCAACGGAAGCTATATAGTAGTAATGCAGCCGGGTACAAAAACATTACCAGCCCAATATCCAGGCAAACATCAATGGGGCTACGATAGTGGCATCACTTTCTACAATAAACTTAGGCGTATGTATATCTAATTTACCCCATGTAATTTTTTCGTTGGGAACGGCACCGGAATAAGAACCGTAAGAGGTAGTAGAATCGCTGATTTGGCAGAAATAGCTCCAGAAGGGCACATCGTGCCATGCTAAATCCTGGTACATCATGGGTACCACACAAATAGGGAAATCGCCTGCAATACCCCCGCCAATTTGAAAGAACCCTACCCCTTTGCCGCTACTGTTTACGCGATACCATTGGCTTAATGTTACCATGTACTCAATACCGGTTTTCATAGTAGCTGCCTTTAGTTCGCCTTTTATTACATAACTGGCAAAAATATTGCCCATGGTACTATCTTCCCAACCGGGCACAACAATGGGAATATTTTTTTGTGCGGCTGCCAGCATCCAACTGTCTTTCGGATCAATTTCATAATACTGCTCTAATACGCCACTGAGCAGCATTTGATACATGTATTCGTGCGGAAAATAACGTTCGCCTTTTGCATCGGCATCTTTCCATAGTTTAAAAATATGTTGTTGTAAACGGCGGAAGGCTTCTTCTTCCGGTATGCAGGTATCGGTAACGCGGTTGTAATGGTTTTCAAGTAAATCCCATTCTTCCTGCGGACTTAAATCGCGGTAGTTGGGTACCCGTTTGTAATGGCTGTGTGCCACCAAGTTCATAATATCTTCCTCTAAATTAGCGCCGGTGCAACTAATTATCTGCACTTTATCCTGCCGAATCATTTCGGCCAATGAAATGCCCAATTCGGCAGTACTCATGGCGCCGGCTAAAGTAATCATCATTTTACCGCCTTCTAACATGTGCGCTTCGTATGCTTTGGCTGCATCCATTAAAGCGGCAGCATTAAAATGCCGGTAATGGTGTTCTATAAACTGAGAAACGGGTCCTTTTTGCATGATTTGTTATTTTGAGCGGCAAAAATAAATTTTTTGGGTGGTTTTAACTGCGATAATTTACCCGGTGTTGCAGTGTGTAATAAAATCATATACTTTTGGTAACCCTTACCCTACATGAATATGTTGATTAGTGTTATTATCCCGGTGTTTAATGAGGAATTGAATATTCCCATTATCAGCAACAGCATTGCTGCTATTTTTGAACAGCTCCCTTTTGAATATGAGATTATTTTTGTAAATGATGGCAGTGCGGATAATAGTTTACAAGCACTGAAGGAGGCAGAAAAAACAAACAAAAATATTTTCTATATTTCGTTTTCCAGAAACTTCGGGAAAGATAATGCCTTATTGGCCGGTTTTGATTATGCCAAAGGAGATGCGGTTATTACAATGGATGCCGATATGCAGCACCCGCCTGAATTGATTCCGAAATTAATTGAACTTTGGCAGCAAGGCAATGCCGTTGTATACACTTACCGGGAAGAAAAAAATGAACATGCCCAAAAAATGAATCAGCTCTCTTCAACCCTGTTTTACCGGTTAATCAATCATTTATCGGATGTGGAATTAGAAGATGGCATAGCAGATTATCGTTTGCTCGATAAAAAAGTAGTAGCCATTTTAAATAACCTGCACGAAGACAGGCCTTTTTTCAGGGGGTTGATAAAATGGGTGGGCTTTCAACAAACCGGAATACCCTATACCCCGCATGCCAGAGCAGCAGGCACCACCAAATACAACCATAAAGCATTGGTACGTTTGGCCTTACAAGGCTTAACCTCGTTTAGTGTAAAACCCTTAAACATTGCCATTTATTTGGGTTTTAGTTTTTCTGCTTTGTCTATTTGTTATGTACCCTATGTAGTATATAGTTTATGGTACGGCAAAGCCATATCGGGCTGGGCTTCTACTATTGTAACCATTGTTTTTTTTGGCGGCTTACAATTAATGATTTTAGGAATTATGGGAATTTATTTGGGTAAACTGTTTATACAAAGTAAACAAAGGCCTAAATATATTGTAGATGAAACGAATATTCGATAAATATGCAGGCAGAAATACAAAAAAATAAACATCCATATTTTGGGAAACCCTATCAATGGCTAACTGATACAAAGGTATCCATAGTGCTTTGGTTTGGATTATCGCTCACCTCCGTTATTATTCAGGCCATAGGCCATGACCGATTTAATAACTTTGTTATTTTTCGTTATGTATTTTTTCATACCCTGCAACAAACTAATTTATACCTTGAATATCCACAAACCTATGCCGATGTTAATTTATATGGCCCTTTTTTCAGCATTGTAATTGCGCCTTTTGCAGTATTACCCAAAATCTAGGGTGCTATTACATGGGTATTATTTAATACAGGAATTTTATATGTTGCCATTAGAAAATTGCCCATTCAAAAAACGGGTCAGAATTTAATACTAATTTTTTCTTCCGTTGAAATGTTGAATGCATCATCATGGGTACAAAGTAATGCTTTGATAGCTGCCTGCATTATTTTTGGTTTTTCTTTTATTTGGGAAGGGAAAGACAAATGGGGATTATTTTTTATTTTAATTGCCGTATTTATCAAAATTTATGGCATTGTTGGTTTTGCTTTCTTCTTTTTCAGTAAAAATAAAATGCGGTTTATACTTTGGAGTGTAATTTGGTCAGTAATATTTTTTATAGCACCCATGTTGATTGCACCACCACATTTTATTATAAAAAGTTATGCCGACTGGTATCATGGTTTGCAGAAAAAATCGGCTAAAAATATTCGGTTAGATATTCATAATGATTATCAGGACATTTCTGCAATGGGTATTTTACGCCGCTTATTTGGATTGAAATATTTGAAAGATATATGGGTATTGGTACCGGCGGCCCTATTGTTTGTATCGCAATACCTGCCATACCGTTATTTTAAAGATGCACGATTTGGTTTGTACTTATTGTGTTCGGTATTGTTGTTTCCGGTTATTTTTAGTACCGGCTCTGAATCGCCAACTTACATCATTGCATTTCCGGCAGTTTGCCTTTGGTATTGGTTACAACCCAAAAATATTTTCATTCATGTATTATTCATTACCGCATTCCTAATTACCAGTTTCTCCTATTCTGATATACTAACACCATGGTTTCGTGATCATATTGCAAGACCTTATGCCATTAAGGCATTGCCCAACGTTATCATTTGGTGTGTGATTGTAGCACAAATATTGACCCGACAATTTTTAAAAGTATCTACTTCCAAATTGTGGCAACCTAATAACTTTGCAGTATGAGGGATGAAAAATTTATTTTATTAAGTTTTGATGTGGAAGAGTTTGATATGCCCCTGGAATACGGACAGCCTATATCACCGGAAGAACAAATGAATGTTGGTAAAAAAGGGACCGATGTGCTCGAAACCATATTGCAGCAACACAATATTTCCTGTACATTATTTACCACTGCAAATTATGCCATCCATTTTCCGAAACAAATACAACAATTAGCCGGTACACAAGAAATTGCTTCGCATACTTTTTACCATAGTCGTTTTGAAGAGGCAGATTTATTATTATCGAAACAAAGATTAGCAGTCATTTCCGGGCAAACCATTGCCGGATTAAGAATGCCTAGAATGCAGCAGGTAAATATAGCTGCGTTAAAAGCTGCAGGTTACCTGTACGATGCTTCTGTAAACCCCACCTGGATTCCGGGAAGATACAACAACCGCCATTTACCGAGAACATGGTATACAGAACAACACATAGTGCGTATTCCTGCATCAGTTACACCCAACTTACGAATTCCTTTATTTTGGTTGGCATTTAAAAACATGCCGCTATCATTGTTTGTAAAATTTACCTTACAAACCTTGCGGCAAGACGGGTACGTTTCTTTATACCTGCATCCCTGGGAATTTACAGAACTATCCAACTATCAAATTCCGAACTACACCAAAAGATATTCAGGCAAAAGGCTCGAAGACAGATTACATCAGTTCATAGAAACAATGAAACAGGAAGGTCAGTTTATAACAATGCAACAATTTATGGATAAAAAATGCAGGCCAAAACTATAATCAGCCTGCTTTCATAAACACTATAAAGATAACCTTTTAAACTCACTTACATTTCCGTTAGGAGAAATTTCTAAAACAATATTTTCTCTATCAGTTAATAAAGAAACATAGTAATTTGTTTTCCCATTGGGTGTTTGCATCTCAATACAATCGGTTAATTTGTAAAGTGGGAAAGGGTATTTTAACCCAATAGCCATAATGGCACGTTGCGGTAATTTGTCGAACTGCAATTTTGCAGTTACAGCGGTTAATTCGCCGTAGTTATCGTAAAAAGCATTCATTTCTTTGCCATTTAAAATAAAGCTGGCTTTTACAAACTGATCAGTCACTTTCCAATCAACATTTTCAGCTTTTAAAAATTTATCCGTAAAATGGTTCAGCACAGTAAAGCTTACTTTAGAGGCAGGATCGGTGGCGGCTGTAGCTGCGATGGATACAGTTATCAGTGCCAGAGAAATTATTTTTTTCATTGTAATACAATTTTAAGGTTTCTAAAAAAATATTTTTGTTTGATAGGGCAAACCTACGCTGCCCCGAAAATGAAACGAAATAGTTTGTGATTGGTTACAGTAAACACCTGCTGTTTTGTATGAACGGTAATGCCGCTATTTTTAAATGAAATACTTTAATTACACAAAACACTGTATTCATAAATGTTTCAGCCAACATAATTTTTTTTGAAAAGCATTATTTTACTGTGATGAAAGTGTAAAAGAAATGATAAGGAGATGGATGAATGAAATGAAAAAAATGCACATGCAACAGCTATCATACTAAAGAAGTATACAATTCAGAAAACATTAAAAAACTTGTATATATATAAAAAGAAATGCTTATTTTTCATTGCTTTCATGATAATCGCCTTCGGTATTAATGGCCCAAATATTGTCTTTCGTAGTAATACCATTTCTAATATTTTCTACAGCAGTAATGGCCGTTAGCATAGAGTGATCCTGATTATTGTATTTGTGCATTCCATTCCGCCCAATTAAAAATAAGTTAGAAAAAGTATCGGTAAACTGCCGAATAGTATTGAATTGATGATAGGTACCAAAATAAGCAGGATAAGTTTTCGGCATACGAATAATGGTACTGTCAATTACATCATTCCGATCAATAATATCAATTTTATGTAACTCTTCAATAGCAAATTGAATAAAGCTGGCATCATCCATTTGCCAAAGTTTATCGCCTTCATTACAAAAATATTCTAAGCCTATCCATACTTTAGTTTCATCGGCGACCATGTAAGGCGACCAGTTATTAAAAATTTGCAGACGGCCAATTTTTACATCTCTTTCCTGAATATAAATCCAATTATCAGGCACTACATTGTTAATGGTAAGAATGCCTGTTTCGTTTTTAATTTTTAACCGGTTCAATAATAAGCCAACGGTAATAAAATCACGGTACTGTAATCCATCACTAATCTTTTTAACGTCAGCGGGTACTACGTTACCAATACCGGTAATCAGTTCTTTCACCGGCATGGTAGAGAAAAAATAATCACCGGTAATTGTTTTTGTTTCGCCGCTTACTGCATCAGTATAAGCAACAGATTTTACTAAACTATTTTCGGTATGTATAGCAACAACATTGGTGTTCTTCATAATAATACCGCCTTTTTCCTGCACTAAAGCAGCAACGATTTCCCACATTTGTCCGGGCCCGAGTTTGGGATACATGAATTGTTCGATTAAACTGGTAGAAACATTTTTTTGTTCAATAGATTGCTGTTTTTGAAATATCGATTTTATGGCATGCAATATGGCTTGTGAAACAGATAATTCTTTGATGCGTTGTGCACCCCAATCGGCTGCAATTGCACTGCAAGGCACACCCCAAACTTTTTCTGTATAATCTTTAAAAAATGTTTGATACAACTCCGTGCCAAACCTGCTGATAAAAAAATCTTCCAGTGTATGTACCTCTTTCAGTGGAAACAAGCGAATTTTTACATAACTAAAACCAATTTTAATGATGCGGATAATACCTAAATTAGAGAGCGTTTTTGCACTGAGCGTAATAGGATAATCGAAAAACTTACGCAGAAAAAAAATGCGGGATAAGCGTTTTCTAATCAGCATTACTCGATCTGTTTGTTCCGGATCGGGCCCATTGGGCGAAAGCATAACCGTAGTTTTTTTACGCTGATAAAAAATATCTTTTTGTATATCATCTTTTGCCGCAGCCCCCTGAATGGGTAAAATATTTTGCCACCATTGCATCACTACATCTGATTTTGAAAAGAACCGATGCCCGCCAATATCCATTCTGTTTCCTTTGTACACAACAGTTTTAGAAATACCACCCATATCGGTCGACTTTTCTAAAATGATGGGTTGAATATCTGTTTTGGTAACCAGTTCATAAGCGGCTGTTAAGCCTGCCGGACCTGCTCCGATAATGATTGCTATTTTAGGCATATAGGTTACAATAAATTCATTAATATGATTACAATTTTCCCGAAATTCAAAATTGCGTATAAAATGTCATCACAGTACAAAGCACTTCATTCTTAATAAAAAAATATTACTTAACAGATAGAAAAATTAATTTTTCTGTTATTAAAAATATATTATTTTACCATATAAATACCTGCTGATATGAAAAAGATGTCAATAAAACTATGTGCGCTATTATTGTTTGTTAGCCATATTCTGGTAGCACAAAGATCATCTGACTTTGAAAAATACCATTACAAGCCAAAGCTACAAAAAAACCGATTCGGATTTTTGTACAATCGAAAGATTGCGGCATTTGCAATGAAGTGGGAATAGCTGGCTTAATAAAAAATAATGAAATAAAAAATATATTAGAAGAAAAATGTGTTTTTTATCCTACTACTTCCATTCCATCCTACATTCAACCCGATACCAATGTGTTTTATTTTCCTAAATCATTTTTTGGAATGATTATTTTAAATAATGCCGGCAACATCATAACCGTAAATCATGGCACCCGCAATACCGATGGTTATTATACTTTACTCGCTTATAAAGTTTTAAACAACACACTGAACAATGGCAAAAATTTTAAGTGATGAAGCGAAAAAGAATGGAGCTTTCTTTGTAAAACAAACCATTCAAACAGCACCGGGTGGCCAGCGTATTGCCAACGAATTAAACAATGGAGCGTGGCAGGTTTACCGGTTTAGCAACGATCCTTATTTTTTTTGAAAAAAGCGCTGAAGTGGAGTCAGCAATCCATTGCCGCAGCATTATCGCCTGAAAATGCAGATACCCATGCTCATATTTTATACAAATTAGGCAAAACTAAAAAGCTATTACCTGGGAAAATACTGCTATTACTGAGGCACGTAAAAGAAATATTTCTGCCAAACAATTTGAAGCTGTTGTACAAAAAATGCAAAACAGCGAGGTTTTAAACGATTGAGCCCGGTTGATCGTTCATTGCACAATACAATATTACTGTAACTTTAGCCAAATGAATTATCTGGCACATGCATATTTATCATTTGGCCATCCGGATATATTGGCGGGCAATATGATGAGTGATTTTATTAAAGGAAATAAAAAAAATAATTTCCCTATACTGATACAACAGGGTATTAGGTTACATCGTTTAATTGATCAGTATACGGATGAACACCCCGCTACGCTGGCTGCCAAACAATTGTTTAAACCGCAGGTAGGCTTGTATGCCGGCTCATTTATGGATGTGGTGTATGATTATTTTTTGGCCAATGATGAACAGGTATTTGCAGCAGAACAGCAATTAGCGCATTTTAGTGAAACTGTTTATACCGTCTTGCAACAGTATGAATCGGTGTTTCCTGAAAAATTTACACCGGCCTTTCAACACATGCGAACGCATAACTGGCTATTGCATTACAGAAATAAACAGGGTATTGAAAGAACCTTTGAAGGATTGGTGCATCGGGCACAATATTTACAACCACCCATTGCTTTATTACCTGTATTGGAAAACAATAAGGCATTTTTCCAGGAAGCCTATCAACAGTTTTTTCCCGATGTAATTCAATTCGCATCTAAACAATTGGCCATACTTTTAAATGAGTTATAAAGTAATACTGTATTATTGCCCTCCATCATTCAATTTACCTTACGGCATAATCTTTGTTCATTCAACAAAACCCTGCATCTTCGTGCTATAAAAAATTATTCATCCACACATAAAAACAAAACAGTATGAATCGGTTCATTGTTTTTTTTGCCTGCATGCTATTATCGTTACCAATTTGGGCACAACAAAAGCCCACAGATTTAGACAAAAGCCCTATGGACATGAGCTATTGGCCGGATAGTTATCCTTTATTAAAAATGAATGGCAAAGTAAAAGACCTGCCCGTTGCAAGAATTATTTTCAGTCGCCCACAAAAAAACAACCGTACCATTTTTAACGGCATCGTAAAATATGGTGAAATGTGGCGTTTAGGCGCTAATGAAGCCACTGAAATTGAATTTTTTAAGAATGTAAAAATTGGCGGAAAAGTAGTGTCCAAAGGTCGTTACACTTTATACTGCATACCAGAAGCCGATAAATGGACATTAATTGTAAATAAAGACAATTACAGTTGGGGCAACTATACTTACGATATCAAGAAAGACGTAGTTCGTACCACCATTCCAGTAGAAAAATTAAGCAGCCCTATTGAAAATTTTACCATTTACTTTGAAGATGCAAAGAATGGTGCCAATTTAATTATGGAATGGGATGATGTAAAAGCAGCATTGCCCATTACCTTAGCTCCATAAAAAAAATTTGTTTATTGAACACTTACCTCAACCCAAACAGGTTGGGGTATTTTTTTATTATCCCGATTTTAAATACGCATTCGCCAACATTTTGCATCTTTGTTAAATGGCGGCCTAATAAAAGGCATGAAGCCTGTATTTTATTATTCAAAAATGCATATTGTATGGAATTAGCTACCACTTTTATTCATGCCGGGGCAGAACCCGATCCTTCTACCGGCGCTATTATGACACCTATTTACCAAACCTCTACCTTTGTGCAGGAAGCACCCGGTGTACACAAAGGTTTTGAATATGCCCGAAGCCAAAACCCCACTCGCTTTGCTTTAGAAAGTGCATTTGCTGCCATTGAGCAGGGCAAATATGGTCTTGCCTTTGGTAGTGGTGTTGCTGCAACCGATGCTGTTTTAAAATTATTACAACCCGGCGACGAAGTAATTGCAGCCAATGATATGTATGGAGGTACTTACCGGTTATTCACTAAAATATACCAGAAATTCGGCATTCGTTTTTTGTTTACCGATACTACTGTTCCTGAAAACGTACAGCAAGCCATTACCGATAAAACTAAATTAATATGGATAGAAACACCCACTAATCCATTAATGAACATTACCGATATTGCTGCCATTGCTTCTATTGCCAAAAAAGCAAATATTTTATTGTGTGTTGACAATACGTTTGCATCACCTTATTTACAAAACCCGCTTACTTTAGGGGCTGATATTGTAATGCACTCAGCCACCAAATATTTAAGCGGCCATAGCGATGTTATTCAGGGTTGTTTGGTCATGAATGATGAAACCCTGAGGGAACAGCTTTATTTCATCCAAAAATCATGCGGTGCCGTTCCCGGACCCATGGATTGTTTTTTGGTATTACGCGGTATAAAGACTTTACATGTACGTATGCAAAGGCATTGTGAAAACGGACAAGCTATTGCACATTTTTTACGCAATCATCCAAAAGTGGCACAGGTATATTGGTGTGGATTTGAAGACCATCAGGGTTATGCCACTGCATCGAAACAAATGCGTGGCTTTGGAGGCATGATGAGTTTTACTTTAAAAGATGATCGTATTGAAAATGCCAAACGGGTTCTTTCTTCTACCCATCTATTTTCATTGGCCGAAAGTTTAGGAGGAGTAGAAAGTTTAATCAACCATCCCGCCTCTATGACGCATGCTTCCATACCACGTGAAGAGCGCTTAAAAAACGGTTTAACCGATTCATTAATCCGTTTAAGCGTGGGTATTGAAGATGTAAAAGATTTAATAGAAGATTTAAATAAGGCTATTGGCTAATTTTTTTGGTTCATACAATAAATACAATATGCAAATTCTTATAGAAGTAATTGGATGGCTCGGTGCTTTACTGTTATTGGGCTCTTATTATATGAATATGAATGGCAAACTGGCTGCCGCATCTCCATTGTACATCTGGAGCAATATTGTGGGTGGCATTTGTTTTATCATCAATTCATCTTACCACCATGCCTTTCCATCTGTAATGGTGAATATTATTTGGATTGGCATTGCCATTGTGGCACTTATTAAAGCACAGCAACAAAAAAGGGGCACCGTTGGTAAATGATACCCCCTTCTTCAAATAAAAAAATTATTTCAACATAAAATCTTTTTCCAGCACATCTCTGGAATTACCGCCAACAAATACTTTAAAGGCGCCTGCTTCTATATGCACATTTCCTTCACCATCATAAAAAGCCAAATCTTTATCAGTTAAGGTAAAATGCAGCAATTTCTTTTCGCCGGGTTGTAAATACGCCCGTTGAAAAGCTTTTAATGCTTTAACCGGCTGTACAATAGAAGCGCTCATTTCACGAATGTATAATTGTGCAACCTCATATCCGGCTTTGTTGCCGGTATTGGCTACCTGCACTGATACCTGCAACGGACTATCCTTCTGTATAGTGTTGTTATTCAATTCCAAATTACTGTAAGCAAAATTAGTATAGCTTAAACCAAAGCCAAAAGGATACAATGGTTTATTGGGAATATCGCGGTAACGGCTCTTCCAACTCTGATCACCTGAATCGGGTAAAGGCCTACCGGTATTAAAATGATCGTAATACACCGGAATTTGCCCCACGGCATAAGGAAAGCTCATCACGGTTTTACCGGATGGATTATAATCGCCACTCAACACATCGGCAACGGCATGTCCGGTTTCTGTTCCCAGAATCCAGCAATATACAATGGCATTTACATAAGGCTGAATGGCAGTTAATACCAATGGCCTGCCTGCTGATACCAAGGCAACAACCGGCTTACCTGTTGCATGCAAAGCTTTTAACAATGCTACCTGCCCGTCTGAAATAACAGGGTTAGCCAATGAGCGGTCTTCACCGGCTAATTTTCCTGACAATCCTATATTTACTATAATTACGGCAGCATTTTTAGATGTTGCAACCGCTTCGTTGATTAATTGTTCATTGCTGCTGCCATCCGGCAAATAACCATCGCTGTAAGCTATATTGCTATGCTGATACCTTTCAGTAATGCCTTCATAAATATTTACTGCATCAGCAGCTTTTCCATTGGCAATCCAAAAATCAAACAAATCGGCTTTGCTTTTAGCATAGTAGCCAATTAATGCAATGGAAGAATGAGCAGTAGCGTCAATGGGTAATACGTTGTTTTCATTTTTCAACAATACAATTGAGGCATCGGCGGCTTTTCTGGCTTCATTGCGATGGGCTTCTGTAAATTCAGTTGCCTTTTCACGGGCTGCATCAGAAAATTTATAGGGGTCATCAAATAAACCCAATTTAAACTTATAGTATAAAACTCTGCGCACATCATCATCTACTTGTTGCATGCTGATTTTTCCTTCTTTTAATAATTCAGGTAAATAATCTACCACCACTTTCGATTCCATATCCATCATACTACCAGCGCTCAATGCTTTGTAAGCAGCATCTTTTCTATTGGCCGCATAGCCATGTGTAATCATTTCATCAAACGAGTTCCAATCGCTCACCACAATTCCTTTAAAACCCCATTT
The DNA here is from genome assembly GCF_004100315.1 of Hydrotalea sp. AMD. Lineage (NCBI taxonomy): Bacteria > Pseudomonadati > Bacteroidota > Chitinophagia > Chitinophagales > Chitinophagaceae > Hydrotalea > Hydrotalea sp. AMD. The sequence goes on along the minus strand of NZ_SCKY01000025.1, from coordinate 31,873 downwards.
CTTTTCTAAAATATCGTGTACTAAATATTGATTACCGCTGGCAGGTACACCATCAAAAATATTAAATGCATTCATTAGGGTAGCAGCACCGGCATTTACACCTGCATGGTAAGGCGGCAGGTATTTATTCCATAATGCCACTCTTGAAACATCAACTGTATTGTATTCTCTTCCACCCTGCACTGCGCCATAAGCTGCAAAATGTTTTACACAGGCCATAATATGTTCTGCATCATTCAAATTGCCCTGTAATCCTTTTACCCTTGCTGCTGCTACTACACTGCCATAATAAGGATCTTCGCCTGCTCCCTCCATCACACGCCCCCATCTGGGATCGTTACTAATATCACACATCGGTGCAAAGGTCCAATGCAAACCGGCGGCGGCAGATTCTTTTGCAGCAACAGCTGCATCTTTCTCAATTTGCGCCACATCCCAACTGCAAGCTTCTGCTAAAGGAATGGGGAAAATAGTTTTATAACCATGTATAACATCAAAAGCAAATAACAATGGAATACCCAGTCTGCTTTGTTCTACCGCAATTTTTTGCAAAGCACGGGTTTCATTGGCGCCGGTAACATTTAAGAACGAACCTACTTTACCTTGCTTTGCCATTTCAATTTTAGCCTGTTGGCCGGGATCGTTGGCTGCCGGACCGGTAAAGATGCCGCCATTCAACTGATTCAACTGGCCGGCTTTCTCTAAGGGTGTCATCCGTTTCAACAAATCATTGATCCGGTCTTCAATGGGTGCTTTTGCATTTTTATATAAAGGCTGTTGTGCCTGTACTATTAACGCCACAAATAGCGCTACCGTTAGTATGGTTGTTTTTTTCATATGTGTATATTTATGGAATGATAGATACATTTTTATACAAACAGCCGCATCAGTACAAATAGCATTTTTTAAATAAATGAAAAATAGATTTAAATTTTTCTACAACACTTTATAAAAAGCTTTTGGCAGCTATGCCGATTGAATTAGGTTTGTGGCCTTAAAGTTACAATGCTTTCTGTGTTTACAAACTGCAATGGGTTAATTGGATAAAATAATACCTGAATTATGTCGAAAAAGTCAACATATTATTTGAAAGATTTTCTGGATAGCAAAGTGGCGATATACAACCGTCCCGATTTTATTCCAGGCGATCCCATTTCGATTCCACACAGATATACCCAAAAGCAGGATATAGAAATTGCAGGTTTGTTTGCCGCATTATTTTCATGGGGTAACCGAACCACCATTATTCAAAAATCAATAACATTGATGCAATTGATGGATGATGCCCCTTATGATTTTATCTTCAACCATCAACCCGCTGATTTAAAAAAATTAATGCAATTTCAATACCGCACATTTAATACTACCGATTTATTGTACACTATTTCATTTTTACAACAGCATTACCAACAATACCAAAGTTTAGAACCTGCTTTTAGCCAATGGGGACCAACTGTTGCAGACATGTTGAATGGATTTCATCATTATTTTTTTTCGATGGAAGATGCTCCTACCCGAACCCGAAAACACATTGCAGCACCCGAAAACAAATCGGCCTGTAAACGGCTAAATATGTATTTACGCTGGATGGTAAGGAAAGATAATATGGGCGTTGATTTTGGCATTTGGAAAGAATTGCAGCCTGCACAACTCATTTGCCCATTAGACTTGCATGTAGCCAGGGTTGCAAAAAGACTGAACATGATACACCGCAAACAAACCGACTGGTTAACCGCGATTGAGCTAACGGATTATTTACGCAATTTAGATGCCACCGATCCGGTAAAATATGATTTTGCACTCTTTGGTCTGGGTATCATTGAAAAATATTGATGTAAATTGCAGCATCTTATGCAGGAAAGTCCACAAAATATTGTTACCCGATTTTTGCAAAATAACAGCATTGCAGTTGAGCAGCATACCCCTGCCTTTCAGCAACTGCGAGATGCCATTCAATTTTTAATTGAATCTGATTTTTATGCCTTAGTGCAATTATTATACAGAATAGATGTAGATGAAAAATTATTAAGGCAAACCCTGCATGAACATCAGGAAAATGATGCTGCTGAACTGATTACCCAATTATTGATCGAACGGCAGGCTCAAAAAATTGCCTGGAGAAAAAAAATGAACCAAAACAAAAATATTAGTGAAGATGAGAAATGGTAGTTTGCAACAATGCATTGAATAAACCGGTGGCTATACAAAAACAATACACATGAAATTAATATCGTACTTACGGGATGGACAGGACCAATTGGCATTTTTAGTGCATAATTTTTTATATGATTGCGATGCAGTACATCCGGAATTACCGGGCAGTATGAATATGTTTCTGAATTACTGGGATGATATGTACCCCATTGCTCAAAAAGTAAATCAGGCTTTAACCATGGGAACCATGGGTGCCAACAATGGGGTACCGTTAGAAGGCATTCATTTATTAGCACCGATACCCTTCCCCACCAGTTGCAGAGATGGGTATGCTTTTCGTCAGCACGTGGCAGCTGCACGACGCAATAGAAATGTACCCATGATACCAGAGTTTGATCAGTATCCAATTTTTTATTTTACCAATCACCACAGCATACAAGGCCCCGGCACCATTTATTGCATGCCCGACCATTTTGAGCAATTGGATTTTGAATTAGAAGCAGCGGTTGTAATTTGCAGAAATGGAAGAAATATTGCAGCAGAAGTGGCCGATGAATATATTGGCGGTTTAATGGTGATGAATGATATGAGTGCCCGCAAACTGCAAATGGAAGAAATGCTGTTGAATCTGGGCCCTGCCAAAGGAAAAGATTTTTCTACTGTAATTGGCCCTTGTTTGGTAACCTTAGATGAATTAACCGCTTTTGAAATTCCACCCAAGCCGGGCCATACCGGTAAAAGCTGGAATTTAGGTATGAAATGCTGGGTAAATGGGGTTGAAGTGAGCAATGGCAATTTGGGTGATATGTACTGGACCTTTGCAGAAATTATAGAACGTGCCAGCTATGGCGCCAACCTGTATGCCGGCGATGTAATTGGTTCCGGCACTGTAGGCACCGGCTGTTTTTTAGAATTAAACGGAACTGGCAAACTGAACAATCCCAATTATGAACCACAATGGTTAAAAGAAGGCGATGTGGTTGAAATGGAAATTGAGCATATTGGAAAAATAAGCAATGCCATTGTAAAAGAAGACAGTAGCTTTAGTTTGTTGGCGCAAAAGAAAAATTCGAATACATCCATTTAATCACTTACCATCTGCCATTATCACAATTAGCTAAACATGTTGATAAACATTCAGGAATTATCAGGGTTAGAAAGGCAGGGTTGGTTACAGCATGCCATTGCGCCGCGGCCCATTGCTTTTGCCAGTACCATAGATACTGCGGGCAATGTAAACCTTAGCCCCTTTAGTTTTTTCAATTTATTTTCTACGAATCCTGCCATTGTTATTTTTTCTCCCACCCGAAGTGTGCGGGAAAATAAAGTAAAACATACCTTATTAAACATGCAGGAAGTACCAGAAGTAAGCATCAATATTTGTACTGAAGCCATGGTACAACAGGTTAGTTTAAGTAGTTGCAATTATCCAAAAGGGGTAGATGAATTTATGAAAGCCGGCTTCAACAAAGAAAAAGCCACTTACATACAACCGCCATTGGTAAAAGAATCGCCCATTCAAATGGAATGCAAAGTATTGGAAATAAAAAGTTTGGGCAAAGGGCCCGGTGCCGGGCAATTGGTAATAGCCGAAGTAATTTGCATGCATGTTTCTGAAAATGTTTTGAATGATGCAGGGACTATGATTGACCAACGCAAAGTGCATCACGTTGCAAGATTGGGTGGCGATTGGTATGCCGTTATCAATGAACAAAATTTATTTACGGTTGCCAAACCCAATGCACATTTAGGAATTGGAATAGATGCCCTGCCTTTAGCAATAAAAAATAGCCGTATTTTAACGGGCAACCATTTGGCACAATTGGCCAATGTAAGCAGTATTCCGGCTATTGATGCGGCTTTTGAAGATATGCAACTGAAACAGATTATACAATATTACGCCAACAGCCCTGCAGAAATGGAAGAAGAATTACACCGCTATGCCATTCAATACATTCAAAAAAACGAAATAGAAAAAGCCTGGCAAATTCTGCTAACCGGAACAGATGTTCGATATTCAGATAAAACCGAAAATACTATTTAAACACTTTACAACAATTTAACCAATAGCCCAAACATCTTCTTCATTCAATATGTTCGATAAAGTGTTTTGATTCAACAGTTTGGCTGCTTTGGCGGTTTCCATTACCTGCTGAACAATGGCATAAGTATCATGCGAAAGCGTAAGTTGTTGTTGTGGTAATCCATTCAGCCATGCCTGAACATTTTCAGCAAAATGCTCATCTATTTTTTCAATAATAGGCACATTAAAATGTTGCAGTGCTGCAGCATTACACAACTGCTCATATTGCCCTCTAATGGGCAAACACAGCAGGCGTTTACCTAAGTATAAAGTTTCGGCAGGTGTTTCAAAACCGGCACCGGTAATTACACCATGTGATTGCAACATGCTTTTGGTAAATGAAGCATTATCAATCGGAATAAAAGTAATATTCCCTTTCTGTTCTCTTTGTTTTACCAATTTTGAAAACACTTCAAACCGTATATCGGGTAGCTGACTTAAAGCATTAGCTACTACTGCATCACTATAATGAGAAAGGTATACCGTAACATGGCCTTTATCTTCCGAAATACCATTTAAAATATCGTTTTTAATAACCGGCGGATAAATAAAATGATCGTATCGTTTAAAATGCAAACCCACATAAGCGGTAGTGGGTGCATATTTTTTTAAAACCAGTTCACCGGCAACATTACGTTTAGAAGGCCGGGGGGTATTGGGCGACTTAAACGCAGCCTGATGGCCAAAATTAACACTGGAAATATTCTTGAGATAGCAGCTCAATGCAGTAATACTTTCAAAATCGTTCAGTATCACATCATAATCATCTAACGGTAGTGCATTTGCTTCTTTGTATGCACGAATTGGCGAGCAATATTGCAACATTTTTACATAATCTAATCCACCTTTATTCCCATAAAACAAACTCATGCCCTTACTGGTAAATTTTACGGGAAGATTAGCGTTTAAATGACTATTACTGCCACTTAAAAACACATCTACCTGCCCATATTGCTGTAAATAGGGCAACAACTCTACGGCCCTGCTGATATGGCCGTTACCGGTAGCTTGTATGGCGTAAAATATTTTCATGATGAATGAAATAGGTTTAAAAAGGTTTTGATAAAGCTATTTGTCCGGGTACAGTGTGAAAAGATTGCGATACGGAATGAACAAATAAGGCAATTTCATCGGTAACCACATCCGGACTTGCCAGTTTTTTATTCATATCTACCACTTTAGCGGTTTCAAATGCTTTATCATCGTAGGTATACATGTGCCAGGCATTGTTATAAAATTCTAATGCCGTTAAATGTTCAACCCAATCGCCGCTATTTAAATAGGTAACCTTTCCATTTTCATTTTCCACCACCCGCATTTGTGGTTCGTGAATATGCCCGCAAATAACATATTCATATTTTTTTTCAATAGCTATTTCGGCAGCTGTTTGTTCAAAATTGTTGATTTTAATGACTGCTTTATTTACACGGTTCATTACAGTTTTAGAAAGGCTCATTTTTTCGCGGCCCATCATCTGTAAAAAATGATTAAGCAACCTATTAAAACGAATCAGCAGGTTATAGCCGTGGCTACCCCATTTTGCCAGTAATTTGGCACTGCCTTTGGTGGTATTATCAAACACATCGCCATGAAAAATCCAGCAAAGGTGCCCATTAATTTCCATCACCATTTTATCTACCAACTGAATATTGCCTACATCAAAGTGAGTATAGCGGCGCAAAGCCTCATCATGATTGCCGGTAATATAAATAACCCTTGTGCCTTTGGTAGCTAAGCTTAGAATTTCTTTAATCACCTGCATGTGGGCAAGCGGGAAAAAACGCTTCCGAAATTGCCAAACGTCAATAATATCGCCATTTAAAATTAGAATTTGGGGTGAAATGCTTTTTAGGTAATTAACCAGTTCCTGAGCATGACAGCCGGTAGTACCCAGGTGCAAATCACTCATCACAACAACATCTACAGGTCTTCTGTTCATATCAATTGGTTTACCAAAATTCAAACAGTAGTATTACCTGAATATGAATAGAATATGAATTTATTGTTACTTTAATTTAATTTAAGTTTACTTAACCCGCTTTTTTGGTGTTGGAAAATTTGCTTTTTAACGCCGCTTTTGTTGTTACAAAATGAAGTAAAGCATTGATTTGGTATATCTTTGCCACTAAAATGCATGAATATGAAAATGTGGCGAAGCAAAATATTTTTAGGGCTTGTATTTATCATAGTGGGCACAGCAACAGCTGTAGCGCAATGTTCTATTTGTACCAAAACTGCCGAACAATTAGGAGAAGGACCTGCTAAAGGTTTGAATGCGGGAATTTTATACTTAGCAGCAACACCATTTTTAATTATCGGCTATATTGGTTACCGCTGGTTTCAATCTGAAAAAGAAAAAAACAAGTTGGATGCGCAACAAAGTGAGCAGAGCCAACTATAACGTTACTTTTGAAATTGCTGATGCGTACTATCGCAATAAGGCGGATTTTTTGTATGCTTACAATTGCACAACCATACTTCCGCATCTTCTTCGGCCGTAAATCTTAACGGTTTAAAGGGCATACCCTCAATAGTTTTATGGTGCCCATCGCAAAAAGGATTTTTTTGACTTAATCCGCAGGTACACCAGGCATAGGTTTTCCCTTTTTCAACCATTACTGCAGTTGGTTCTGCTTTAAAAACATGTGGTTCTTGCATGAAAATAATTTAAAATTTAAAATATATTCATACAAAGATATATTCCAAGATGCTAAGTTTGGCATTTCACACAAATGACAATTTTGACTTTAAGGCAATTTTATTTCATATATCTCAGATACTAGACCACCTGAAATATCTGACCATACATGATCTTTTCCTCCAATAAAAGTGGTTTGCCCATTCAATGGATACATGGCATAAAGCATTCTACCTGAACCACTATAGGTAGTATAAGCTCCAATTCCGGCTAATAAGTAACCTGGATCAGTAGATTGAGTTAAGGTTTGCAAATGTTGTACATTAAATGTAGAAGTTATTTTTTGTTGAATATCTAATGGACCAATATATATTAAATTATTATTAACCGACAAAGTAAAAGTTTGTAAAACAGCGGGAGTAGCTGTGATATGATCTTTTCCGGTTGACTCGGTAAAATGAATGGGTGCCCCACCATCAGAAATACCGTTTTCTACTAACATATTACCACCGGAAGGATTTTGCCAGGTCAATAATGCGCCACCGGATAAAACCGAATAACCAGATGGCGCATAACTTATACCATGAGGATGTTGTGCTACTGGAGTGGATGTAGTATTAATTGAAAAATAGGGTAATAATACATTTCTATCGATAGGATAATATGCATGAGATTTCAAACTATAAAGATAAAATTTAATGCCAATAGCATACACCCACAAACGATGATTATAAAATTGAATGTGATCTTTTGATGCTGCATTATAAAAATAAAAAGAATTATCATTAACCGGATATGCAGCTGTCAATAATGCATTAACATTTGAACTATTATTACTTAAATCTGAAACTCTGGCACCGCCACCAACTAGAATATAATCTGAATCTACATTCGTGGTAGCACTATTAATATGCCCATCAACATAATCACCCCAAATATTTACCTCCATTTTAACAGAAGGATAAAATACTCCTCCATTATCGGTAATACCTGATGAAGAATTAACTGTATTTGAACTAATAAGAACCCTTGTGGGTGAATAAGGCAAAAATGACATTGTGCCTATTTTCATTGCCAGAATTGAATCTTTAGTAGAAAAGTTGTTAGCAACTTGTTGTAATCCCATATCTTTATTGCAACTTCCTAAAAAAAAGAGAATTGCAAAAAATGGAAAAATAAATAAATTTTTCATAGTAATTTGGATTTTTTTCAGTAAAATTAAAAATTATATTTAAAAATCAAAAAAAATGTTTCAATATCTTAAACAGTCGTTTGCCAGAAAAAAAGCCAGAAGAGTATTTCAGGAATATGGTACGAAAATAGACCATTTTGAAACCAAAGATTTTGGCGATATTGCTTTTGCAAATTGGCTAAACCCATTAATGCGCAGAAAGGTAGTTACTAATGAAGAAATCCATTTTTTTAAACGTTATATACCAGAAAGCTGTTTGGCAATAGATATTGGTGCAAATATTGGAGATTTAACTGTTGCAATGGGTATCGCTGCAGGTAAATCAGGAAAAGTTTTAGCTTTTGAAGCTAATCCAATAGTTTTTAAAATTTTAAAAGAAAATAGTAATATCAATTTAGAAAATTCAAACATTATACCATATAATCTGGCCATAACTGAAAACGAAGAACTTTTTTATTATGCTTCTTCAGAAGCATCAATGAGTAATGGTGGGCTTATAAAAGAATTATCAGATAATCATCACGGAAAATTCAAATTAAATCATCCAATCAAAGGGGTTCAACTGAAACAATTTTTGGAAGCAAACTATGCGCAAGAAGTTTCGAAATTAAAATTCATAAAAATTGATATTGAAGGATTTGACTTTTATGTATTGCAAACAATTTCTGATTTGATAGAAAAATATCGGCCAACTATCATAATGGAAATATTTTATGATTTAGAAACAGAAGTTAGAAATAACATATTTCAATTTTTAAAGCAATTTAATTACGTTCTTTACAATTTACAAAGTTTTGAAAATGACTTTACAATAAAACCAATTCCAATTCAATCTGAAAAAGATATGCCACAAAAGGGTGTTTCAGAAAACATATTGGCCATAATGGAATAAACATTATTTAACCGGAAATTTTAGCAAATACAGTTCTTCTAATTTTTTTGCAATAGCATTGGGTTCAATGTTCTGCATGCATTCGCAAGAAATTTGTTTCTTACATAAATTACATTCAGTTTGATTACAAAAAGTATAAGCATTCTGGCCAATAGGCTGCCATCTGCCGGGATGTATGGGTTTGATAGAAGGGAAAATTCCTAAAGCATGAATACGCAGAGCAGCAGCTACATGTATAGGCCCGGTTCCGCTTGCTACTAATCCATCACAGTTGGCAATAAACGATACAAACACTTTCAAACTTAATTTACCACACAAATTGATGACCAAATCACCAATTTGGCTAAATAATATTTCAAGCTTTGGTTCCTCCTGTTTGGTTCCTGTAATAAAAACATTAAACTTGTCTTTATCCAATAATTTTGCTAATGCTATATAATGCTCCAATGGCCATTCCTTTCCGTTTCCCTTTGATTTTGGATGAAAAATTACATTAAACTTATCTTTACTAATTTGCGCATGTAAACTTTCAGGCAAAGCTGGTGAAGCACAGAATCCATAAGAGGAATATATTTCCGGGAATGAAAATTGTTGATGAATGGATAAACAACTTAAGAGTTTGAGATTTAATTGCGCTTCATGTAAATCAGAGTTTTTCCTACTTAACCTGATTAATTTATTGCAATATAGCCAATGATAAATTCTATTCGTAGTCCCAATTCGCTGTGGAATTGCAAGAAAGAATGCTCTTTTGGCTATTACGGGATCGGGTAACACATGAATGATTGCTTCAATTCGTTTTCCACAGATACTTACACTTTTATTTAAAAAATCATTAAAATCGATAAACTCGTCTACAAACACACAACTTTCAATAATATCTTTTGTATAAGCCCTACCTAAAAATCCAATAAGTATATCAGGAAAGTATTTTTTTATAATACCGGCCATTGGAAGAGTTAAAACTACGTCTCCAATATTATCCGTTCTGCTTATCAAAATAGTTTTAGGTATTTTCAAAATTTTTAATTTAAAATGTCTATAAAATCTCCTCCACCCATTGATACAAATTAAAACCGGGATGATGCACAAAGTTAGACAAATGTGCTTTTAATTGTTGGCGTTGTATTCCTTTCATACATTTTTGCTGCAACAAGCGGTAGGCTTTATCGGCCATTAGCCATAATTTTCTTTCCGGTGTTTGTAATATAGAACTATGTGCGTTAATAGATGTAATCAATTCAGCAATGCCTGTACCGTTGGTGGCAATGGTACTGATAACAGGTGTTTTCCAACTATTATCGGTTTGTACAGGAGTTAGCATGTGTTGTAAATTTTTTACAAACAAAGCTGCTCCGGGCCTGTCGGCTTTATTCACCACAAAAATATCGGCAATCTCCATCAGTCCCGCTTTCATGGTTTGTATTTCATCACCGGCCTCGGGTACCAATACCACCACCGTTGTATTAGCCAAACCGGCAATTTCAATTTCACTTTGGCCTACACCTACTGTTTCCACAATAATATCATCAAAACGTGCCTCTTTTAAAACATCAGTCATCTCTAAAATTTTAGGATGCAATCCGCCTAAATTACCACGGCTGGCCAATGAACGAATATACACCTGTGGGTGTGCATACCATTGGTTCATGCGTATTCTATCGCCCAGCAATGCCCCCAAATGAAAGGGGGAAGATGGATCAACACACAATACAGCCACTTTTCTTTCCAATGCAACCAATGCCCCAATTAACGCATCCGTTAATGTACTTTTACCGGCACCGGGTGGCCCTGTAATACCAATTACTCTGGCATTGTGCTGCAATTGCAGCGATTGCATAAAACTTAAATAGCCGGGTGTTTCATTTTCAATCAAACTTAATGCCCGTGCCAGTGCTTTTATATCACCGCTTTGAATATCTTTCCGTAAATTTTCCCACATAGAACCCTGTTGATGTGCGTAAAATTACTGTATACCTGTATTGATATGTTTAAAAAAACAACAAATCGTAATTTTTTATGGCAACAGTGCACCATACATTGTCTGCTTACAGGGCTATTTGTACTCATGCTATTGGGTTTGTTATTCAGCAGGGCATTGCTCTCCATAAGCATGGCAGTGTGGCTCATTACTATCATAGCTTTTAGATTACAACATCCATTTCCCAAAGAAAAACACCCATTATTGTATTGGTCGCTAATACCTTTGGTCTTGTTTGTAGTAGGAGCCTGGCAACTTCCTTTTCAAAAAGATACTTACGATTTTTTGTTAAACCTATGTACCTATCCCATTGCTTTTTTTGCTGTACACTTGTTATATGCTTCTATTGATGGAAATAAAATAATTCGTATTTGGATTGTTGTTGCATTTTTGAGTAGTATTTACCCATTGAGTTGGTATGCCACACATTTTCAGGAGGCAGTTATCAAATACGGCAGCGGACAATCCATGCCGGTTTGGATGGATCAAGACCATATTCGGTATAGTATTTTTTTATGCAGTACTTTTGCTTTGCTTTTATTTCATTATCCTTTTTCAAATAAATTCCGCTTACCTGTTGTAGTGGCTACATTTTTATTGATTGTTTTTTTATCGGTAAGAACCGCTTGGATAATACTGGCCATTATGCTACTGTTTATTCCATTTTTAAAAATAATACCTTACCGTAAATGGTTAACCGTTGGTATCATAGCAATAGCCTGTTGCAGTTATTTTATTTTTCCTACAGTACAAAAAAAAATAGCTTATACCCTATATGACTGGCAACAATTTAAGCCTTCTGTTTTTAACAGCAACTATTCAGATGGTGCCCGGCGTAATTTAAATTATATAGCTGTTGAGGCCATACAACATAAATCCTATAACGTTGGATGGGCCGGTGTTGCACCCACCATGCAACAATATGGCGAAAAATATTTTCCACGGCAAACCCTCAAATTTGGATGGCCTTTCAACCAGTGGTTGTTTTGGTTATTGGGTAGTGGATGGTTGGGTGTATTACTTTGGACAATTTGGTTACTTTACCCCATTGTATGGGGATTACAACAACAACAATTAGGAGTAGTGGCTTGGAGTTTAGCCATTACAGCATCCTGTTTGGTAGAAAGCAATTTGAATTTTCAGTTTGGTGTTTTTTTACATGCGTGGCCACTGGCCCTAATGGCCTTCAACCATCAGGATAATAAACGGTAATTCCTGAAATCGAACGGACGAATACCGGTTAATTTTTCGAAATGGTACAACAATCTATCTTTAAACGAAAAACGTTTTTTGTTAATATTTAAATTTATTTGCCAGTTTTTAGCGGCAATACGTTGCTGCATTACAGCCGGATGTGTACCGGTAAATTTTTCAATAGAATCATACTCCTCAAAATTATACACCTGTTGTGGCGAGTTGGCAATAGCCTGAATAGAGGCATGATTCCAATAAGCAGCCATATTTTTATTTTTACGCATCATTTGTTCGGGGCTTTTTACCCAACCATAATGATATACATAAGCATTGGCAGGCTTTACCCATAATTTCTCGGTACCAATTCTAAAACCCTGCGCATCTTTGTAGGCAGTAATTCTTTTATCGTTGCGTATAATGCGTACTTCATGATCGTACCAGGTGCGGCTATCGCCCACATAATCATAAGTTCCATAAAAATGCAGGTATTGAAACAATAAACCTTCTACTTTAATATTGTATTGATGTTCCTTGCAGGCTGCCAAAATAGCTGCATGGTATTTTTCATGCACACATTCATCGGCCTGAATATAAAATGCCCAGGTGCTTTCCGGATCTATTAGTTGAAATGCTTTATTGGTTTCAACTGCCAACACAGTTCCGCCGGCACGTAGCGTTTTATCCCAAACAGAATGATGAATTTTGATTTTAGGATCGGGTATTGATTCAATTAAACGCAACGTATCATCCTCACAATCGCCCACTAATACTATCATTTCATTTACCACCGGCAAAATAGAGGTAATGGCTTCCACAATGGGATAATCGTTGATAATGGCATTTTTAATAATGGTAAACCCAGATATTTTCATAAATACATGCAACTTGAAATGAATAAAATAAAACAACTTTTAATGAACACCGGTATTCACAATTTCAAAATTGATTACAAAGAACCGAAAAAAATCATTAACCATTACTTTTGACAAATGAGTGCGTCTATCAATTATTTTCTCAATTTTACAAAATGACCAATTTTATTCCCATTTTCCCTTTAAACATAGTTGTTTATCCGGATGAAATACTGCATTTAAAAATTTTTGAACCGCGTTACAAACAACTGATAACAGAATGTTATGCAGACAATAAACCATTTGGTATACCTGTTGTAGCTGATAACAAAATTACCGACTCTGGTACCTTGGTTGAAATAAAAGAAATTGTAGCGGTATATGAGGATGGTAAAATGGACATTGTTACCAAAGGCGTTGCTGTATTCAAAATTCTGGAATTTATTCAACAAGTACCCGACAAATTGTATAGTGGCGCCATAGTTACCTATCCAACCAACCAAATTACGCCAATGTACACCTATTTAAAACCCGTACTCAGCAATATTCGTGAACTATTTAAACAATTACAGGTAACCAAAGATTTTAAAAAGAAAGAAGAAGAACTACTGAGTTATGATGTTGCCCATCATGTTGGGCTTACACATGAGCAGGAAATAACCTTACTCTGCCTGTTTAAAGAATTGGAACGCATTGAATTTTTACGCAGGCATTTATTGCAAATTTTACCTTTGGTACAGAGCATGGAATTATTAAAAGAAAAAATAAAATTAAACGGCCATTTTAAAGAACTGAAAGGATTTAATTTTTAACCACTAAACCCATTACATATGTCGGTTATACTCTGCTTAGATTTTGGCAATACCCGTTTAAAAGGCGCTATTTTTATAAATGATACTTTAACAACTGTTGTTCCATTAGCCGATGACAGTGTACCAACGATACTACATTTACTGGATACTTATCAGCCTTCACATAGCATTTTATCCTCAGTTATTCAACATAATACCGCTATTAACGATTTGCTTAGCCACTACACCAAATTTCATTTATTAAATCACGAAAGTAAATTGCCTATTTCCACCCCTATAGGCAAACCTGCTACCATTGGTGCCGACCGGCTGGCTATTTGCAGTGCAGCCGTTCATTTATTTCCACAACAACACAATTTAGCAATAGGCTTGGGTACCTGTGTTACGTACAATTATATTAACCCGTTCAATGAGTTTTTAGGTGGCGCCATTTCACCTGGTATGCACATGCGCTTTAAAGCCATGCATGAACAAACAGCCAAATTACCGTTAGTACAAGCCGACAGTAATTTCCCGTTGATTGGGTATGATACCAGAACTAATTTATTAAGTGGCGTACTGATGGGTTTGGCAAAAGAAATTGATGGTATGATTGATGCCTACAGCGAAAAATTTTCTAATTTAAAAGTGAGCATGACAGGTGGAGATATGAATTTTTTTAAAAGCTATTTAAAAAATCCGGTGTATACCGATGAAGATTTGTTATTTAAAGGTTTATTCTACATTAACCGTTTAAATAATCCTTAGATATGGGCATCAAATTGTAATTTTGCCATTCATTTATGCAGGGAGGTGCACTATGTTTTACATCAAAAAATGGTTTACTATTTTATTCATTAGCTCATTGGCCATTTCCTGCGAAAATGATATTCATGAAGTAGAAAATTTAGGAAAAAAAAAATTAGGGGTTGAAGAAGGTACGGGTATTGTAAGCCAGTTTAGCCAGGCAGGCCGCATTAAAGCTGTTTTAAAGGCCCCCTACATGCTGCGCTATCAATATGATACTGTAAAAATTGAATTTCCCCGAACACTACATGTAGATTTTTATGATAGCACCGCAAAAATTGACAGTCGTTTATTTGCCCGATTTGGTTCTTATTTAGAAAATGAAAATAAAGTGTTGTTGCGTGATAGTGTCATTGTTTTTAATGTTAAAGGCGATACCTTGTTTACCAATGAATTGTTTTGGGATCAGTTAAAAGGAACCTATTATACTGATAAACCGGTAATTATCAGTCAAACCAACCCCATTCGTCAAAAATTATACGGTACAGGTTTTTCTTCCAATCAGGATCTTACCAATATAAAAGTGTACAAAGTAGGTTATGGCAATGCCGGGCAAAGCAGTTTTTTAAATGTACCGGATAGTTCTTTATAATTAAAGATTCAATCACCATAAAAACGTAATATATGGAATACAGAAAAATGGGCCGCACCGGCTTACAATTAAGTGTTTTAAGCTTTGGCAGTTGGGTTACTTTTCACAAACAAATTAATGATGGCATTGCCGATGAGCTAATGGGTGTAGCTTACGACAATGGCATTAATTTCTTTGACAATGCAGAAGCCTATGCATTGGGCGAAAGTGAAAAAATGATGGGCAGGGTGCTAAAAAATAAAGGATGGGACAGAACATCTTACATCCTATCATCTAAAGCGTTTTTTGGATGGCGTGGTAAAAACAACAAACCCAACCAAACCGGTTTAAGCAGAAAACATTTAACCGAAGCTTGCCATGAAGCATTGCACCGACTGCAAACAGATTATCTCGATTTATATTTCTGTCACCGCCCCGATAAAACTACTCCTATTGAAGAGGTAGTATTAACCATGAATACTCTTATTAACCAGGGCAAAGTTTTATACTGGGGTACCAGTGAATGGAGTGGGGTTGAAATTATGGAAGCCCATCGAATAGCACGTGATTACCGCCTCATTGGCCCTTCCATGGAGCAACCTCAGTACAATTTATTTGAAAGAAATAAATTAGAAAACGAATATCTTGAAATCTTTAAAAATGTAGGTTTGGGTACTACTATCTGGAGCCCATTGGCTGCAGGCTTATTAACCGGTAAATACAACAATGGCATACCCGAAGGCAGCCGCTTAAGCATTGAAGGTTTTGAATGGTTAAAAGACCGATTAATGGTTACTGAAAAAATAGAAAGAGTAAAGCAACTCACCGCATTTGCTACAGAATTAGGCGTTTCAGTAGCTGCACTCAGTATTGCATGGACCATTAAAAATCCGCATGTAACCACAGCTATTTTAGGTGCCACCAAAACCGAACAATTAACAGACAATTTAAAAGCATTGGACGTATTGCCTTTGTTAACAAATGAGGTAATGGAAAAAATTGACAACATTATGCAAACCAAACCTGTTGTTCCTGAATTCTAATCATTCCTTTTATAATAGACAGAGGCTGCTTCATTATTGAAACAGCCTCTTTTCATGTAAGGGATTGCCATTCAGCAATTTATCCAAACAGTGAATGTTTAACTCATTTTAGCATCTTCTGCCATTCTGTGATACGAATTTTTACTGGCTTCCACTAATTTTAAAATTCTTTCCCTTACGTCATCACGCAAACCGCTGGTTTCATTTTCAAGCACGGCTTTTAATTCATCCAATTCGTTATTCGCCTGTCCGCGTAAATGCCGAAGTTTTCGTTTCATATCATCTGCAGTATCTGCAATTTTTTTACGGGTATCACTGCCCTTGGCGGGAGCAGTTAATAACCCAATGGCAACACCAGCCACTAACCCGGATAAAACGCCAATTAAAAATTTTTGTGCACTCATAAACTATATTTTTATTGTGAAGAAATCATTTTTAGTAGCTATACAAGTTACCAACAGATGGCCTAAAAAGAAAGTTAAACAACAAATAATTAATATATTTTAACACTACATACTTTTAAATTTTAACATTCCATACCACCAAATAATGAGCGGATAATTACTACACACAAAAAGTTTACCGAATATTTTATACAATAGTTCTGAATTGCGCTTATTTTTGAATACATGCTACCCATCGCAAAAAAAATATAGAACATGTACCCATTGCTTCCCCTGGCGTTTGGAAGTATGCGCTACAATTTTTAGGGTGGTTTATTTTACTGGGGTACAAAAATGATATGGAGACTTACTACACCCTATCATTATTTCAATTAATTATATTCAACTGAATAGAACTGTTGTTTTAGAAAGTAGCAGAAAAATTTTAGAAGCTTCGGGATATTATATATACAGTCCGCAGCCGGATGTGTTAACCATTAGCGGTGAATATGGCATTATTTTAAATTACTCCTATTTTGGTTTTGCGGTTATCAGTTTTTGGCTGGCATTTGTTATTACGCATCATGGCCGTTGATAGTTTAAAATAATTTGGGCTATAACTTAGTTTGGCTATCATCATTGCCTGCAATATTGCACGGGTTTGTTTGGTTTTATTATCGGGTTTAGAGCATTGGTCATTGCCATTTGGATTGGAGCACCATACCTGGTTTAATATAGTGACCTATGCTGCTATTATAGTGCTTGCTGTTTTTTACAATTATCTCGTTACTAAAAACAGTGTTCAATAACAATCAGTTGCAGAAAAGAAATTGGAATAAATATCAATAACCCATCTAAAAAAATGCATAAAAAAAGCGGTAAAATTTCACATTCTTTTACCGCTTTTTTACTAAAGTATACCACCTGTTATTTTATGCAAATTTAAATGCTTTCATATAAGCAGCATCTGCTTTAGCACTCAATAAAGGCGTGGTACCGGTAAAGGCTTCCTGCTCAACAATATAATATTTCATACCATTTTCTCTGGCTGTTTTTAAAATAGCAGGATAATCAATAGTACCCTTGCCTAGAATGCAGGATTCGTGGCCACCATTTGCAGTTTTTGCCAAATCTTTTACATGGCATAAACGGAACCGATGACTGTATTTTTTAAGCCACTTCTGCGGATTTTCGCCGGCAGCTACTACCCAGTAAATATCCATTTCAAAATCTACCAAATGTGGATCTGTTTCATCCATCATAACAACCTGAGGCACTTGTCCATCTACAGGTTTAAACGAATAATCGTGATTATGATAGGCAAACCTAATTCCGTTTTTCTTACAAATTTCACCGCATTGATTAAACTGCTCTGCTATTTTTTTAAAGCTGTCAATATCTTTTTGTGGTCCTTTGTAAGGGCAAATTAAATAGTCCATACCAATTTCGGCAGCTTCAGCAGCTTTTTGCTCAAAGTTGGTATTGATATCGCAATGCGAGGAAATAATTTTTGTACCCACGCTGTCGCAATATTTTTTGAATTCTTTATTTGTCATTCCCCAAAATATGCCCATTTTTCCTTCAAAACTTTCTAATTGCTTATAGCCATAAGATGCCACAGCTTTGAGTGTTTGTTTAGGATCTTTGGCTAAATCTTCTTTTACTGTCCATAATTGCAACCCAAATTTAGAAAGATCGCCTTCAGTATGGTTGGAAACATCGGTTAATATATTAGTGGCCATTTTTTTTACAGGGGCTGCCAATGCCAGCGCAGAAAGGCCGCCCATTTTTAAAAAATTTCTACGATTGGTTGACATGTTGTTTTTTTTAAAGGTAATTGATGGTATAATATTTCATTAAAACAATGTTGGATAAATGCACCATCTACTAAGTAGCCCAGGCTTTATCGCCTTTTTTATAAGGCATACAACCATCATAATGACCGGGCACTGCCACATAGCGCAAAGCTTGGGTAGCACCGGGTTTAGAAGTAAAATACCCGAATAGGGTAAGCTGCTTCATCATTGTAAAATAATGGTTGGGCGACAAAGCAATGGTTTTGTTTCTTTCCTTTGCTGCTTCCTCTTTTAATTTCGCTTCTTTTTCATTTTTTTCTTTCTGATAGGCTTTTGCTTCAGCATCAATTTTTTCTAACAACGCAGTTCTTTGCTGCGGTGTTGCCTGCATGAAGCCGATACCGTTCTCTTTTTTGCAGAATTCATTTAATTGGCTGATGCCTTCCATGAATACTTTTTGATCGGGTTCCGTGTAGCAGTCAGTCACCATCACTTTCATAAAATTACCAATTCCGGCTGCTTTTGCTCCGGGAGAAGAAGTAGTTGGAATAATGGTTTCACCTACTTCATCTAAGAAAGCAATATCATCCGGTTTAAAGGCTACCACACCGGATTTTTCATTTTTGCAGCCGCTGAGTAAAAACTCACCACCAACCATTACACCGCCGGTAGCCAGTGCAACCATTTTTAAAAGTTCTCTTCTATCCATAGCTTGTATTTTAAAAGTTTAATTATATATTGTTTTTTTTCAATTGTTCAACTGCATAATTGGCCGCCCGTGCAGTAATGGCCATATAAGTTAATGAAGGGTTTTGCGTACTGGTGCTTACCATACAAGCCCCATCAGTAACAAATACATTTTTACAATGATGCATTTGATTCCATTCATTTAGCAAAGCAGTTTTGGGGTCTTTACCCATTCTTACGCCACCCATTTCATGAATATCTAAGCCGGGGGCTTGTTTGCTGTCGTGTGTTTGTATATTGGTACAACCGGCAGCTGCCAACATTTCACTACCCTGAGTTAGAAAATCTTTCAATAATTTTTCATCATTGTCATCATAGGCAACCGAAGTAATTAATTGTGGAATGCCCCATTCATCTTTTTCAGTAGTACTTAAACGTACGTGATTGGTTTCTTTGGGAATGGTTTCACCCTGCATCATCATGCTTACATACCAGTTACCGGCTTCGGTAATGGCATCTTTGAATGCAGCGCCGATACCATCGGCTGAAGCCCTTGCCCGGCCTGCACTGTAGTGCACCATATAGCCTCTTAAAAAATCAGTTTCCTGATGGTATACATTTCTAAAATTAGGCATCATGGCTTGTGTTGGCCTGCGCCCATAATAATATTTATCCTGCGGTCCTTCAAACGAAGCTGTAACGTGCCCTCTGTAATTGTGAAAGGCAATAAATTTGCCCAGCAATCCACTATCGTTACCCAATCCATTTGGAAAACGATTGGAAACAGAATTCAACAAAATTAAATTGGTATTGATGGTAGATGCATTTACAAAAATAATTTTGGCATAATATTCCGTTGCTTCTTTTGTAACAGCATTAATTACTCTAACGCCGGTGGCTTTCTGTAGTTTTTCATCATAAATAATAGAGTGAACAACACTTTCGGGCACTAATGTAAGATTACCTGTTTTTTGTGCCCAGGGAATGGTACTAGCATTTGAACTGAAATAACCGCCAAACGGACAACCACGTTCACACAAACTACGGGCCTGGCATTGCGTACGCCCCTGTTCCACATGAATGGGATTGGGTTTGGTTAAATGCGCACACCTGCCTTGCACTACATAGCGATTTTTATATTGTTGCATAATGCGCTGTTGAATGGTTTTCTCCACACAGTTCAAATCCCAGGGTGGCAAAAACTCTCCATCCGGCAATGTTTCCAGCCCATCTTTATTACCACTGATACCGGCAAATTTTTCTACATGCGAATACCATGGCGCAATTTCATTATAAGTAAAAGGCCAGGGAACGGCAAAAGCATCCCGCTCCGGACCTTCAAAATCGAATCGGCTCCAACGTTGGGTTTGCCTTGCCCACAATAAACTTTTTCCACCTACCTGATACCCTCTAATCCAATCAAATGGTTTTTCCTGAACATAAGGATGTTCGGTATCTTTTACAAAAAAATGTTGCGAAGCTTCCCCAAATGCATAACAGCGGGCAACTACCGGATTTTCAGTGGTTACATTTAAAGGCATGCGACCCCGGTGCGTAAAATCCCATGGATTTAATGTAGCGGTGGGATAATCTTTAATATGTACCACATCTCTACCTCTTTCTAACAAAAGTGTTTTCAATCCTTTTTCTGTTAATTCTTTAGCAGCCCATCCACCACTAATACCAGAGCCAATTACAATAGCATCGTAGGTATTGTTTTGTTTACCTGTTGTATTCAAATGAATATTTGATGTATCCTGTGGCATATTTTATTTTTTTGTTACCGGCTATTGATACTTTGTGTAACACCGGTTGTGTCACTCACTTGTACGTTCTTATCATTATTCAGCACCATTCATTCCCGAATTTAAATATTGTTTTTTTTAAGTTCATTTACAGCAAAATCAACAGCCCTTGCCGTAAAGGCCATATACGTTAACGATGGATTAACACAGGCAGAAGAAACCATGAAAGAACCATCGGTAACAAATACGTTTTTGGCATCCCAAACCTGATTGTATTTGTTTAATACCGAAGTTTTAGGATCGTTACCCATACGGGCAGTACCCATTTCATGTATACCGTGGCCCATGGCATGGCCATTGTCCCAGGTAGTTACCTGCGTAGCACCTACTGCTGTTAACATTTGTGCCATTTCGTTTACCATATCTTTTCGCATGGCTTTTTCATTGTCTTTAATTTCAGCATCCATTGCTAAAACAGGTAAACCCCATTTGTCTTTTTTGTTGGGATCTAAGGTTATTTTATTTTCATGATAGGGTAAAATTTCACCAAAAGCAGTAGCGCCAATAGTCCAGGTACCCGGTTGTGTTAATGCCTCTTTAAAATTGGCACCGATGTTTAATTCAGCCACTTCCCGGCTCCAGCCTTCGCGGCTGGCACCACCCTGGTATCCAAAACCACGCAGGTAGTTTCGTTTGTCATTAAACAAATTTGCAAAACGGGGAATATAGAAACCGGTAGGCCTTCTGCCCCCATCATAATAAACATCTTCAAATCCCGGCATAACACCCGATGCACCACAGTTGTAATGATGATCCATGATATTATGCCCTAATTCGCCACTACTACTACCTAAGCCATCGGGCCAGATATCGGCTGCAGAATTCATTAATACCCAGGCAGAATTTAAGGCAGATGCATTGAGAAACACAATTTTTGCATAATAGGTATAGGTTTGATTGGTTTCGGCATCTAATACTTCTACACCGGTGGCTTTTTGGGTATTTTTATCGTAAATAATCCGGGTAACAATACTAAAAGGGCGTACCGTTAGTTTGCCGGTTGCCATAGCTGCCGGAAGAGTAGATGATTGTGTACTAAAGTATCCGCCAAAAGGGCATCCTTCCCAACAACGATTTCTAAACTGGCAATTGGTGCGGCTTTGAATAGGCTTTGTAATATTGGCCACCCTGCCTATAAATAAATGGCGTTGATTGTTGTATTGTTTTTTTAAACGGGCAGCCACTTCTTTTTCTACACAGTTTAGCGGTATAGGAGGTAAATATTGCCCATCGGGTAATTGCTGAAGCCCTTCCAAAGAACTACTGATGCCGGTAAATTTTTCAACATAATCGTACCAGGGTGCAATTTCTTTATAACGAACCGGCCAGTCAATCGCAATCCCGTCTTTGGCATTGGCTTCAAAATCAAAATCACTCCAGCGATAGCTTTGGCGGCCCCACAATATGGAGCGACCACCTAACTGGTAAGAACGCCACCAGGTAAATGGTTTTATTTCGGTATAGGGGCAATCCTGTTCATTGGCCCAATAATCCATCACTGCTTCATTAGCTGCCCATCCGCGATGTATAACGGGGTAGGCCTTACGTTGTGCTTCGGTGGTCCTTCCGCGATGCGGAAAATCCCAGGGATCCCATTGCGCAGTTTTATAATCTTTAATATGCTCAAAATTGCGGCCACGTTCCAGCATAATGGTTTTCAATCCTTTTTCAGTTAACTCTTTAGCAGCCCATCCACCACTAATACCTGAGCCAATTACAATGGCATCATATGTATTGGCCTCTGTTGCTTTTGTTGCGATATTGGGTTGATTGCCCGGCATGTGATAACTGTTTAAAAAGTTGAAAAATATAACTTCAACAGATTATTAAATATTTCCTTTTTTCAATTCTTCTACTGCATAATTGGCAGCACGAGCTGTAAATGCCATGTACGACAAAGAAGGATTTACGCAAGCTGCAGATACCATAAAAGAACCATCGGTAACAAATACATTTTTCGCATCCCAAACCTGGTTGTATTTGTTCAACACAGAAGTTTTAGGATCATTACCCATACGGGCGGTACCCATTTCATGGATGCCTCTTCCGGGTGTACCATCACCATCCCAGCCCTGTACATTTTTAACGCCGGCAGCTTCTAACATTTCAACTGCATCATTCAGCATGTCTTTACGCATCTTCAATTCATTCTCTTTCAATTCGCAATCAATAGCCAATACCGGTAAACCCCATTTATCTTTTTTATTTTTATCTAATGTTACTTTGTTTTCATGGTAAGGTAAAATTTCACCGAAGCCACCCATGCCCATTGTCCATGTACCGGGTTCAGTTAATGCCTCTTTAAAAGCAGCACCAATACTTAATTCCGGAATATTACGGCTCCAGCCTTCACGGCTTCCGCCGCCCTGGTAACCAAAACCTCTTAAATAATCACGTTTATCACCAAATAAATTTCTGTAACGAGGTATGTAAATGCCATTGGCTCTTCGGCCATAGATGTATTTATCTTCATACCCTTCTACAATACCCGATGCACCTACGCCTAAATGGTGATCCATTAAATTATGACCCAGTTCTCCACTACTGCTACCCAAACCATCGGGCCAAATATCGGTTGCAGAATTCATGAGTACCCAGGCGCTGTTTAAGGTAGAGGCATTCAGAAATACAATTTTAGATTTATATTCATAGGTTTGATTGTTCACTGCATCTAATACTTCAACACCGGTGGCTTTTTTGGTATCTTTATCGTATAGAATTTTTGTAACAATACTCCAGGGTCTTAATGTAAGGTTGCCTGTTTTTTGCGCAGCCGGCAAGGTGGCCGACTGTGTGCTGAAATAGGCGCCGAATGGGCATCCCAGCCAGCATTTGTTTCTGTATTGGCAATTGGTTCTGCCTTCATGTGGCACGGTAATATTGGCAGTACGCCCAATAATCATACTACGAGCACCTTTATAATGGTCTTTAATGCGGGCAGCAACATCTTTTTCTACACAGGTCATTTCCATGGGGGGCATAAATTCCCCATCGGGCAACTGCGCAAGACCGTCTCTGTTGCCACTAATGCCTGCAAATTTTTCAACATAATCATACCAGGGGGCAATTTCTTTATAACGCACCGGCCAGTCAATCGCAATCCCATCTTTGGCATTGGCTTCATAATCAAAATCGCTCCAGCGATAGCTTTGTCGGCCCCACAATAAGGAACGACCACCTACATGATAGCCTCTGAACCAGTCAAAACGCTTCACTTCAGTGTAGGGCGACTCCTGTTCGTTTACCCACCAGTCTACATTAAATTCATTCAGTACATAATCGCGTTTTAAAACAGGATGATCTTTAATCATTTGCTGAGTAGGCCTTCCCCGGTGCGGAAACTCCCAGGGATCTTTATTAGCGTTTACATAATCTTTAATGTGCTCAATGTTTTTACCACGTTCCAACATCAACACTTTTAAACCTTTTTCGGTTAATTCTTTAGCAGCCCATCCGCCACTAATACCCGATCCGATTACAATTGCATCAAAATAATTGTCAGCCATAATAAAATGTATAAATTATAATGTGAAAAATCAATATTATTTGTCCAAATTCATTTATTGCTAAAGCTATTCTTTTTCTGCGCCCTATGTGAACCGTTGTTCCTTTTTACCAATATTTTAATGCAAACGTTTACACATCGCAAATAGCAACGGCTTTTTTTAGTGATTCAATTTTATCATTACCGGTAGGTATAAACTCCTGTGCCACAAAATCGTTAAAGCCTGTGGCAACAATGGCTTTCATAATAGCCGGATAATACAATTCCTGTGTGTCATTAATTTCGTGCCTGCCCGGAACACCGCCGGTATGGTAGTGTGCAATGTAGGGATGATACTCCTGAATGGTTCTTATCACATCGCCTTCATCTATCTGCATGTGATAGATATCGTACAGCAATTTAAAATTAGGAGAACCTATTCTTTTACACAATTCTACCCCCCATTTGGTGTGGTCGCACATATAATCCTTATGATCTATTTTGCTGTTCAGCAATTCCATTACAATGGTTACATTGTTTTTCTCTGCATCGCCCATAATTTGTTTCAAACCCTGTACACAATTATTCCAGCCTGTTTCATCATCCATACCTCTTCTGCTACCACTAAAACAAATTAAATTTTTATATCCAGCTTTAGCAACCAGTGCAATATGTTCTTTATAACGGGAAATTAAAGCTGCATGAAATTTAGTATCGGCCCATCCATCGGTAAGGTTAAGTTCTGCGCCATTACACATAGAAGAAGTAAGGCCATACTTTTTTAAAACCGGCCAATCGGCAGGCCCCACCAAATCAATGCCTTTAATACCAATTTGTTTGGCAGTAGTACACAAAGTATCTAAAGGCAAGTATTGATACGTCCACCTGCACACGGCATGATTGATATTGCCTTTTAATGATGAGGAAGCAATATCAAAAGCAGTATTTGATTTCATTTGTAATAAAAAAGGAGCAGCGGCAACAGTTGCCGTTCCGGTAAATAATGTTTGAATTGCTTTGCGCCTGTTATACATGCTGCTATTTTAAGGGATAAGGAAAAAATGAGAAGTGCTACTATGATTGTGCAACGATCATTGTTTTATTTTTTTGATTTTTTTTATAGAAAAACAATGCGGTAAATGCCACAATTAAAATAACAGGAATTACAAAAGTAGTATTAATAATAGCCGGGCCTGCTGCTTTTTTGGCTTCAATTAACTGATTGGCCATATCTGAACCGGGAGGCGCTTCCATAAACGCTTTAATATCGGCATTTACCGGTAATTGCGCAGCCAGTAGATTGTCGTAATGGCTACCCATAAAAATGGTATATATCGAAACGGCAAACATACCTGCACCGCCCATTAAATTAATACCAACAGCACCGGTTTCAGGCAGGTTTTCAGAAACAAAACCCAACATGGTTGGCCAAAAATAACACACCCCCAAACCAAATACCAATGCACCTATAAACAATAAATTACCGGTTGTATGTCCCAGTATATACAAACCCAAGGCCGAAAATATGGCCGAGAATAATAGCACACCTGCAGGTGATAAACGATGTACTACCGGTCCTGCAAAACCACGGCCCACCACCATCACACCAGTTTCAATGGTTAAGAGCAAAATAGCGTTATCACTTACATTTTTTAATAATACGTCAATCCATTGTCCAGTAAATAGTTCAGTAATAGCTGTACCAAACATTAAAATAATCATAATAATGAATAAAGGGTTCAATAAAGAGCGGTACATTTTTGCAGTACTAACTCCTTTTGCCACCCGTTCAGTTACAGGGAATTGCAATTTGCTGAATAAGTAACCATATATTAATGTAGGTACAATCATTAAGCCCACTTGAATTTGCCAGCCAATACCTATTTTATTTAATAAAAAAACCAGTAAAGTACCAATTACGATACCCCCTGGAAACCACAAATGAAAGTGGTTGAGTTTGGTAGTTTTATTATCAGGGTATAACGAAGTAATTAATGGATTACATGCCGCCTCTACAGTTCCATTGGCAAGGCCAATTAACAAAGTAGAAATAAATAAAGCAGCATAAGGGCTACCAAATTTCCCTGCATAAATGGTTAAAATAATACCTGCTAAATGAAATACAAATGCAAGAATTAATAAACGCTTCATGCCAATAACATCTACCACAATGCCGCCAAAAATAATGGCCAGTGGGAAACCCCAGAATGCAGTAGCAGCAATAGCGCCCAACTCGGCTTTATTGAGTTGAAACTGGGTCCCCAGAGTATCTAAAATACCCGCTCGAATACCAAAGGAAAGAGATGTTACCAATAAGGCTAAACAACTGGCAACAAATAATTTGTTTTTTTGAATGTTGGCTTGCATAATCAATCGTTAGGTATAAATCGTTTGAAGGTTAAATGTAAAAGTAATTTTTTAACCAGCAGCATTTGTAATGGATTTTGATAAAAATCAATTCTTTTTTAACCCTTTGTAAATGTGTTTTTTTATAGTACACAAAGCTTACATTTGATTGCAGTTGAAATGAATGTTTGCCAAAACAAATTTCATTTATCCAAGCAGCCCTATTGCATTGCCTGTTGTTTCCAGTTATCTTTTTGTAGAATAACAACGTGAATATCCGGCCAATATGGCTCATTTTTTACAGCAAAAAAATAAAGAAATCATGAAAAGAAAATTACGAATGGGTATGATTGGTGGCGGAAAAGATGCTTTTATTGGCGCCATCCACCGTATAGCAGCCAATATGGATGGATTGATTGAACTGAGCTGCGGTGCATTGAGCATTCATCCGCAAACAGCAATTGAATCGGGGGAAATGCTTTTTTTGCCCAAAGAAAGAACCTATTTAACCTACGAAGAAATGCTGCAGGCCGAAAGCAAAATGCCTGCCAATGAACGAATAGATTTTGTTACCATTGTTACCCCCAACTTTGCACATTTTGCACCCGCCATGATGGCATTGGATCTAGGCTTTCATGTAGTAATTGAAAAACCCATTACTTTTTCGTTAGATGAAGCCAAGCAACTGAAAGAAAAACTGGCTACAACGGGATTGCATTTGTGTTTAACACATACATACTCAGGTTATCCCATGGTGAAGCAGGCAAAAGCCATGATTCAGGCAAATACTTTAGGTAAAATCAGAAAGGTTTGGGTAGAATATCCGCAGGGATGGCTTAGCAAATTATCTGAACGCGAAGGCAATGCACAAGCAGCCTGGCGCACCGATCCTAAAAAGAGCGGTAAAAGTGGTGCCATGGGCGATATTGGAACCCATGCTGCCCATTTAGCAGAATACATTACCGGCTTAAAAATTACACATTTGTGTGCCGATTTGAATGTAATGGTAGAAGGCAGGGCATTAGATGATGATGGTAATGTATTATTGAAATTTAACAACGGTGCAGCAGGAGTTTTAATGGCATCGCAAGTAGCTGCAGGCGAAGAAAATGCACTGAAAATAAGGGTTTATGGTGAAAAAGGAGGCATTGAATGGGCACAACAGGAACCCAATACCTTAATGGTAAAGTGGTTAGATGCACCTACACAAATATTGAGGGCAGGCAGCAATTATACCGAGCGCCTCTCTTCTTTTGCTACACAAAATTGCCGCACTCCGGGTGGGCATCCCGAAGGCTACTTAGAAGCATTTGGCAATATTTACCGAAATTTTGCACGCACACTTTTAGCAGAACAACAAGGCGAAACACCTACACCTGAAATGCTTGATTTTCC
The DNA here is from genome assembly GCF_004100315.1 of Hydrotalea sp. AMD. Classification (NCBI taxonomy): domain Bacteria; kingdom Pseudomonadati; phylum Bacteroidota; class Chitinophagia; order Chitinophagales; family Chitinophagaceae; genus Hydrotalea; species Hydrotalea sp. AMD. Next base: position 3,780 of record NZ_SCKY01000025.1, on the reverse strand, counting down.
TTCAGTTGCCGAAGGAGTTAGAGGTATGGCATTTATTGACAGTGTGATAGCCTCTGCTCATTCATCGGAAAAATGGACGCTATTTACGGAGTAGTATTGACGAATAGTATTACCGAACGTACAAGTGTGCGACGCAACAACAGTCCCATACTTGTACAATTGCTGACTACAAAAAAAATATCACCATGCAAACAATAAAAGGGCCCGGAATTTTTTTAGCACAGTTCATGGGTAATGAACCTCCCTTTAACAGCCTGCCTGCTATTTGCGAATGGGCCGCCGGATTGGGTTATAAAGGCATTCAAATACCTACTTGGGATGCCCGCTGCATTAATTTACAATTAGCTGCCGAAAGTAAAACCTATGCCGATGAATTGAAAGGATTGGTAAACAGTTATGGCCTGGCTATTACCGAGCTATCCACGCATTTACAAGGGCAGTTAATGGCCGTGCATCCTGCTTATGATGCTTTGTTTGATGGCTTTGCACCTGCCGAAGTACATGGCAATAGCAAGGCACGCACCGAATGGGCAGCCCAACAACTGCGCTATGCAGCCAAAGCATCGCAACACTTAGGATTGAGTGCCCATGCTACTTTTAGCGGTGCATTGGCCTGGCCAATGATGTATCCCTGGCCACAAAGACCGATAGGTTTGGTTGAAACAGCCTTTACAGAACTGGCAAACCGTTGGTTGCCCATATTGCGTTATTTTGATGAGTGTGATGTGGATATTTGTTATGAAATACACCCCGGCGAAGATTTGCACGATGGTGTTAGCTACGAAATGTTTTTAGATGCAGTTGAACAACACCGCAGAGCATGTTTGTTATATGACCCATCTCATTTGTTACTGCAATGTCTGGATTATTTAACTTATATTGATTACTACCATGAACGCATACGGGCTTTTCATGTAAAAGATGCAGAATTTAATCCAACCGGAAAACAGGGCGTATATGGTGGTTTTCAAAGCTGGGTAAACCGTGCCGGCAGGTTTAGATCGCTTGGCGACGGGCAGATAAATTTTAAATCTATTTTCAGCAAATTAGCTACTTACGATTATAAAGGATGGGCAGTATTAGAATGGGAATGTTGTATTAAAAACGCAACAGATGGTGCCAAAGAAGGAGCTCCTTTTATCAGTAACCATATTATTCATGTTACCGAAAAAGCATTTGATGATTTTGCAGGCACTGCTGCTTCAGAAGATTTTAACCGTTCGGTATTGGGATTGAAATAACTTTGCACCATTATTTAAAAAATTTATTTTTTATGAAAAAAATGTCAATCGTAATCAGCATGGCTTTTCTGGCCTATGCCTGTGGAAACAGCAATCAGAATAGTGGCGATCAGTCAGCCGCTGCAAGCACTTCTACCCCACAAACTGAAGCAGCTTCACCTGCACCCGCAACTGCATCAACCGATTTATCAGACAATCCAGATTATAAAAAAGGCTTGGCACTGATAGCAAAAAATGATTGTTTAACCTGCCATAAAGTAGACGAAAAATTAATTGGCCCTGCTTACCGCGATGTTGCCAATAAATATACCGATAAAGATATACCTATGCTGGCCGCAAAAATTATTAAAGGTGGGTCAGGTGTTTGGGGCCAGGTACCTATGACACCACATCCTAATTTATCTGTTGCCGATGCAGAACAAATGGTTAAATATATTTTGTTATTGAAAAAATAATAATAACGTATTTGTATTGACGTATAAAGAAATGTGCAGTGCCGATATGCCGATAAGCAATTCATCATTTAAAATATATTATATGCTACCAAAAAAATTAACTGCGGCGCTGATTATCATGAGCGCATTGTTTGTTTCTTTTGCGTTTACAAAGAAAACTTTTGAGATACCCATCCTAAATGCTCAACATGGATGGGTGTCTTTATTTGATGGCAAAACCTTTAACGGTTGGCATAGTTATGGCAAAACCACTGTAGGTAATGCCTGGAAAATTGAGGATGGGGCAATTCATTTAAATGCTGCCGATAAAAAAAGCTATCAAACAGAAGGTGGTGGCGATTTGGTTACCAATAAAGCCTTTACTAATTTCGATTTTAAAGCTGAGTGGAAAATATCGAAAGATGGCAACAGCGGTATTTTATTTTTTGTTCAAGACAATCCGGCCAAATACAACGAAACATGGAATACGGGATTAGAAATGCAGGTTTTAGATAATGATGGCCACCCCGATGGCAAAATTCATAAACATCGTGCCGGCGATTTGTATGACTTAATTGCCTGTAGTAAAGAAACGGTTAAACCCGTTGGTGAATGGAATAAAGTAGAAATTATTGCCAACCACAGTACATTACAACTTATTTTAAATGGTACAGTTGTAGTAAAAACAACCTTATGGGACAATAACTGGCAAGACATGATTGCCCATAGCAAATTTAAAAACATGCCGGGCTTTGGGATGTTTAAAAAAGGCCATATTGCCCTACAGGATCACGGAAATGATGTTTGGTTTAGAAATATTCAAATCAGACAATTACCTTAAACCATTAAATCAGTCATTGTATTACTTCAAACCCTTTTACGAGGGTTTGTTTTTTTATACGCTACTTTGCATTTGGGAAATAACAAAACAATGGTATCATTCAATTTTTTTTATGGATATATTAAAAGATGATGCTTATTATATGCGAAAGGCATTAGAGCAGGCTGAATTAGCCTTTGATGCAGATGAAGTGCCTGTTGGGGCCATTATTGTACAGCACAATGAAATTATAGCACGTGGATATAACCAGGTGGAGTTATTGAAAGATGCCACAGCACATGCAGAAATTATTGCATTAACAACGGCATTTGGCGCATTGGGTTCGAAGTATTTACCGGAAGCCACACTGTATGTTACCTTAGAGCCTTGCCTGATGTGTGCCGGTGCTTTGTATTGGAGTAAAATTGGGCGGATTGTATATGGCGCAGCCGACGAAAAAAATGGTTATAGCCGGTACTTTCCTCAACAATATCCTTTTCATCCCAAAACCACCCTTACACAAGGTGTATTGGCAGATGAAGCTGCTTTTTTAATGAAGGCATTTTTTAGAAGAAAAAGGTGAATGTACAAAAAGATTGATCCGTGTTTTTTAAGGATTCAATGGTGTAATCAAAGACTTGAGAAATGGTGTTTTACCTATTTATAACTTATCTAATTTTTTAGTTTTACAGCATAAAAAAAGCCAGCTTAGTATTATCTAAGCCGGCTTTAAGATAAATACGGCAGCTACCTACTCTCCCAGGGACAAGGCCCAAGTACCATTGGCCATGAGGGACTTAACTTCTCTGTTCGGAATGGGAAGAGGTGAACACCCTCGGTATAACCACCATAAACTCTTCAATAAGTTAACATATTGGGAAGTGTTTTGTGTAAATAAAAAAAATAAAGCTTACGGGTAATTAGTACTACTCGACTTTGCTGTTACCAGCTGTACATCTGTAGCCTATCAACGTCATCGTCTCTGACGACCCTTAAAAGTAAACTCATCTTGTGGAAGGTTTCACGCTTAGATGCTTTCAGCGTTTATCCTGACTGTACATAGCTACTCAGCATTGCACCTGGCGGCACAACTGATACACCAGCGGTACATGCAACCCGGTCCTCTCGTACTAAGGTCACGTCCACTCAATTTACTAACGCCCACCACAGATAGGGACCGAACTGTCTTGCGACGTTCTGAACCCAGTTCACGTGCCACTTTAATCGGCGAACAGCCGAACCCTTGGGACCTTCTCCAGCCCCAGGATGTGACGAACCGACATCG